>NZ_JAJSOZ010000009.1:0-167529 GCF_021282335.1 Bacillus sp. G16 | reverse complement strand
GTACTAAATAACTAGTAATAAACCGATTTTACCTTCTTATGATCTTCCGGTTTACGGCATTTTGCAGGATATGTCGATAGATTGCCAAGTATTAGTTGTCTAAAAATTATAAAAATTTATTGATTTTTTCGACTTATATCCATATACTATAAAAAAGGCATTGGGGGGATTCTTTATGAAAGAGAAAAAATCGTACACTGAGCTCATGAAGTCCCGCAACACGCAAAAAACAAAAGAATTTGATGTCACAATGACGGATGTCTACATTCAAATGGTGCTCGATGAATCCTTGTATAAGCGTCGGCTTGCCATGCTGACGGACCAAATCAACAAAGCCTTGGACGAAAAAGATAAAGATGCGTTTCTTACGCTCTCTAAAGAATATGCAGCGCTCAAGCAGAGCGAATAAGCCAATCCTCAAGGATTGGCTTTTTATTACCCATTTACAATTGTTCCGCCATTGACGTGAATCGTCTGTCCTGTGACATATGTGGAATCGTCACTGGCAAGGTATAAATAGCTTGGCGCCACTTCCACCGGCTGTCCTGGGCGTTCCATCGGCACATCTGACCCAAACACTTCCACATCCTTTGCGGCAAAGCTGGCCGGGATAAGCGGTGTCCAAATGGGGCCCGGCGCTACTGCATTGACCCGTATGCCCTGCTGAACAAGCGACTGGGAAAGTGATCTTGTAAACGTAACGATCGCTCCTTTTGTCGCTGAGTAATCGATCAGCGTTTTATTCCCTTTATAGGCGGTAATTGAAGCGGTATTAATGATAGAGCTTCCCTTTTTTAAATGAGGCAGCACCGCCTTTGTTAAGTAAAACATGGAGAAAATGTTCGTTTGAAAAGTTCTGATCAGCTGGTGGCTTGTGATTTTTTCAATGCCG
Source organism: Bacillus sp. G16 (assembly GCF_021282335.1). Lineage (NCBI taxonomy): Bacteria > Bacillati > Bacillota > Bacilli > Caryophanales > Bacillaceae > Bacillus > Bacillus sp. G16. Next base: position 166,637 of record NZ_JAJSOZ010000009.1, on the reverse strand, counting down.
GGCTGGACATGCTGCTCAGCTGCATTGTTAACCAATATATCAATCGACGGAAATGCTTGGCTTGCCTGCATGACCACATTATTGCAAAACGCTTCATCTCCGACATCTCCTGCAATCAGCAGGCATTTTACCCCTTCCTTTTCTACATACTGCTTTGTTTCCTCGGCGTCCTGATGCTCATTCAAATATACAATGACCACATTAGCCCCTTCTTTTGCGAATAACACCGATACAGCACGTCCGATCCCGCTGTCTCCTCCAGTAATAATAGCGGTTTTGCCCTCTAATTTTTTCGCTTTCTTCGGCTTATCAAAAACCGGACGGGGATCCATGAGATATTCAAAGCCCGGCTGCTGGTTCTGATGCTGAGGCGGCAATGTTTTCTTTTTTTGATTCGCCAATGAAATCACTCCTTTTCAACCCTACTATGTTATGAACAATGCCTGCTTCCTATGTATGAAAAGATAGAATATGGAAAAATTAAGAATAAATCTGATTGGAGGTATAATGGCTTGGCTAATCCATATTTTGCAAAGGAAGCACCCGAAACATACTGGAAAACATCGACTGACCTGCCTTCTTTTCCGGCGCTTCAAGAGGATACTGAATGTGATGTCACCATTATCGGGGGCGGGATTACGGGAATCACAACGGCATATGAACTCACGAAAAGAGGCTTCCGTGTCGTCTTGATTGAAGCAAATCAGGTCCTCAACGGCACCACTGCCCATACAACCGCTAAAATTACGGCACAGCACGACATGATTTACGATGAATTTATCCGCAATTTCGGATTGAACCACGCGAGGCTTTATTATGAAGCAAATCAAAACGCAGTTGATTACATAAAAGAAATTGTGGATGAACATCAAATTGATTGTGAATGGATCGAGCAAGATGCATATCTGTATACAGCAAATGAAAACGCTGTGCAAAAAATCCGCACTGAGCATGAGGCATATACAAAGCTTGGAATTGAAAGAGACCTTATCAAGGAGCTTCCGATTCCCTTAGGTTCTAAGCTGGCGCTTGTCATGAAGAATCAAGCCCAATTTCACCCGCTTCAATACTTAAAAGCGCTTCTGGAGCAGATTGTTCAAAAAGGCGGACGGATTTATGAAGAGACCGTTGCGCTTGATATCAAAAAAGGAGAAATGCCTGAAGTGGTAACAAAAAGCCGGCACGCCATTAAGAGCCGCTTTATCATATGCTGTTCCCACTTCCCTTTTTATGACGGAGGCGGATTATATGCTGCGAGAATGTACTCTGACAGATCGTATGTCCTCGCCATCAAGCCGAAGAGCAAATATCCCGAGGGCATGTATTTGAGTATCGATCAGCCGTCAGTGGCGCTCCGCTATACCATTGTAAACGGTGAAAAGCTGATTCTCTTCAGTGGAGTAAGCCATAAAACCGGCCAGGGAAAAGACATGTCGACACATTACGAAACACTGAGACAAATGGCTGAAAGCACCATCGGCATCGAAAGCATCCCATATTATTGGTCCACCCAGGATCTTGTCACAATCGACAAAATTCCGTTTATCGGGCCTATGTCGGAAAATGAGGACAATATTCTTGTAGCGACCGGGTTCAAAAAATGGGGCATGACGTCATCGGCTGTCGCTGCCACTCTATTGTCAGACCTTGTGGAGAAAAAAGACAATCCATACGAAAGCATTTTCACGCCGTCCCGTTTCCATCTGAACCCCGGACTGCAGAAAGTGATTTCTTACAATGCCGATGTCGCCAAGCATTTCATTAAAGGCAAGCTTGAAAAGCCTGACGTCCAATTTGAAGAGATCGCGCCGGGTGAAGGAAAAGCCGTCACCATTAACGGCAGACGTGCGGGAGCATTCAGAGATGAAACAGGCTGCCTCCATCTCGTCGATACGACGTGCACCCATTTAGGCTGCGAGGTCGAGTGGAACGACGGCGAGCATACGTGGGATTGCCCGTGCCACGGGTCACGCTTTAAGCCAACCGGAGAAGTTGTGGAGGGCCCAGCCATCAAACCATTAAAACAAATAGACCTCAATTAAACCGTTCATTTTAATGAACGGTTTTTATAAATATTTTTCATCTGCATCTTCATTCATGTTCCCCTTGACCGATAAAAAAGAAAAAGGCTTAAAAAGCCAAAAAGTAAAAATTATATTTTTCCCAAGGGGGATCACTGTATTGTTATTTAAAAAAGATAGAAAACAAGAAACAGCTTATTTTTCTGATTCAAACGGACAGCAAAAAAACCGCATTCAGCTCACAAACAAACATGCAGATGTCAAAAAACAGCTCAAAATGGTCAGATTAGGAGATGGCGAGCTTTACGTTTTAGAGCAGCTTCAGCCATTAATTCAAGAAAACATCGTATACATCGTCGATGCGTTTTATAAAAACCTTGACCACGAAAGCTCATTGATGGATATCATTAATGACCACAGCTCAGTTGACCGCTTAAAACAAACGTTAAAACGGCATATTCAGGAAATGTTTGCAGGCGTTATCGATGATGAATTCATTGAAAAGCGAAACAAAATCGCCTCCATTCATTTAAGAATCGGCCTCCTGCCAAAATGGTACATGGGCGCGTTTCAAGAATTGCTTCTGTCCATGATTGACATTTACGAGACATCTATTACAAATCACCAAGAACTGCTGAAAGCTATTAAAGCGACAACTAAAATCTTGAACTTAGAACAGCAGCTTGTCCTTGAAGCGTTTCAAAGCGAGTACAACCAAACCCGCGATGAACAAGAGGAAAAGAAAAACCTTCTTCATCAGAAAATTCAAGAAACCTCCGGGTCGATTGCCAATCTGTTTTCAGAAACGAGCAGATCTGTTCAAGAGCTTGTGGACAAATCTGAAGGCATTTCCGAAGCATCCAAAGCCGGCACAGTGACATCCAGCACTGTTGAAGAAAAGTCTATCGGCGGGAAAAAAGAGCTTGAAATCCAGCAAAAACAGATGAACAAAATTGACACAAGCCTTGTCCAAATCGAAAAGGAAATGGTCAAGCTGGATGAAATCGCACAGCAAATTGAAAAAATCTTCGGCATCGTAACAGGCATTGCTGAACAAACAAACCTCCTCTCGCTCAATGCTTCTATTGAATCTGCCCGCGCCGGTGAACACGGCAAAGGCTTCGCCGTAGTGGCAAACGAAGTGCGGAAGCTTTCTGAGGACACGAAAAAAACCGTCTCTACCGTGTCTGAGCTTGTGAACAATACGAATACACAAATCAACATCGTCTCAAAGCATATCAAAGACGTGAATGGGCTAGTCAGCGAGAGCAAAGAAAAAATGACACAAATTAACCGCTTATTCGATGAAATCGTCCACAGCATGAAAATCAGCAAAGAGCAATCAGGCAAAATCGACGTCGATTTGCAGGCCTTTCTTGGAGGGCTTCAGGAAGTCAGCCGCGCCGTTTCTCACGTGGCAGCATCTGTTGATTCGCTTGTCATTTTGACAGAAGAATAAACATCAAAAACCGGCCTGCCATGCAGCCGGTTTTTTCACGTTTAGTATGTTAACTAAAATTAAAATTAAGTTGACATACTAATTGTCTGCATTTATTGTATAACCATATTTTATTACTGTTTGGAGGATTTCACATGCTGAGATTAATAGACATGATGCATATTGCCATTTTTACCGCACTAATGGCAGTGCTTGGCTTTATGCCCCCTCTCTTCTTATCTTTTACACCCGTTCCGATTACATTACAAACGCTTGGTGTGATGCTGGCAGGCAGCATCCTCAAGCCTAAGTCTGCTTTCTTAAGCCAGCTTGTCTTTTTGCTGCTCGTTGCCTTCGGAGCGCCGCTTTTGCCCGGCGGACGAGGCGGGTTTGGCGTTTTTTTCGGGCCGAGCGCGGGCTTTTTGATCGCTTATCCCTTCGCTTCGTGGCTGATCAGTTTAGCCGTTTCCAGACTGCGAAAAGTGACTGTATTGCGTCTCTTTTTCACTCATATTGTATTCGGCATCATCTTTATTTATCTGCTCGGTATACCAGTACAAGCTTTTATCATGCATATTGATTTGTCACAGGCCGCCTTCATGAGCCTTGCATATGTACCTGGTGATTTGATAAAAGCAGCTGTATCTGCGTTTCTGGCCATTAAAATCACCCAAGCCTTGTCTCTTTCTGATACGATATTTACGAAAGGAGGCTGATTTTATGACAATTACTCATACCTATTCATCTATTGCCGAAAAATCGCCCGGGCGTGTGGCGATCCATACTGAATCGGAGCAAATCACGTACCAGGATTGGGCTCGTCTTGTCTCTCAAACCGCAAATTGGCTGCGGTCGCTGCCGAGCATGCCGAAGCGTGTGGCGATCCTTCTCCCGAACAGCCTGGCGTTTTTACAGCTGTTTGCCGGAGCCGCAACGGCGGGATGCACGGCTGTTCCCATCGACACACGCTGGAGCGCGGCTGAATGCAAGGAGCGGCTGTCCATAAGCAATGCGGATCTTGTGGTTACTTCATCCTTTTTCAAAAACAAACTGACAGATAGCCAGACACCTGTTATTTTGCTTGATAACTGTATGGCAGATATTTCTGAGGCATCCGCTGATCCCGTGCCTACCATTGATCCGGAGCACCCTTTTTATATGGGATTTACGTCGGGCTCGACAGGAAAACCGAAGGCCTTCACGCGATCTCACCGCTCATGGATGGAGAGCTTTACGTGTACGGAAACAGATTTTTCGATTTCATCAGATGATAAGGTTCTGATTCCCGGGACGTTAATGTCCTCTCACTTCCTATATGGGGCTGTCAGCACCTTGTTTCTAGGAGGAACCGTTTGTTTACTGAAAAAGTTCTCCCCTGCTCAAACGAAGGAATGGCTGAGCCATGAATCAGTCAACGTTCTCTATACCGTACCGACGATGACAGACGCCATTGCCCGGATTGAGGGTTTTCCCGACAGTCCTGTCAAAATCATTTCATCGGGTGCAGACTGGCCGGCAGAATCTAAGAAGAAGCTGGCCGCAAAATGGCCTCATCTCAAGCTATACGATTTTTACGGCACATCAGAGCTTAGCTTTGTGACATATTCCTCACCGGAAGACAGCAAACGGAAGCCGCATTCAGCCGGCCGCCCTTTTCACAACGTCCAGATTGAAATCCGCAGCGCTGCGGGAGAACGCTGTCAGCCAGGGGAAATCGGGAAAATATTTGTCAAAAGCCCGATGCGGTTTTCCGGCTATGTCAACGGCAGCGCACCAGATGAATCCGGCTGGATGACAGTGGATGATATGGGCTGTGTCGATGAGGATGGCTTTCTATACATATCAGGAAGAGAAAACGGGATGATCGTGTACGGAGGATTAAATATTTTCCCAGAAGAGGTTGAACGTGTGCTTCTCTCCTGTCCAGAGGTTGAAAACGCGGCAGTCGTTGGAATCCCTGACGAGTATTGGGGAGAAATCGCTGTAGCTGTCATTCACGGAAACACTGATGCCAGAAAGCTGAAAGCTTTGTGCAAACAGAAACTGGCATCCTACAAAATCCCGAAAAAATGGGTGTTTACAAACTGCTTGCCGGAAACGAGCAGCGGAAAAATCGCCCGTTCCAGCGTGAGGAAATGGCTAGAAGAGGGTGCAGTGTAACTTGAATGCGGTTATTGTTGATGCAAAACGAACGATCTTTGGAAAACAAAACGGGCTGCTGAACCACTTTCTCCCGGAGGATTTGGCGGCTCCTATCATCAGCTGTCTCAGCCGAAAGCTAGAGAATCAAATCAACGAGGTGATTCTCGGAAACGCGACCGGCAGAGGCGGCAATCTCGCCAGGCTGTCAGCTCTGCAAGCCGGACTGCCTTTATCGGTTCCCGGGATGACGATTGACAGACAGTGCGGCTCCGGCCTTGAAGCTGTACGCTATGCCTGCAGTCTCATTCAAGCGGGAGCCGGCACGATGTATATCGCGGGCGGCTCAGAAAGCAGCAGCCAATCGCCCTTTTCAGAGCGGGCCCGGTTTTCTCCAGATGCGATCGGTGATCCTGACATGGGCATAGCGGCAGAATATACGGCAGCACGCTATTCCATCAGCAGAAAAAAGCAGGATGAATATGCGCTTCTCAGCCATCAACGCAGCAGAAGCGCGCATGATGGCGGATATTACCGTGAAGAAATTGTTCCTCTCGGGGAATTGGAAACGGACGAAGCATTTCTGAAAAAGCGGCCGATAGAAGCAATTATTCCTCGTGCAAAGCCGGTTTTCGACACCAGCTCCGGAACGGTTACAGCAGCCAACAGCAGCGGCATATCAGACGGAGCGGCCGCTCTCCTTGTAATGGAAGAAGAAAAAGCGGCAGCCCTAGGGCTTAAGCCAGTGCTCCGGTTTATCGGCAGCGCCGTCAGCGGGATTCACCCAAACTATCCGCCCGCTGCACCGGTTGATGCAATCCGTAATCTCTTAATCACACACAATTTAACACCTGATGATATCGATTTATATGAAATCAATGAAGCCTTTGCCGTCAAAATTTGTGTCTGCTCGCAAGAACTCGGCATCCCCTTTTCAAAAATCAATGTGCGCGGCGGCGCGTTAGCTCTCGGCCATCCGTACGGCGCATCAGGGGCAGCTCTGGTAACCAGATTGTTTTATGAAGCGCAAAGACGGACAGACTGTCAATATGCCGTTGCTGCTATCGGAAGCGGCGGCGGAATCGGGCTGGCTTTATTATTTGAAATTATGGCATAGGCTTTTTCATAGGATACGCGCTTTTGATTTAGTATAATAGCGATATGACCAAAGTCAGGAAGGGGATTTTATGACAGCCGTTTGCTTAGTAAGACATGGAGAAACCGATTGGAACCTGCAGCAAAAATGCCAAGGCAAAACCGATATCCCGCTGAACGCGACAGGTGAACGCCAAGCGAGAGAAACCGGAGAATACGTAAAGGATTTTTCTTGGGATGTCATTGTAACGAGCCCGCTGAAAAGAGCGAAAAGAACCGCGGAAATCATTAATGAATATCTGCATCTTCCAATTGTCGAAATGGATGACTTTAAGGAACGCGATTACGGCGATGCGGAGGGCATGCAACTGGAAGAACGGACAAAGCGATATCCGGATAAAAACTATCCTAATATGGAAACGCTGGAAGAGCTCACTGACAGGCTGATGGGCGGTTTGGTAAAAGTGAATCAGGCGTATCCAAACCAAAAGGTGCTGATCGTCGCGCACGGCGCAGCGATTCACGCACTGCTGACGGAAATTTCCGGCGGTGACCCAGAGCTACAAAGCACTCGCCTTGTCAACGCCTGCCTCAGCAACATTGAATTTGCAGAAGAGAAATGGCGAATTAAAGACTATAATATCAACAGCCACTTATCCGGCTTTATCAAATAAGAAAAAGACAGGCATTCGCCTGTCTTTTCTTTTATTTCTTCTCAGCTGGCATCTCTTGCTGAAGCTCATCCAAAATAGCATTCGCCCCGTCCACACTGCGTCGCAGAGACCATACTGCGCGGTCCACGTGGTACACATGTCCGTTTTTTACTGCCTTCAGCTTCTTCCACAGCACATTCTTTTCGATCGGGCGTTTGCCGTCCGCATCGATGTCATCCGTTTTGCCTGTCATCAGGATGATCACATCCGGATCTGTTTTCAGCAGCTGCTCAAGTGTCATTTTCATGTTCACTGAGTCGCCGCCATTGCCTGATTCGCTGTTATCTGACGTGCTGATTGCATATTGATAGCCAACCTGTGTTAAAAGTCTTGATGTAAAGAAATTTTCATCTCTGGCCATAATCGTATCGTTTGTATTTCCAATTAAAAGCACGGACGCGCTGTTAGCACTGATTTTTCGCTTTGTCTCATTAAGCTTTTCTTCATGCGCCGTCAGCTTTTTCTCCATTTCCAGCTCCTTGCCGACTGCTTTTGCAATCGTAAGTGAAGCGTCAATTGTATCCTGATAATCCGCGTTTAAATTATCAAGCGCAATCGTCGGTGCGATTTTTTTGAGCTGATCGTATACCTTTTTATGCCGGGTCGTGTCGGCAATAATTAAATCGGGTTTTAATGAAGCGATTTTTTCCATGCTTGGCTGTGAGCGGGTGCCGACAGATGTGTAGCCGTCAATTTTCTTCAGCACATCCTTGTTGATCAGCTGCTTCGCTTTATTATCATCGGCAACCCCGACAGGTGTAATGCCAAGATCAAGCAGCGTGTCGATAAAACCAAGCTCAAGAACAACAACCCGCTTCGGTTGCTTAGGCACATTTGTCTTCCCTAAATCATGTGTTACCGCCACTTTATTATCTTTGCTGTTTTGATTGCCGCTTGAAGACGAGCAGGCAGCCGTTAAGACAGAAAGAAGTAAAACTGTAAGAATAATCAGTGTTTTCTTCATGCGTTTTAGTCTCTCCTGTATGTAGTTTCTAAGAGTAAGATGTCCAAGAGATAGTATAACACGGAATGAGAATCATTATCACTAATTATTTTTAAAATGAGAAGAGAAAGTCCGGCTTACAGGAAAAGCTTGTTTCCTACTGTAACAAAGTGGGACTATAATAGGAAGATAGGGTGAAAGGGTATGGATGAAAATCAAATTAGGGGAGGAACGATTAAAACAGCTATCTTGCCATTTGAAGGTGAATTTACTTACACACGCGTATGACAAAACAAAAATGGCAAATGGCGGATTGTTTCGGGACACAGCAGTTCAGCAGCTTAATACCCTGTACATATTCTTTTTTAAAAAACAAAAGCTTGCAGAAAAACATAGTTTTCTCTGCAAGCTGGGCCTGTTAAAGCTTCACAATGATTCTTCCTTGAATGCGATTTTGCAAAATATCTTTTAACGCAGCCGGCGCTTCTGCCAATGGTACTTCCCTATCCACGATTGTCAGCAGCTGATCAGGCTTGAGATCGGAAGACATGCGCTCCCAAACAGCGGCTCTGACATCCATCGGACAGTACACTGAGTCGATTCCGAGCAGGCTGACCCCGCGAAGAATAAACGGATACACCGTAGCAGGAACCTCTCCCCCGCCCGTTAAGCCGCTCACCGCGGCAGATCCGCCATATTGGATTTTGCTTAAAAGCGAGGCAAGCTGTTTTCCGCCGACTGGATCAACCGCTCCCTGCCATTGCTGCTTGGACAGCGCCTTAAGCGTTCCGTCATAGACATCTTCCCTGCTGATCACTTCGCTTGCACCGAGCTGCTTCAAATAATCAGCCGCCTCCTGGTTTCCGGTGCTTGCCACCACTTCATAGCCCCGCTTGTTCAGCATCGATACAGCAATTCCGCCGACACCGCCGGTTGCTCCTGTGACAAGCACGCTCCCTTTTTCCGGAGACAGGCCGTTCTGTTCAAGCCGGTGCACCGATAACGCCGCTGTAAATCCCGCCGTTCCGTACACCATCGCTTCTTTTAAAGTAAGATTTGTTGGCAAAGGCACCAGCCAGTCACCAGGCACTGAAGCATATTCACTTAATCCGCCATCGCGGGAGACACCGAGCTCATAACTTGTTGCAATCACTTCATCTCCCTCGGCAAAACGCGGATCATTGGAAGAGACAACCGTACCCGCAGCATCAATGCCTAAAATAAGCGGATACTCTCTGACGATATTTCCGCCTGCTTTTCCTGCCAGGCCATCTTTATAATTGATGCCGGAATAAGCAATTTTAATCAGGACGCCATCTTTCGGCAAATCCTCTGTTGACATGGTTTTTACATTGACTGAAACATCATCGGCATTTTTTTCTGCCAGCAATGCTTGAAATAACGTTGACATTCGGCACACTCCTTTTCGTTTCTATCGTAACCGAAGAACGTTCAAAAAACCAAACCATCAAGCTTCCATTTTCACTTCGCTGGCACACTGAGACGATAATGGACAAATGCAGTATCCTCTTCATAGCCGTTTTGCTCATATAAGCTTCTTGCCGTCAGGTTGTGGTGTTCAGTCTGAAGAGATAAACGAGTTGCCCCGTTTTCCGCAGCATAATCCTTTGCGGCAGACAGCAGCTGCCCGCCAGCTCCCTTTGTTCGCGAATGAGGAGCGACAAATAAGTCATTTAATATGTAGATTCTTTTCATTGACACAGAAGAAAACGTTGGATAGAGCTGGGTAAAACCTATGAATTCTCCATTTTCTTCAGCTATCAAAATAATAGACTCGTGATTTTCCAGACGCGCTTTCAAAAAAGCCTCTGCCCCTTTCAGATCGGACGCCTGCTTATAAAATTCCCGATACTGGTTAAATAACGGCGCGATGGCTGCTGCATCTGATGTCTTTGCTTGGCGAATGTTCATCTCATTTCTTCCTCCCTCTCTATAATCGTTTCATTTTAACTTTAATAGAATTTTCTGTAAAGTTTATTTATCAGAATACTTTTATCAGCATACATAGAAAAAATATCACGATAATATCCATTGATCTCACGGAAACATATGCAGGTCATTAGAAGGATTTTTTTCGACAGGAATTTGCGGGGACTCAGGAGCATTTAACCTGAAAAAGCATGACATTTCAGCATAATGAACATTTACTCATGTCTATTTTCGTTCTTTTCTGTATAAAATTAGTTATTTCGAGTCTCTACAGAAATAGCGAGAGATGATATACCTAAATAGAGATAAAATCATCGCAAAAAAATGGGTCTACTAAAATATTATTCCATCTATTACAATAAATTTACAGAATAGTCCCTTAAGTGAGGCTACTCTGAATCTTTTTTAAAAGGAGAGGGTAAAGAGTGAGAAGCAAAAAATTGTGGATCAGCTTGTTGTTTGCGTTAACGTTAATCTTTACGATGGCGTTCAGCAACATGTCTGCGCAGGCTGCCGGAAAAAGCAGTACAGAAAAGAAATACATTGTCGGATTCAAACAGACAATGAGTGCCATGAGTTCCGCCAAGAAAAAGGATGTTATTTCTGAGAAAGGCGGAAAAGTTCAAAAGCAGTTTAAGTATGTTAACGCAGCCACAGCAACATTGGATGAAAAAGCTGTAAAAGAATTGAAACAAGATCCGAGCGTTGCATATGTGGAAGAAGATCATATTGCACATGAATATGCGCAATCTGTTCCTTACGGCATCTCTCAAATTAAAGCGCCGGCTCTTCACTCTCAAGGCTACACAGGCTCTAATGTAAAAGTAGCTGTTATCGACAGCGGAATTGACTCTTCTCATCCTGACTTAAACGTCAAAGGCGGAGCAAGCTTCGTACCTTCTGAAACAAACCCATATCAGGACGGCAGTTCTCACGGCACACATGTAGCCGGTACGATTGCCGCTCTTAATAACACAATCGGTGTTCTGGGCGTAGCGCCAAACGCATCGTTATATGCAGTAAAAGTTCTTGACTCAACAGGAAGCGGCCAATACAGCTGGATTATTAACGGCATTGAGTGGGCTATTTCCAACAATATGGATGTTATCAACATGAGCCTTGGCGGACCTTCTGGTTCAACAGCGCTGAAAACAGTAGTTGATAAAGCCGTTTCCAGCGGCATCGTTGTTGCTGCCGCTGCCGGAAACGAAGGTTCATCGGGCAGCACAAGCACAGTCGGCTACCCTGCAAAATATCCTTCTACCATTGCGGTAGGTGCGGTAAACAGCAGCAACCAAAGAGCTTCATTCTCAAGCGCAGGTTCTGAGCTTGATGTGATGGCTCCTGGCGTGTCCATCCAAAGCACACTTCCTGGAGGCACTTACGGTGCTTACAACGGAACGTCAATGGCGACTCCTCACGTTGCCGGAGCAGCAGCGTTAATTCTTTCTAAGCACCCGACTTGGACGAACGCGCAAGTCCGTGACCGTTTAGAAAGCACTGCAACATACCTTGGAAGCTCTTTCTACTATGGAAAAGGGTTAATCAATGTACAAGCAGCTGCACAATAATAGAAAAAAAGAAGCAGGTTCCTCCATACCTGCTTCTTTTTATTTGTCAGCATCCTGTTCTGAGGCAGGATGTTCTGGCGCATTCTCTTCTTTTTCCGCTCGTTGAATCCGTTCCATAATCGAAGGATGGCTGCCTCTGAATATTTTAACAAGCTCCGGAGGATTGACCTGGCTCAGTCCCGTCACGGCCAAATCCTGAAACGTTTTGACAGCGGCTTCTCTGTTTTCCGTCAGCTCGATCCCATACTGGTCAGCCTTATTCTCTTGATAACGCGAGACGGCATTAGAAAAAGGCGTGACCGCAAAGCTCAAAACGGACACCAAAAGCAATAACAGCGGCAGTGCTGCAAGGTCATGCCTTCCCTCTAAATGAAACATGCTGCGGGTAAAGCGGACCGTCCGCTTGTAAAGCTTATCAATGACATAAAATCCAGCGAGCGACACGAGCAAATAGCCGGCCAGTCCGATATAGACGTGCTTCATGACATAATGGCCCATTTCGTGGCCCATAATAAAGAGAATTTCTGAATCATCAAGTTTGTTCAGCGTTGTATCCCACAATACAATCCGTTTGTTGGCCCCAATTCCTGTGACATAGGCATTAAGCGCATTTGTTTTTTCAGACATGTTCACTTCATATACATGATTAGCCGGAATATCGGCTTCTTCTGCCAGCTCTAAAATCTTGCTTTCAAGCTCTTTGTTTTTCAGCGGATAAAAATCATTGTATAAAGGATCGATAATGACCGGCTGAATAAAAAACAGAAACAGCGAAAACGGCACAGTTAACAGCCAAGCGTATAACCACCATTTTTTTTCATGCCTTTTGATCAGCCAATAAAACACGAGAACGCAAAGCGTAAAGATCGGAAAGCTGATCCAAAAGTCTATGACCAGATCCTTAGACCAGCTGGCCGCTGTCTGTGTAGAAATGTTATAGTCAAGCGATACTTGATAGCCTATCCAATCTAAAGGCAGTGTCACCAAAGTTGTGATCAGCGAAAGCACAAACACAAAACCAATGATCTGCAAAAACCGAAAAGGCAAGGCCGCTTCCATCCATCCCTTGATTTTCTTTGAAGCGCCGCTGACCAGCAATACAAAGAACAAAAACCAATCAAGAGGAATCCCAATAAAAAATAGAAAATTCTTTACATTCGAATACTGCTCGGCCACTGCCAATTCAGACGGCTTCATGAAAGAAGCCGGATCAGCCTTCGTCCCTTTCACGGCCTCCGGTACTGCGGAATCACCGGACAGGAAAAAATACCAATAAAAAAACAGCCCGTACAGCACGTATGCAAGCCCTGCTGCCGCAATCCACTTCCGCATAACGCCTCACTCCTCACATCAACCCGTTACTTCTATTGTAATCATAAATTCAAATTCTTAGAACCAAGCTATGCGCTCGTACTTTTCCGTCCTTTTAAGCATGGAAAGCCCGATCGCTGGGAAAACTAACAATGTTTGGAGTGATGCAAATGAAAAAAATAGTGGCAGCCATCGTGGTTATCGGTCTTGTGTTTCTTGCATTTTTCTATCTTTACAGCCGGTCAGGCGATGTGTATCAATCGGTAGACGCGGATTTGATTACGCTGTCTTCAAGCGGCCGGGAAGATATCGAGATTGAAAAAAGGCAGCACGTCAAAGACATGCTGGACATTATGAATCAGGGAAAACAGCTGAAGACAGAAAAAACATCAACCCCTGATTACGAAGGGACAATCAAGTTTCATAAAGACCGGTACGACTCATTCAGACTATGGGTTGGCGGCAGCCAGCAAGCCGTTTATTTGAAGGACGGCACATACTACAAATTAAGCAAACGCGATACAAAGGCGCTGCTAAACATTATTAAAAAAGAAGCAAAGGATTAAAAATGAAAAAGCGAAGCTCCGCCGCTTCGCTTTTTCATTTTTTTCATATTATTGAGGCAAAATATCTCTCAGTGCCCGTCTGAGCAATTTCCCTGTCGCATTTTTCGGAATGTCGTCAAGAAACGTAATGGCAGCAGGCCGTTTGTATTTTGCCAGATGTTTTTCACAATGCTGCATGATGTCCGTTTCTGTTACACCAGAGCGTTTCGGTACAACATATCCCTTTACCGCTTCCCCACTTTGAGGGTCCGGCACACCGATGACAACCGCCTCCTTGACATCCGGGTGGCTGTACAGCACTTCCTCCACCTCACGCGGATACACGTTGTATCCTCCTACAATGATCATGTCTTTTTTCCGGTCAACAATGTAAAAATAGCCGTCCTCATCCCGTCTTGCCAAGTCCCCTGTATAAAGCCATCCGTCTTTTAACGCATGCTTTGTTTCCATCGGCATTTTATAATAGCCTTTCATTACATTAGGACCTTTCACGATCAATTCACCGACCTGGTGATCGGGCAGCTCGCGTCCGAGCGGATCTACGACCTTGTTTTCGACATGTAAGATACTTGTCCCGATGGAGCCCGGTTTTCTGCCCCTGTCAAACGGGTTAAAGCACGTGACGGGTGATGCTTCCGAGAGCCCGTAGCCTTCCAAAATGGTAACGCCGAATTTTTCTTCAAACGCCGTCAGCAGTGCGACTGGCATGGCCGCGCCTCCTGAAATGCACAGCCGAATGGAAGAAAAATCATCTTTCTTTCCGTTTTCATGCTGAAACAAGTAATTATACATCGTAGGCACACCGGCAAAAATGGTCGCCTGCCTCTCTTTAACAAGCTTAAAAACAGATGCCGGACTGAATTGAGGTTCAATCAAGACAGTTGCGCCGCTCATCAGCGGAGCATTCATACAGACGGTTAAACAAAACACGTGAAACATAGGAAGAGCGCAGACCACATTGTCCTTCTCATCCATTCCCAAATAGCCGGCGACATCGTTGGCATTGCTGTACAAATTCTGATGGGTCAGCATTGCGCCTTTCGGTTTTCCGGTTGTTCCTGACGTATATAAAATAACCGCGGTATCATCAGGGACAAGCTCTGGCCTTTGTTTAGCGACAGATGTCGGACGCAATATTTTTGCAAACGTTGTCAATTTCATTCTGACCTCTGGGTCTGAAGCTTCCGGCTCAGCCTCTCCTGTCTGGCATAAAATGACGAGCTCAACCTTCGGCAGCGATTCATGCATGCTTTCATAAAGCGGCAAAAGCTGATCAACGCCCACAATCGCTTTTACATCGCCATTTGTCAGCATATAACCGATTTCTGTCGGCGTGTACATCGGATTGATGGGTACAGCCACAATTCCGGCCTTTAACGCACCAAAAAACGCGATGATAAAATCCGGCGAATTACCAAGCAGTAAAGCAAGATGGTCCCCTTTCTCCATACCGGCTTCCTGAAGGCCGTCCGCAAATCGCTGAATGCTTTCATTCAGCTCTTGATACGTCATCATGTGATCCTTAAACCTGCATGCGATGCTGTCGGGCTTCTCAGATGCTGTCTCTTCCAATTTCGAAACGAGATTCATTCTCCCACCCCTTAAAGTGAATGAACAGTCATTCATTATTGAAGATAAGCTTTCCCCTTCATTATAGAGAAACAGAAAAAAACACTCAAGAGCAAAAAGCCCCGAGTGTCCGTACTGTTATAGTTTCTTCAATGCTTCGGTAATCGGCGTATCTCCTTCTGTCAAATCAAAGGCCTGATTTTCCGTATTGGTTTCATCCAAAGAAGCAATGACCGTTTTCGCAACGTCATCACGGGAAATAGATCGTCTTTCCAGATCCTTCGCTGCTGATACAGTTCCCGTTCCAGGCTCATTGCGAAGCCCCCCCGGACGGATAATCGTATAGGTTAAGCCGCTGGATTCGAGAATTTTATCAGCGTAATGCTTGGCCACATAATAAGGTTTAAGTGATTCATTCCAATTTTCACGGTTGTGGGCTTGCAGGGCGCTGACCATGATAAACCGTTTGATTCCGGCGATGTCCGCAGCTTCCATTGCTTTTGCCGCTCCGTCAAGATCCACCAGCAGCGTTTTATCATAACCTGTGCTGCCGCCTGAACCGGCTGTGAAAATGATCGCGTCACAGCCTCTTGCCGCCGCGGCGATTTCTTCCGGGCTGCCCTCCAGATTCGCAAGCACAGCTTCTGCACCGGAAGCTTCGAGAGACGCTTTCTGTTCTTCTTTTCTGACCATCGCTCTGACGGAATGATCAGGATTGTCTTGGAATAAAGAAACGAGTCTTTGACCGATTTGTCCGTTCGCTCCGATTAAAAACACTTTCATGTGAATCCCTCCTGCCTCCATTATTTCAAAAACACAATCGCTCTTTCAAACAATGTGTTTTGCCTTAATAAATCAGATCAAGGAAATCCTCTTTCATAATGTTCCCAAAGTAATGCTTGAGATTCACATCATCCAGCACATCAGCGATAACGCTGCGTTCATATTGTTTTCCGACCAGCAGGTTTTCAATTTCAGATACATCACCGACACCGAAGAAATCTCCGAAGATTTTGCAGTCCTCAATTTTGCCTTTCTTGACTTCCAGGCGCAGATCAATCGACCCGATCGGATAGCGTTTCGAATGATTAAGGTTAAATTTCGGTGAGCGTCCGTAGTTCCAATCCCAATTCTGATAGCGCTCTTTTGAAATTTGATGGATGACCTCCCAATCTTTTTCCGTCAGCTTATACTCCGGCACATTTTGAATGTCATTTGTGTTAAAAATATGGCGAAGCAAATGGCTGCGGAATTCTTCCGTGGTCATTTTATCGTCAAGAAACTCACTGATGTTTGCCACACGGCTTCTGATTGACTTGATCCCTTTTGATTCAATTTTATCCTTTTTCACCTTTAATGCTGACACAACATGATCAATGGCTGAATCAAACATGAGAGTGCCGTGGCTGAAAATGCGTCCTTTTGTCGCAAACTGGGCGTTTCCGGATATTTTCCGGCCATCTACGACAATGTCGTTCCGGCCGCTCAATTCCGCTTCAACCCCGAGCTGGTGCAAAGCCTGGATCACCGGCTCAGTGAACTTTTTAAAGTTATGAAAGCTGTCCCCGTCATCCTTTGTGATAAAGCTGAAGTTCAAATTCCCCAGATCATGATACACAGCGCCTCCGCCTGATAAGCGGCGGACGACGATAATTCCGTTTTCCTCTACATATTTTGTATTGATTTCTTCTATCGTATTTTGGTTTTTCCCAATGATAATAGACGGCTGATTCACATAAAAAAGCAAATACGGCTGTTCTGGGTTTAAATGCTTTACACAGTACTCCTCGATAGCAAGATTGATCCGCGGATCATTGATGTTTTGATTGTCAATAAATAACATGGTGCTCCTCCTTTATCCTTCCCACACAAAACCTGATTTCGCAATATTCACTTCGCCGTTAAAAACGGTTTTCGCTTCTTTGCGAAGATTGTCATGCATGCCGAAATGCGGCAAATGCGTCAGCAGCAGCTCTCCCGCTCCCGCTTCTTTTGCAATTCGCCCGGCTTCCAGGCTGTTCATATGGCCTGCGCTTGTCCCGTCTTGATCGGCATAAAAATTGCATTCTGAGATCAACAAATCGGCATTTTCCGAAAACGGAATAAATGAATCCTGATAGCTGGAATCAGCGGTATATACGACAGTATGGCTGCCATCCGTAATCCGCATGGCATAGCACGTCACCGGGTGAATTGTTTTTAAAAAGGTGATCGTAAACGGACCGACAGTCAGCGGCTGATCCGGCTGATAAGCAATCCCTTTTGTATGTGTTTTATATGTAAGCTTTTGAAACTGTTCTATATCAGCATCATGTCCGTAAATCGGAAGCGTGTGCTCTCCTTTGCCGAGAAACGAACCGACTTGCTTGGCAAATTGCAGCGGTCCGATGTCAGCGATATGGTCATGGTGATAATGAGACAGAACCACCGCATCCAGCTTTTCCGCCGGCACATATCCGAACAGCTTAGATAATACGGCACTGCCGCAATCGACAAGCAAAGAGTAATCACCTGACTGAAACAAATAGCCCGACGTCGCTTCATTTGCGGCCGGAAAACCGCCATAGCATCCGATAACTGTAACTTTCATAATGTCCTCCTATCTTTTCAAGAAAATTGATCCTCCTTCAATATACCCATTTTTCTTAAAAAAAGCATGTTTTAAACATTGTATCAAAACAGTTGTTGATTTTTATCATCTGTTATATTACAATAAAAGCATTACAAAGGGGAAAGAGGGATTGGTTATGCTAGAAAAAATGACTGATTTTTTTAGAAACCTGCCTCCGAAAAAGTGTGCAGAATGCGGAAAAAAGATAGATGAACAGCATGAATGTTATATAAATATTTGCAGCGACTGTATAAAAATAAACGATATGTAAAGGGGCGAAAATCTCACACATACAGTGTGAGATTTTTTTATTCGTTTAACTTATATATATTTAAATAATAGTCAGGTTAGGTCAAAGCTCACCCGTTTTTAGATAATTCTGGTGATTTATATTGTGTTTTGCAATATTCTTTATTTTCAAAATATAATTTACTATAGACGAATTCGATTCTTATCTATTATAATTTGATCTAATAGTGAGATTAAATATATGTCTATTCATGATATATGTTGATACTTTGTTTTTTGGGAGGTAATCTATGAAAAGAATTAAGTTTGGATTAGCCACACAAATATTCGTTGGACTTATTCTAGGTGTCATTGTTGGCGTTATTTGGTATGGCAACCCAGCATTGCCTACTTACCTGCAGCCAATCGGGGATCTCTTTTTACGCTTAATCAAAATGATAGTGATTCCTATTGTTGTCTCCAGCTTAATCATCGGTGTAGCCGGTGCAGGAAATGGAAAGCAAGTCGGTAAATTAGGCTTCAGAACGATTCTGTACTTCGAGATTATTACGACTTTTGCCATTATTCTCGGACTAGCCCTTGCAAACATCTTCCATCCGGGTACAGGAGTTAATATACACGAAGCTCAAAAAACGGACATCAGTCAATATGTTGAAACTGAAAAAGAACAAAGCAATAAATCAGTGGCGGAAACGTTCCTGCATATTGTGCCAACAAACTTCTTCCAATCCTTGGTTGAAGGGGATCTTCTTGCCATCATCTGTTTTACAGTGCTATTTGCATTGGGAATTTCAGCGATCGGCGAACGGGGCAAGCCTGTATTAGCCTTTTTCGAAGGTGTATCCCATGCCATGTTCCACGTTGTAAACCTTGTGATGAAAGTAGCGCCATTCGGCGTTTTCGCGCTTATCGGAGTGACTGTGTCTAAATTTGGACTCGGTTCTCTACTCTCTCTCGGAAAGCTCGTCGGATTGGTGTATGTCGCCCTTGCTTTCTTCTTAATTGTCATTTTCGGGATTGTCGCAAAAATTGCCGGAATCAGCATCTTCAAATTCCTTGCTTACATGAAGGACGAAATCTTACTGGCGTTCAGTACGTCCAGCTCTGAAACGGTTCTTCCTCGCATCATGGAAAAAATGGAGAAAATCGGCTGCCCGAAAGGCATTGTTTCATTTGTTATTCCGATCGGATATACGTTTAACTTAGACGGTTCCGTTCTCTATCAATCTATTGCCGCGCTGTTTTTGGCACAGGTATACGGCATTGATTTGACAATTTGGCACCAAATTACGCTTGTGCTCGTATTAATGGTGACATCTAAAGGGATGGCTGCCGTGCCTGGTACTTCTTTTGTTGTCTTGCTTGCGACACTTGGCACCATCGGCGTTCCGGCTGAAGGACTTGCCTTTATTGCCGGTGTAGACCGCATCATGGACATGGCACGTACAGTTGTCAACCTGACTGGTAACGCGCTTGCTGCCGTTGTTATGTCTAAATGGGAAGGCATGTTTAATCCTGCGAAAGCAGAAACGGTCATGTCCCAAGCAAAAGCAGACCAAAACGCAACCATTTCCGGTTAATGAAAAGCCTGCGGGGTTCTTGCCCCGCAGGCTTTTTTAATCTTTAACAAGCTCAAACAGCTCTGTAATCAAAACAGTATCCTCATTCAGCTCCAGTTCACCGTTTTTGATCAGTTCCGCCCATGCCATCCGATGGTCCTCCTGAAACTCATCAATTCGATCTCCATTGCCCTCTCCTTTGACTAACCTCATATCAGGCGCTCCAAAGGTCGTTTCAAACACATCTGTCACTTTTATATTGCATCTCGGTTTGTCATATTTATCATAAACGGTAACAAGCTGCCCCGCTGTTTGATACACGTCACTCAATTCATCTTTTGAATATAATGATTTCGGCGCGCACGTGGCTGTTTTTTCTCCGGCAAGGATTTGCTGAATCAGCTGTTCCCCCAAGCCGCCATCACCTTCCCAGCCGAATGTGCTTTTGAGCTCATAAATCTTCATTCGCCTTCCCCTTATACCATTGGTGACTGTACATAATAGTACAGAAGCTTAGCCGTATGGCGAAGAGATGATTTATGGGTGCGTTCAAATGCATGCGAAGCGTCAATTCCCGGCCCGATGAGGCCATGCACAATATCATGCCCGGATTTGATCGCTGCTGACGCATCCGACCCGTAGTACGGATAAATATCAAGCTTGTAGTCGATATGATGCTTCTCGGCTAAATGGACTAAATGCTTTCTAAGCTGATAATGATACGGCCCGCTCGCATCCTTCACACAGATTGATACTGAATATTCATCTGTCGCCTGCCCGTCTCCGATAGCACCCATATCAACCGCCAGATATTCGACCGTTTCAGGAGGAATATTCGAGTTCCCGCCGTATCCGATCTCTTCATTATTTGAAATGAGAAAATGAGTTGTATACGGCAATTCAATGTCTTCTGTTTGAATCTGATGAATTAAGCGGAGCAATAAGGCGACGCTTGCTTTGTCATCCAAATGGCGCGATTTAATAAATCCGCTTGATGTGATCTCGACACGGGGATCAAACGACACAAAATCTCCGACGCCAATGCCAAGCTCTTCCGTATCTTTCCGGCAGTGAACAGGCTCATCGAGACGGATCTCCATATTCTCTTGATTCCGCTCAGCTTTACCCGCGTCTTTGTATACGTGCACAGACGTTTGATGCATTAAAATTGTGCCTGTATATGTTTTTCCCGAGGCGGTTTCAATTTGGCAATACTCCCCCTCAATCGAGTTGTAGCGGAACCCGCCGATCAAATCGATTTTCAGCCGGCCGTCAGCTTTAATTTCTTTTACCATAGCGCCGAGGGTGTCAACGTGCGCCGTCAGCATGCGGTGTCGGGATGTATCGCGTCCGGGAAGCGTTGCAATTAATCCGCCCTTATGGTTCCGAACCGTTCCTACCTTCCATTCTTTTAAAAGGCTTTCAATATAATTGATCACCTCATATGTATTTCCTGTTGGGCTTGGGATCGATACAAGTTCTTTAATGAGCTCCATCGTTTTACGTACGGACGTCATAGGACATTCCTCCTTTTATTTTTCTATTTAAAATATACTCTTTTCCCGAGGGACCCGTCCAATCTTTTCCTATCAATCTCTCATATGCTGTAGAGAGCATGGGAAGAGGAGGGATATCTATGTGCTGTCGTCATTCACATGAACAGAAATGTCGTTGTCACGATTGGTTCGATGATTTTTGGTTCTTTGACGAGTGGTTCGATAAAGATTTCCACGACCATTGCAAGAAAAAGAAAGAATGCCATGACCCTTGCGAGAAGAAGAAGAAAAAGAAACACCATTGTTTCTCTTGTAAAAAACACAGACACTCTTGCTGTCATTGCTAAAGACTGAATCAGAAATATTCTGATGACCCATGCTTAATGAATATTTCCATTCACATTTTTCCAAGCGGGCATTACTGCTGCTTGGACCTTTTATTGAAACAGCCTTTTTGCTTTTACAATCCAATAAACTGATACGGCCGCTATCAGAGCAACAATGATTTCAACAGCAGCAGCATGTTCTATGATTCTTTTTTGGTATAAAACCGCCGGTACATTAAACAGCGCATGTAAAAGAATAGAATACAGCAAAAACAGCGGCCGGCGGCTTTTAACCGCATACAGGACAAGCAGCGACAGCCCGATCTGGACAGCAATCGCACTGATTCTTTCAATACCGCCCAGCAGCCACTCATACGAAGGAGTATGCAGCAGCTGTTCCTGAATCGGCAAAAGTGCCTGTTTGATGTCGTCATTGATCAAAAGCTGTTCAAACGTTCCGCTATTGATCGCAAACGCATATACAATAAGCGAGATAGAGGACAAGCCTGTAATCAGGATGGCCTCAAGCCCGCCATGTCCTGCTCCGAAAGCCAAGCCATCCGCCCAAGTATGATGGCGCTTCATAAAAAATCGCATCATAATATACCGCCCGCACTCCTCAAAAATTCCGGCCATCAAGCACCCGTAAATGCCATACCATAATGGATGTTGCATCGCTTCTTTCGTCATTTCATTCACTTGCAGTACATAAACATGAACGCCGCCCTCCAGCAGCTGGGCAAAGACAAAAAACGTGAGAGCGCCAATAAAAAACACCTTCAGCGAGGCGCCATACCTTCGCTTAAACCATACAATCAGTCCGATCGGCAACAAAAACGCAATAGCCCCGGATATCGCCATAAGGACTACTGCTTCTTGACTGACCATTTTTCAGCCTCCTTTTTCTATTTCATAGATTCCCTATTTCACAATTTCTCTTTTTTTATGAAAAACCCTTCTTTTTAGTACCAGATACTAATATCTAGTGTTATAATCTGACCATAAGGAGTGATTCATATGTCAAAAGCAAAAATTACAGCTATCGGCACCTATGCACCAAGCAGACGCTTAACAAATGCAGATTTAGAAAAGATCGTTGATACGTCTGATGAATGGATCGTTCAGCGCACAGGAATGAGAGAACGCCGGATTGCGGATGAACAGCAGTTTACCTCTGATTTATGCATAGAAGCGGTGAAGGATCTCAAGAGCCGTTATGAAGGGACTCTTGATGATGTGGATATGATCCTCGTTGCTACAACAACATCAGATTACGCCTTTCCGAGTACGGCATGCCGTGTGCAGGAATATTTCGGCTGGGAAAACACCGGCGCGCTGGATATTAATGCGACGTGCGCCGGGCTTACATACGGCCTTCATTTAGCAAACGGATTGATCACATCCGGCCTTCATCAAAAAATTCTCGTCATCGCCGGGGAGACATTGTCAAAGGTAACGGATTATACGGACCGAACGACATGCGTTCTGTTTGGCGACGCAGCGGGTGCACTGTTGGTAGAACGAGACGAAGAGACACCTGGATTTCTTGCGTCTGTCCAAGGAACAAGCGGGAACGGCGGCGATATTTTGTACCGCGCCGCACTGCGGAATGAACTGAACGGGATGCCGCTTGCTGGTTCCGGTAAAATGGTCCAAAACGGCCGCGAAGTGTATAAATGGGCAGCAAGAACCGTTCCCCGCGAATTTGAACGCCTTTTACATCAAGCAGGGCTGACAAGCGGCGAGCTTGATTGGTTTGTCCCTCACAGCGCCAACTTGCGCATGATCGAGTCGATTTGTGAAAAAACACCGTTCCCGATCGAAAAAACGCTCACCAGTGTCGAATACTATGGAAACACGTCCTCTGTTTCGATTGTTTTGGCGCTAGATCTCGCAGTGAAAGCCGGGAAGCTGAAAAAAGATCAAACCGTGATGCTTTTCGGATTTGGCGGCGGTTTAACCTATACAGGATTGCTTGTCAAATGGGGAATGTAATAAAAAAAGAACTTGTTTCCAAGGAAACAAGTTCTTTTTCATTATGAAGCCGGCTGTTCTTCTGATGTTTCTTCCTTCCGGCTTAAAATTGTAAAGTAAGTAATGCTGAGCAAAATCATAACAAGGGCGATACCGATTAAGACGCCGGCCATTTGCCACATGTAGCCAAAATCCCCGTTTGAAATGACCGCTCTGAATCCGTTAATGCTGTAGGTCATCGGCAATGCGCCGTGGATGACCTGATAGAAATTCGGAAGCAATTCAAGCGGGAAGGTTCCTCCGCTCGCTCCCAGCTGCAGCACTAAAATAATGACTGCGATAAATCGTCCCGGGTTGCCCATCGTTGTGGCCAAAAATTGAATCATCGCTAGGAAAGCGAGACTCGTAATGATCGTAAACACGTAAAATCTCCACGTGCTCTCAACCTCGAGACCAATTCCCAGAAGAAGAACCGTCGCCACAATCAGCGATTGAATAATTCCAACGAGCATCATGACATTGAATTTGCTGAAGAACCACTCAAAACCGTTTCTCGGACGTCCTGACGCTTCCTTCAGCGGGAAGACAACCGTCAGCATGATGCCTCCGACATACAAGCCCATTGACAGGATATAAGGTGTCAGCCCTGTTCCGTAGTTAGGAACGGAATGAATGGCGTCATCATTGGTTTTCACCGGATCGGCAAACATGCCGTATGTTTGATCGTCAGCATCGATATCTCCTGTTTGATCTGCCGCATCCTTCAGCTTACTAGACAGCTCTCCTGTACCATCCAATAGCTTGCCTAAACCTGTATCAAGTGACGCAGACCCGTCTGCAAGTTTTGATGATCCGCTTTGGACCTGTTTAGACCCGTCTAACAGTTTAAACAAGCCCCCGGATACTTGGCTGCTTCCTGTTACCAATTGCTCTGAGCCCGCTTTTGCTTTTGCAAACTGCTTATTATATTCACCGATACCGGCTGTCAATTTATTTTGGCCATCTGTCAGCTGCTGTGAAGCATTGTATAGCTTCTCAGATCCAGCAGTTAATTTGTCAATCGCGTCTTGAGTAGCTTTTGCGCCGTTATAAAGCTTAGAGGTAGCTTCCGGCAATGCCTTCACCTGTGCAACCTCCGCTTTCACATCTTCCAATGAGCTTTTTATCGTTGCAATGTCAGGCAGCTGATCAGCTGCAGGAAGCTGGCTTAGCATTTGATCAAAATCAGGTGCATCAACTTTCGGAAGCTGCTTTTCAACAGAATTGATCAGCTGGCTTTTTTGCTCCGCTGTTAAGAAATCACTCGAGTTGATGAGATTTTTAAATGCCTGATCTCGGTTTTTCAAACTGTTTTCAAAGTCAGACAGTTGTTTCTTAAATTCCTTCATCGCAGTTTCTGACTTTTCCAAGTTGTTCACAGCTGTTTCAAGCTTCGTTAAATCGAGCGCATTAATGAGCTTTTCCGCTTTTGCTGCTTTCTCCGACTCTTCTTTCGCTTTACTGTTGAGCTGATCCAGCCCGTTTGTCAGATTAGGCAAGCCCTGCTGCACTTTTTGAAGTCCGGCATTAAGTTCATTCAACTTGCCCGTTATCTTGCCTGATCCTGCTGCAAGTTTGCTAGAATTATCATAAATCTGATTGCTGCTGTCCTGGAATTTTCCAAGCGAGCTGTCAAGCGATTGGATGCCATTTGTCACCTGAGCTGCTCCATCTGCGAGCTGTGCCGTTTTGTCGCTGATAGTAGCTGTGCTTTCCTTAAGCTTCGCAAGATTTTCTTTCAGCTGGGCGCTTCCGTTTTTCGCATCCTTTGTGCCATCATCAATTTTTTTCGCTCCGCTGCTCGCGTCGCTCAAACCTTTGGCGATATCTTTAAAGTTATCAAAAATGACTTTCGTATATTGCTCGGTCACTTCTTTCGAAACAGAGGCTTTCAGTTTATCAATCGCTTTTTCACCGATCGTTGCCCCTACATAGTTTGAACCGGCATTCGTATGGTATTTCAGATCGAGCTTTTTCGGATTTTTGTCCAATACAGTGCTGGCATTCTTAGAAAAATCCTCAGGAATCTCGACAACTAAATAATATTTTTGATTCAATAAGTCCTTTAACGATTGGTCGAGATCATTGGAAAAATGCCAATCAAAGTTGTTATTATCCTTTAATTCTTTGACCAGATCATCACCAATTTGAAGTTTTTCTCCTTCATACGTTGCTCCCTTGTCTTGGTTGACGACAACGACAGGCAGCTGGTCAACTGTGCCGTACGGGTCCCAATAAGCCTTTAAGAATACGCCGCTGTAAATAAGCGGGACAAACAAAATGGCGATGATGGGAATCAATAATTTTTTACTTGTTACGATGTCTTTCCACTGACTTCGTATTGTGTTCATCCTGATGCCTCCATTCTAAAACTGACTCATCATGAAAAATGGTCATTTTCTTGCAAAGAGAAAGGATTATCTAGTTCGCTGACAATCCTTTGACAACATACAATTCAAGCAGTCCCGCAATTGTCTCTTTATCAAGCGGGGGGTGTTGTTTTTCCCAGTCAAAAATGAGCGCGATATAAAGCTTCAGCATCACAAAGGCTGTCAGCTCAGGGTCGCACGGCTTGATTGCGCCGCTTTTGATCCCGTCTTCAATTTTACTTTTGATATAAGACAGTATGGCTCGCTCCATTTTCTGGATCACTTCCTGAACAGCCATTGTACCAATCTCGGCATTCTCTTGGAAAATTTTAATCGTCAGCTGATGTGTTTTCCTGAACTCCAGAATGGCAAACAGCGCTCTGTGTACATTTTCATGGAACGGAAGGTTCGGCTCCATCGCTTCGTCCGCTTTTTGTTTCATTTCCTTCAATAAAGTAGTGAAAATCTCGTCAAACAGCTCTTCTTTGTTTTTGAAAAAAGTATAGATGGTTCCCTTCCCCACGTTCGCAAGCTTTGCCACAAGATCCATTGTCGTCGCTTTATACCCGAACTGCGTAAAAGACTTTGTGGCCGCCTCCAAAATGAGCTTTTTTCGATCTATTGACATTGTATTCACCTCGAAACTGACCGTTTGAACATTTTAGTCATTAAGTACATATGCAAATGTATCATAACCTGCTAATCAATTCAATCATTTTTTTACTCAATATTGACATTGCACAATAAAAAAAACCTCCGCCATACAGCGGAGGTTTTTAACTGAATAAATAGGTAAGCGCGTCAGACACCGCAGCTTTTCCTTGATCAATGCAGTCGGGAATACCGACACCTTCAAAAGAAGCGCCTGTCATGTAGACACCCGGATATGCGGAGGCCAGTGATTCTCGCAGCTCCTTGATACGCTGCTTATGGCCGACATGGTACTGCGGCATGCTTTCATGCCAGCGCGTGACACATGTCATTTCCGGCTCCCCGTTTATGTTCATGACTTTCTTTAAGTCTTCTAACACAATGTTGATAATGTCGTTATCTGAGAGATCGACAATGGATTCGTCTCCGGCTTTTCCGACATATGCCCGAAGCAGCGTTTTGCCTTCCGGCGCTGCGTGCGGCCATTTTTTGTTTGTCCACGTACAGGCTGTGATCGCGAAATCGCTGTTTCTTGAAATGACAAAGCCCGTCCCCTCATGCTCCATTTGGACAGCGCCTTCAGGGAAGCCCAAGGCGACATTTGCCACGGATGTAGAGTGCATATTTTTCAAATGAGAAATCGCAGGAAGCTCAGAAAGCATTCCCGCAGCCGCTTTATGCGGAGCAGTCATAATCACTGATTCAGCATCAAGTGTGACGCCGTTATCCAGATCAAGCGAGTAGCCAGTGCCGCCGCGGCTGATCTTGGTCACTTTTGTGCCTTTGTACACCTTCGTCAGCTTTAATTGCTTTTCAATCTCTTCTACAAGGGTCTGCAAACCGGTTGTCAGAGTCTGAAACTGCCCTTGTTTTTTAGCCGTCAGCTGCTGGCCGGAGCCTTGAGGCCTTGTTTTTTTCATGCCGAGGATCAGGCTTCTGTGCTTTTGTTCCGTCTGGTAAAATTGCGGGAATGTCGACATCAGGCTGAGTTTATCAATGTCGCCTGCGTAGATGCCTGATAGGAGCGGCTCGATTAAATTCTCGACCACTTCATCTCCGACACGTCTGCGGAAAAATTCTCCCAATGACTGGTCGTCTTTTGATTTGCTTGCAGGCAGGATGAAATCCATAGCGGCTCTTGCCTTCCCAGACAAAGAAAATAGGCCGGTTGAAACGAACGGCGCAATTTTTGTCGGGATCCCCATCACGGCACCCTTTGGCATCGGATGCAGGGTGCGGTTTACAAGCACATAGGATTGCCCGGTCGCATTGTTGACAAGCAAATGCTCAAGCCCTACATCTTTGACAAGCTGCGGAGCGCTTTTCTTCCGTTCCAGAAATGAGTCAGGCCCTCTTTCGATGATATAGCCGTCTTTCTTGACAGTCTGGATTTTCCCGCCGACTCTCGGACTTGCCTCAACAAGTGTCAACTCAAGCGGCAGATTTTTTTCTTCGATTTCTTTTTCCATATAGAAGGCGGCGGCTAAACCGGTAATGCCGCCGCCGATGATGACTACATGTTTTTTGCCGTCATTCATGTTCATCGCCTTCTTTAACGTCCTAATTTTTTTAATACAACTGTTGCTAATGCGTCAATAAATTCCGGCTTTGCATTTGGCATTTCCGGGCGGTAATAGCTTGCGCCGATATCGTCAGTAACCACTTTGCATTCATAATCATTATCATAAAGCACTTCTAAATGATCCGCGACAAATCCGACAGGGACATATACAAATGCCTGATAGCCTTTTTGTTCGAATAAATCACGTGTTAAATCCTGCACATCAGGTCCGAGCCAAGGATCAGGCGTGTTCCCTTCACTTTGCCAGCCGACCGCATATTCGGAAACGCCTGCGCCTTCAGCAATCAATTTCGCCGATTCATGAAGCTGATCCGGGTACGGGTCTCCAAATTCTTTGATTTTTTCCGGCAGGCTGTGTGCGGATACGATGAGCATCGCGTTTTTTCTTTCATCCTCAGGCATTGACGCATATGTTTCCTTCACTCGGTCAACCCAGTATTTCACGAACTTCGGTTCATCGTACCAGCTTTCAACAGACGTAATCGTTAAGCCGCCAAGTTTTTCAGCCTCTTCTTTGGCACGTTTGTTGTAGGACTGCACGCTGAACGTGGAGAAATGCGGTGCCAGCACGATGCTGACTGCTTCTGTAATGCCGTCCTTATGCATCTCGGCCACAGCGTCTTCAATAAACGGCTCGATATGCTTCAGCCCGATATATGCTTTAAATGTAATCTCGTCCTGAATCTCATTTAAGTGCTGTTCAAGCTTGTGCGCTTGCTCTTCTGTGATTTTGGCAAGCGGTGAAATGCCGCCAATTGCTTCGTATCTGTCTTTCAAATCTTGAAGCATTTCAGGCTCAGGCTTTCTGCCTCTTCTGATATGTGTATAATAACGCTCGATATCTTCTTCTTTATAAGGCGTGCCGTACGCCATAACGAGAAGCCCCATTTTCTTTCTACTCACTGTTTACACCCTCTTTAATGATCTGATACAAACATTTTGACAGGATATCATCATGATACCAAAAGATATGCTTAGGAATATTGACCCATTTTTTTGTTTTGTGAATATTTATGGACAAATGCTGTCAGTTTTTTCAAAACCTCAGGACTGACGTCAGGAAATACTCCGTGTCCAAGGTTGAAAATGAAGCTGTCCGATTTCATGCCCTGATCAAGTATTTCCGTCGTTTTCTTCTCAATGACTTCCCATGGCGCAAGCAAAATGGACGGGTCCAGGTTGCCCTGCACTGTTTTGGTGATGCCTTTTGATCTGGCTTCATCAATGCTGAGTCTCCAATCGAGCCCGACCACATCGAGCGGAAGGTCATGCCAATCACCTGCCAGATGGCTTGCACCGACGCCAAACATAATCAGCGGCACATTCTCCTCCGCAAGCTCTGAAAAAATCCGGTTCATTACGGGTTTGATGTATGTTCTGTAATCTGCCTGATTCAGCGCGCCGACCCACGAATCAAAGATTTGAATCGCCTTTGCGCCTGCCTTAATCTGCGCTTTCACGTACACGATTACCATGTCGGCAAGCTTGGACATCAGCAGATTCCATGCATCCGGCATGCTG
The DNA here is from genome assembly GCF_021282335.1 of Bacillus sp. G16. Taxonomy (NCBI): domain Bacteria; kingdom Bacillati; phylum Bacillota; class Bacilli; order Caryophanales; family Bacillaceae; genus Bacillus; species Bacillus sp. G16. Next base: position 136,944 of record NZ_JAJSOZ010000009.1, on the reverse strand, counting down.
TACATGAAGGCTTTTGTTTTATTGTAATTTTTAGACGGACCGCCTTCGATCATATAGCTTGCCAGTGTAAAAGGCGCACCTGAGAAACCGATGAGCGGGACGTTCAGCTGTTCATTGACAAGCAGTTTAATCGTCTCAAGCACGTACGGCACGTCCTGTTCCGGATCAATCTGGCCGAGTTTTTCAATGTCCGCCAGAGACCGGATCGGCTGATCAATCACAGGCCCGATCCCGTTTTTGATTTCAACATCCACACCGATTGACGGCAGCGGAGTCATGATATCTTTATAAAGGATTGCAGCATCGACACCGTATTGCTCAACCGGCAGTCTTGTGACATAGGCACATAGTTCGGGCTGATGTGTAATGTCAAACAATCCGTATTTTTCCTTCAGCTTACGGTATTCCGGCTGTGAGCGCCCTGCTTGTCTCATATACCATACAGGCGTGTGATCCGCTTTTTCTCCCCGTGCAGCTTTTAAAAACGTCTCGTTAAACGTTTCTCGTTTACTCATCTGATTTCCACCTTTCATACTGCAACCATACGTTCGTATTTCTTGACTTATTACACTATACCTCGTTTTGGGCAAATGGTATAGAAATGAGGCTCAAAGTTCAAAAAATCGCCGAATTCCATTAAGAGGAAAACAATTTAGGCTGAACGTAATCGGTTCCTTCCCCTTCTCTTTTTGTCTGTGTATTATAAGGCACAATTTTATAAGAAGCGCCCGAAAACAAGTTGGCATAAGGGATTTCATAGCTTCCCTTTCCTTCAACTGAATCAAGAAGCGTCTCCTTACCGTCCTTGTTTACATAAATTCTGTATACAGCCCGATCATCCTCTTGGGCATTCCATTTTAATTCAATGGTAAACAGTCCCGCAGCTTTAAATGTGTAATCCGCTGTCAGTGTTTTGACCGGCTCCAGCTCAATCGGGCTTTCCAGTTCTTTGACGTTTTTAGGCTTTGTAAACACAGAACCGGTTTCTCCTGCCTGTGTCAAAATATCCTTAAACAGTCTCGTCGGATACGCGCTGCCGCCTTTTAAATAATGGTTTTGATCCGTTTTGTCATAGCCCATCCAGATAGCTCCGGTTATTTTCGGCGTATAGCCGGCAAACCAGGCGTCCTTTGTCGCGCCGGAGACGCCTGTATAAGACGTAGAACCGGTTTTTCCCGCCAGGTCTCCGTGATAGGTGCCGGACGTGGCCGTTCCCTTTTTGACCACCTGCTGCAGCATTCTTGTCATATTCCAGGACGTCTGCTTGCTGAATACCCGCTTTCCTTCTTCTTTATGATCGGCAATTGTTTCTCCGTCTTCATCCATTATGCTAGAAATAAAGTACGGCTCAGTATACATTCCATTCGCTGCAAATGTATGGAACGCGCCGGCAAGCTGAAGCGGTGAAACGCCTTTTTCCAAGCCGCCGAGAGCGAGGGCAAGGCCTTCATCAGGGATATCAATGCCGTTTGCTTTCAAATAAGATTTTCCTGTTTCGACGCCGATCTCATTCAGCGTCCAGACAGCCGGCGCGTTTTTGCTGTACGTAATGGCGTCAGACATGGTCACTTCGCCCTCATACCGGCTGTCATAGTTTTTCGGCGTATAATCTCCGTAGGATTGCAGTTCATCCTTCAATAGAGAATATGGCTTAAATTTCTTTTCCTGCATCGCCGGTCCGTATACTGCTAGCGGCTTAAATGTGGAACCCGGCTGGCGGACAGCTGTGACGCGGTTATATCCTTTGGATGTGTAATCTCTTCCGCCGATCGCCGCTTCCACACCGCCTGTCTTGTTATTGATAAAGACCGCGCTTCCTTCAGCATTTTGATCTGTTCCAGGATAATAGCTTCCCTGCTTCATCACCTGATAAGCCATCTTCTGCAGCTTGGAATCAAGCGGCACCTTGATCGTGTATCCGCCTTGAAGTAGCTGCTCTCCGGAAATCGAGTACTTGTCCTCCGCCTCTTCAATCACAAGGTCAATATAGCTGTCAAACCAGGGAGTTTCCGACTGTTTCTTTACGTGCAGCCCAAGCGTTCGGCCCTGCGCGCTGACAGCGTCTTTCGCACTGATGTAGCCTTGGTCATTCATCATGCCGAGAATCGTATCACGCCGCTCCTTATTTTTATCAGGATGCAAAACAGGAGAATACGTAGAAGGCGCCTTCGGAATAGCGGCCAAAACCGCCCCTTCGGATACAGTCAAATCTTTTACTTCTTTATTAAAATAATAGTGAGATGCCGCTTGTATGCCGTAGACCCCATGTCCGAAGTAAAGCTGATTCAAATACATTTCCAGCAGCTTGTCCTTGCTGTAATCCCGTTCAAGGTTGATCGCAATGATCACTTCTTTTGTTTTTCTTAAAAACGTTTTGTCATGTGTCAGAAAAATATTTTTGGCAAGCTGCTGGGTGATCGTGCTTCCGCCTTCCACCTTTCCGCCTGCTAATATATCGCGGTACACTGCCCTTCCGACAGATTTCACATCAATGCCGTGATGCTCATAGAACCGTTTATCCTCAACAGCGATAAACGCTTCTCTGACCTGCTTCGGAATCTCATTGATCGAGACCGGCTCACGATTTTCTGTATAGAGGCTTGCAACCTCATCTCCGTTTTGATCCACAATTTTAGAAGAGGCATGAAGAATCAGCTTCTTTTCATCTATGACATAATGCCCGAGAAAAATAATTGAAATATATCCTATTAAAGCGAGAAAAGCAGTTAACACTAAAATAATGATCGGTATAAATAGTTTCTTTTTCTTTACCTTAAACATAAACTCACCTCGCCTTTCTAAAGGTAGTATGGGAAAAATTGTTTGGAATTATGTTCGAAGCACTCGCCAATAGAAACTTATACCATTGTTTTGATATACTAGCAAGCAGGAGGTGGCTGATATGAAGGTTTATATTACATATGGGACAGCCGATTTTTTAAAAACGATCGTAAAGAAGCATCCCTCAGAAAATATCCTTTTGATGCAGGGGCAGGAAAACGCAATTTTGATCCACGAAACAAACGGAGATACAGTTTTCCAGGCACCCCACGCTTATGAAGTCATTGACCAAGTCGGAGAGATGAAGCATCCCGGTTTTGCAGTATTGAACAATATTGCCGTCACTCAGGAAGGACGTCCGCTGTTTGAAAACAGATTTAAAAACAGAGCGGGAAAAGTCGAAAACGAGCCTGGTTTTGAAGCGATTCGCGTACTGGGTCCGCTTGACAGTGACACCTATGTCATTCTGACCATGTGGGAAACCGAAAGAGCCTTTCAAGACTGGCAGCAGTCAGATTCATACAAAGAAGCCCACAAAAAACGCGGCACGTCTGCCGGAGTTGACACAACGTCAATCTTCTCCCGGCCTTCGTATGTCACCACATATTTCGCTGTCGAATAGCTGCCGGCATGTCCGGCAGTTTATTTATTTGAGGAAAGCAAAATGAAGTATACTTGCCCAGTCTGCGGGTTTAAGGGACTGACTGAACCGGCATATGATAGGGAAGGGAATTATTCCTATGAAATCTGCCCGTGCTGCGGTTTTCAGTTCAGATTTGACGATTACGAGATGCAGCGCGAGGATGGTTCATATTTCGAACCCTCGGAAAGCATTGCCGCCTACAGAAAAAACTGGCTTGCTGATGGGAGCGTCATTTTTTCACCTGAATGCTTCCCGGAACATCAGCAAAAAGCAAACAGAGTGTTGCAGCATCATTTGATTGAACAGCTAAAACAGATCAATGTTCATCTTCCATCATAACCCTGCCTTCTGTCCCGGCACCTTCCGCCCGCCTATGAATAATCTGTAGGAAGCGGAAGGAGTGATCAATGATGGAAATCGGGATTTTGTCTGTCCATGTTCTTTATGTGTTTTTTATCGGGGCGATTATCCTATTTATGCTGCTGCGGAAAGATACGACCTTTATTTCCTTATTCGGCATTTTTATCATATCATTATGGGCCAGCCATTCACTTTCAGCTTCTGTCAGCAGTTTATTCCACAGCTTTATCTACGCGGCTGGCGAACTGCTGCCCACGATTTTCATCATTTGCTTTATCGTTTCGATGAGTGATTTGTTAACGAAAACAGGGATAAATGAAACGATGATTTCTCCCTTTATACGCCTTGTGAAAGGTCCTGTAATCGCCTACTGGCTGATTGGCGGCCTGATGTTCGCCATTTCTCTCTTCTTCTGGCCTTCTCCAGGTGTCGCTTTGATCGGCGCCGTCCTGCTTCCGGCAGCCGCCCGCGCCGGTTTGCCGCCTATTGCCGCCGCCATGGCCATGAACTTATTCGGCCACGGTTTTGCCCTGTCAGGAGATTTTGTCATTCAGGCGGCACCAAAGCTGACAGCAGATGCAGCAGGCATTCCAGTCGGTGATGTCGTTTCGGCCAGCATTCCTCTTGTGCTCATTATGGGCGTGACCACAACGACTGCGGCATGTCTCATGATTCAGCGCGAACGCAAAAAACAGTTACGTCCAGCTTCTTTTACCCCCGTACTTTCTGAGGAACAAAACACCTCGATGTACTTGCCAAAACGTCTGCGATCCACACTGGCTCTTTTGATTCCGCTTGTCTTTCTTGCTGATATCGCCTGCATGCTCTTGTTTAACCTTCAGGGAAATGATGCGACCGCGTTAATTGGCGGGTCTGCGATCTGCATCCTCATGATCGTTCATTTTCTCGTGTATAAGCAAAAAGGACTTGAAAAAATCACTGGCTATTTCATTGACGGATTCCAGTTCGGCTTTAAGGTTTTCGGCCCCGTCATCCCGATTGCAGCTTTCTTCTACCTAGGTGACTCAGGATTTGAAACCATACTGGGCACTTCACTCCCTAAAGGTTCCCACGGAATTGTCAATGATCTTGGCATCGCTTTATCCCATACGATGCCCATGTCAAAGGAGCTTGCCGCCGCTGCCTTAACTGCAGCTGGGGCCATAACCGGCCTAGACGGATCAGGGTTTTCAGGTATTTCTCTCGCCGGCTCTATCGCCAAGCTCTTTTCCTCCGCTCTTCATGCTGATCCAGCCGTTCTAACCGCACTCGGTCAAATATCTGCCATCTGGGTGGGCGGCGGAACACTGGTCCCATGGGCGCTGATTCCCGCTGCAGCCATTTGTAAAGTTGATCCTTTTGAGCTTGCCAGAAAAAACTTTATCCCCGTCGTGATCGGCCTTTCAGTGACAACCATCGCAGCCATGGTTCTGCTTTGAAAGTAAGTTGAAATATTCAGACTTTTTCTATACAATCATGGAAAAGCATAGAAAAGGGGGAAGCGGCTTTGTCCATATCCACACTGCAGAAAGAGATTAACAAACAGCTCGACAGCTGTTTTGAAGAAATGGTCGAGATCAGGCGCCATTTTCATATGTATCCTGAGCTCTCGTTTCAAGAAGAAAAAACCGCCGCCTTTATTGCTTCCTATTATGAATCGTTAGGAGCTCCGATCCGCACGAATGTCGGCGGCAAAGGGATTTTAGCATATATAGAAGGAAGCGAACCCGGCCCTACCGTCGCTTTGCGGGCCGACTTTGACGCCCTCCCCATTCAAGATGAAAAAGATGTTCCTTACGCTTCCAAGGTGCCAGGCGTTATGCACGCGTGCGGCCATGACGGCCATACGGCAGCTCTTCTCGCAGTGGCGAAGATCCTTCACCAAAACAGACATGAGCTGAAGGGAACGTTTGTGATGATCCACCAGCATGCGGAAGAATATTATCCGGGAGGCGCAAAGCCAATGATTGATGACGGCTGTCTCGAAAACGCGGATGTGATATTCGGCACGCATCTTTGGGCGACTGAGCCGCTCGGAACCATTCTCTGCCGCCCCGGCGCCGTGATGGCGGCGGCAGACCGATTTACGATCAACATTCACGGGAAGGGCGGTCACGGCGCTCATCCGCATGATACAAAAGACGCCGTCCTGATCGGCTCGCAAATCGTTTCCTCTTTGCAGCACATTGTCAGCCGCAAAGTCAATCCGATTCAATCCGCTGTTATTTCGACAGGCTCTTTCATCGCCGACAACCCGTTTAATGTTATCGCAGACCAAGCGACACTCATCGGCACAGCGCGTTCTTTTGACGAAAATGTCCGCAGCATGCTGGAGAAAGAAATTGAAGCAGTTGTAAAAGGAGTGTCAACTATGCACGGCGCGTCCTATGAGTACAACTATGAACGGGGCTATCCGGCAGTTGTGAACCATCCTGCAGAAACAAGCCACTTGGTCAGCATCGCAAAGAACACTGAGGGCGTTCAGCACGTCATTGACGGTGAACCGCAAATGGGCGGTGAGGATTTTGCTTATTACTTACAAAACGTCAAAGGCACCTTTTTCTTTACAGGTGCCGCTCCTGAACAGCCAGAACGAGTCTATTCCCACCATCATCCGAAATTTGACATCAATGAAAAAGCAATGCTGACAGCGGCCAAGGTGCTTGCGGGTGCCGCGATCACATATCATATGCTATAAAAAAACAGCCGGAGTGTTTATTCTCCGGCTGTTTTCTTTACTATTCTCAGATGAAAAACGTGTCTTGCCGTCTCGCCAAGCTGAGCAAGCAGCTTATAATTGGCAATACCGCCGACTGCCGCTCCTACTCCCGGCAAAAGCTGAAAAAGCTTCACGACGTCGATATAATCGCGATATTCCTGCTGGAACACTCTCCAGTCGATGCTCTTTTTCTCCGTCTCCCAATTTTCAATGACAGAAAAAAGCGATTTGCGGCAGTCATCACTCGAAAACGCAAGCTGAAACACGAGCAGCAAGAACATTCTTTCTTGTGCATCCTTCACATCAAAGCCATAAATTGAGGATAAAGTAAATAAACACTTCATCTTAATCGAAAGCAGCAGCGGGAAATCGGCAATGCCTAAAAAAATGCCGCCAGCTCCGGTGCCGACTCCCTCAGCAGCTGCCACCTTCTGATAAGAAACAATTGTTTTTTTCGCCAGTTCGTTTTTTTCACTGAGCGACAGTGTGCTTGTATCCTTCTTATAGGTGATAATATTGGAGCCGGCCATCGTCGCTCCCACCATTTTTTTCACGCTCTCGGTGACGACCGTATGGATTTTTTCAGGAATCCGCTCATTCACCTTCGTTTGCACACGCTTCGAAAAGCGTTCAAACATGGAATCCTTTCGCAAAAAATGCATTTTCCATTGAAGGGCTTCCTGCAGCAGCAGCTGATTGTCTGTCATTTGACCTACCCCTTTTTTAAGCTCACAGCTTGCCATGTTTTTTCAGTCTGGTTGTCATATAAGACGGCAGAACAACAAAAATCAGAACGGCAGAACCGATCAGCGCGTACAGAAAACCTGTCATGCCGGCAGCATAGGCAGATGCAACAGACATCAGCAGCGCTTGAACGCTAAGTACAGTTTTTAATAGAGAGAAATAGCTTTTCAGCTTCGTTTCTTTTGTCACAGGGTAAAGCTCTTGAAGCGCCAGATGGTCAAAATGGCCGAACAGCGGCAGAAGCTGAACACCCGTAATGAAAATGGTAAACACAGTCAAAACCCCTGCAATGAGCGGGCTTGCCGACACATACATAATAATCAGCGCGAAAATGACCGTTAATCTGACGAGAATGCCCAAATAATCACTTGAACGCAAAAAGGCGCGGGTGAACATGTAGGCAAACGTTTTGCGCTGTTCAAACGGCACGAGCCGCAGCAAAAAGTCGAGATAGGCTCTCCGTTTCGCTTGCTTCCGCAAATGCGGCACATCAGTGAACAGGTTGGCAATCCGATAGAAACGCTGCTTCCGTCTCAATTCGGACTCAATATGGCTCTCCCATTTAAACGTTTTCCGTTTTGCTGAGGAAGACATATACAGATAAAGAGCAGCCATAATGACATAGACCACAATCGCATACATATAAACAGATTGGAGCACAAAATAAAGAACGAGCGTATTCGCCGCAAAGCGAATGATCACATCCATCCGTTTCATGCCTCGGTCATTCTGGAAGGTCGTACGCCATTCCATCACCTGATTCCACGCTTTCAGAAGCAAAAGCTGTGCAAATACTGCCGCATACGATGCGAGCGAAGCTCCCGGTGCGACGGCAAAATACAGCGGCATTGCAACGATGCTCAGTGCAATAAGAGGAAACAGCTGAGACACATAGCTGTAGACAAACGCCTGCTTCAAGTAAGGCTCCATTTTCGCTTCAAGCGGCAATAAGAAGACAAGGTCAGCCTCCTTTAAAAGCGTCCGCACATAAGAGCTTGTCAACACGAGCGAAAACAGCACGGCCATCACCCAGAAGGACGGAAAGTGAGCGGGAATGTCCCGTATCCATTTGCTGTACCAGCTTGCAGCGCCCGCGAGAAAAAAGATCAAAACAATGACGAGGTGATCGTTGAGCATATATTTCATGTACGTTCTTGTTTCTTTGATATGCTCCTGCAGCCGCGACTGCCAAATATCAAGCATATTATTCATGGCCAGCGTCTTCCTTTGTAAGCTCAAGATACAAATCGTCCAGCGCCGCGTCCTTCATTCCAAACTGCTCTCTCAGCTCGGACAGCGTGCCGCGCGCCCGCACCTCGCCGTTATGTAAAATAATAAACGAATCACAATAGCGTTCTGCCGTTGCCAAAATGTGTGTTGACATCAGGACGCTCGCCCCGCCTTTTTTCGCTTCATTCATTCGCTCAAGCAGTGCGTTAATCGCAAGCGGATCAAGCCCTAGAAAAGGCTCATCAATAATGTAGAGCGCGGGCTCTGCCAAAAATGCGCACATAATCATAACCTTCTGCTTCATTCCTTTGGAAAAATGAGCCGGGAACCACTTCAGCCTCTTTTCCATTCGGAATTCCTTTAAAAGCGCCGGCAGCCTTTTCTCCATCGTTTCTTTTGACAGGCCGTATGCCATGGCTGTTAATTCAAGATGCTCCATCAGCGTCAGCTCTTCATATAAAACAGGTGTTTCGGGTATATAGGTGAATTGTGAGCGGTAGCCTTCCGGATCCTCAGCAAAGGTTTTCCCGTTTAATTCGATCGATCCTTTGTGCGGGTCCATCAGCCCGATAATATGTCTGATTGTTGTACTTTTACCCGCACCGTTCAGCCCGATTAAGCCGACAATTTGATTCGGTTCAAGGGTGAATGATACATTTTTTAAAACCGGATTTCTTGTATATCCGCCGGTTAAGTCTTTTACCGATAGCAGAGACATAGTTTCTCCCCTTATATTGTTTTTCTTCATAGTACCAAAAACAAGGCCTGATTTGAAACAATTCCCTTTTAACAAATGATGAATTTGCTGTCATAAAGAGACAGTTTTCTGGACATCATAATGGTCGTAGAGGAAAAGCATATCAACTGAAAAATGAGGTGTTTGTCAAAGACGTCTTAGATACAGTTGGATAGAAAATAAACATGTCCAATGCTCAAACCATTTCTCTTCACTGAATTGATGAATTCTTCATCTATGAAGCAAATTGTCAAATGAGGTGTTTATCGCAGGAATCGTTAGGCATTAAACAAGTCTTCATTTTATTGACAAATGAGGTGCTTACCAAAGGCATATCACATTTTCTTCATATAAGCTCTTCCTCTGCATTCAGGGTGAACGCTCGCCGTTCATCCTGTTTTCTATTTTCTGCATTTCTGTGGTACGATGAGTGTATACATACTAAACAATTTCATAAGGAGGAACCCTCATGCATAGTGCAGAGAATTGTATCTTTTGTAAAATTATCGCCGGCGACATTCCGTCCGCAAAGGTGTATGAAGATGAACATGTGCTGGCCTTCCTTGATATCAGCCAAGTGACAAAGGGACACACGCTTGTCATTCCGAAAACACATATCGAAAATGTGTATGAATTTACGGATGAATTAGCAAAACAATATTTTCACGCCGTTCCGAAAATCGCCCGTGCCATCCGGGATGAATTTGAACCGATCGGCTTAAATACGCTGAACAATAACGGCGAAAAAGCAGGACAATCTGTTTTTCATTATCATATGCATATCATCCCGCGCTACGGAAAAGGAGACGGATTCGGAGCGGTTTGGAAAACACATGCTGATGATTACAAACCGGAGGATCTGCAGAACATTTCTTCCTCTATCGCAAAACGCCTGGCCTCATCATAAGATGAGGTTTTTTATTTGTGAACATTTCGCAAACATCCGTCAATTTCTTTTGATTATTCTAATTTTTTATCAAAAAACTGAATTTTTGTGATAGGATAATTGTATTATTTTATACATTAACGTGGAAAACAGGGAGAGATCATGATGGAACGTACAACGAATTTTAACGCAGGTCCTGCAGCGCTGCCATTGGAAGTTCTGCAAAAAGCACAGAAAGAATTTATTGATTTTAACGAATCCGGCATGTCCGTTATGGAGCTTTCCCACCGCAGCAAAGAGTATGAAGCGGTGCACCAAAAAGCGAAAAGCCTTTTAATTGAACTGATGGGCATCCCGGAAGATTACGATATTTTGTTTCTTCAAGGCGGGGCAAGCCTTCAATTCTCAATGCTTCCGATGAACTTTTTAACACCCGAAAAAACCGCGCATTTTGTGATGACCGGCGCATGGTCTGAAAAAGCACTGGCAGAAACGAAGTTGTTCGGAAATACGTCTGTCACAGCTACAAGTGAAGCAGATAATTATAGTTTTATTCCGGAGGTTGACCTTTCAGATGTAAAAGACGGTGCGTATTTACATATCACGTCCAACAATACGATTTTCGGCACACAGTGGCAGGAATTCCCGAATTCCCCAATTCCGCTCGTAGCTGACATGTCCAGCGATATTTTGAGCAGAAAAATCGATGTGTCCAAGTTTGACGTGATCTATGGAGGCGCTCAAAAGAACCTCGGCCCTTCCGGTGTGACAGTTGTCATCATGAAAAAAACTTGGCTGCAAAGTGAAAATGCGAACGTTCCAAAAATCCTGAAATATTCAACGCATGTCAAAGCGGACTCACTCTACAACACTCCGCCGACATTTGCGATTTATATGCTGAGCCTTGTTCTGGAATGGCTGAAGGAAAACGGCGGTGTGGACGCTGTTGAACAGCGCAATGAACAAAAAGCTCAGGTTCTCTACAGCTGTATTGATGAAAGCAACGGATTCTATAAAGGGCATGCCAGAAAGGACAGCCGCTCACGCATGAATGTTACCTTCACGCTTCGTGATGACGAATTAACAAAAACATTCGTTCAGGAAGCAAAAGCAGCAAAAATGGTTGGCCTTGGCGGACACCGCTCAGTAGGAGGCTGCCGCGCTTCTATTTATAACGCGGTATCTCTCGAAGACTGTGAAAAATTAGCTGCGTTCATGAAGAAATTCCAGCAGGAAAATGAGTAAAAAGTCTGGCTATGCAAACCGTTCGTTTGGTATACTGTTTGCATATCACATTCTTTAAGCCTTCGCAATAAATGACGAGCATATTATTGGAGGGCAAAAAGCTTAGCAGAGGAGAGCATAGATATGAAAACAAAAGAGTTAGTCACTATGGCTCTGTTTGCCGCAATCGGCGCAGCGCTTCATTCCATTATTCCGCCCTTTTTAGGCGGCATGAAACCAGATATGATGCTGATCATGATGTTCATGGGCATCCTGCTGTTCCCGCGGGTGCAAAACGTACTCGTCATCGGGATTGTGACTGGAATCATCTCCGCGCTTACAACAGCATTCCCAGCCGGACAGATTCCTAACATCATCGATAAACCCGTGTCAGCGTATCTGTTCTTCACCCTGTTCCTTTTGTTCAGAAGGAGCCAAAAAACAGGTGCAGCAGCAGTGCTGACAGCGATCGGGACCATCTTATCGGGAATTGTATTTTTAACGTCAGCTCTATTGATCGTCGGTTTGCCTGGCAGTTTCACCGCATTGTTCGCGGCTGTTGTTCTGCCTGCCACTGTGCTGAATACCATCGCCATGATCATTATTTATCCGATCGTGCAAACCATCTTAAGACGTTCCAGTTTTATGGAAGCTGCTAAATAATTGTCACCCAAAACCTCTTCCGCTTCCGGGAGAGGTTTTTTCGACAAAGAGCCCGCAGCATGTCAGCATGTTTTAAGCAAAGAGTTTTGTGAAAAAGATAAGACATAGTGTAAAGGCGGTTCCGGTTGAACAAACAAGCGCTTTCTGCCGGATAACCTTCTTGGGCGGATAAGAAGCAGCCTGGCTGAGAAGTCTGATATAATAAACAGCGCCTGAAGCGAAGGCAAGGGTGATGCAGGATAACACAATCATAAAGACAGACAACCTTCTCCCTCCTTTTTACTTAAAAAATATGCTAAAATAAAGCAAGCTATGTATAGAAGTTCAGGCTTTCAACAAAAATGAAAAATGCTGAATGAATCTTATTTCAAGAAAAAGACGGGGTGATTGTAATGGCGGACGGACGTTCTCTATTAACAGGACTATTCGTAGGCGGCATCATCGGAGGAGCAGCAGTTCTTCTTACTGCACCTTCCTCAGGAAAGCAGCTGCGTGAAAAAATGAAAACCAATTATGATTCTTTTGAAGAAACGATCAAACGCTTAAAATCAGACGGGCTTGCGTTAAAAGACCAGCTGATCAAAGCGGCAAAAGAAAGCACGGATGTCATTAAAGACGTAAGCGGCGAGCTCCAAACGTCCATTAAAAAATGGCAGGAAGAGATCAAGCCTCACCAGCAGGATCTGCAAAAAGAAATCGCTGATATCGAAGAGAAAATCAGACAGCTGGAGAAAACCTTACAAAACTAATATCCTATTCAAAAGAAAAAAATGCGGGCCAAACTTGGACCCGCATTTTTTTTTGCCGAAAAAGCCTCTCACCGCAATGGATTGTGAATTTATTAAAAAATTCTTAAATTTTCATCTTTATTAATCTTTATTTTATTGGCATAATAGAGAAAAAGAAAAAGAGAAGCAGGTGACGTAATGAATCGAGTGGAACCGCCCTATGATGTGAAAGAGGCTCTGGTCTTCACCCAGAAAATGGCTCAGCTTAGCAAGGCTCTTTGGAAATCAATTGAGAAGGATTGGCAGCAATGGCTCAAACCGTATGACCTGAATATTAATGAGCATCATATTTTATGGATTGCGTATCAATTGAATGGAGCTTCTATTTCTGAAATCGCGAAATTCGGGGTCATGCACGTATCAACCGCATTCAACTTTTCAAAAAAGCTGGAAGAACGAGGATATTTAAGGTTCTCTAAACGGCTGAATGATAAACGGAACACATACGTTCAATTGACTGAGGAAGGCACTGAGGTATTCTGGAGCCTGCTTGAGGAATTTGATCCGACTCGCAATGCGGTTTTTAAAGGGTCACAGCCTCTGTATCATTTATTCGGAAAATTCCCTGAAGTGGCAGAAATGATGTGTATGATACGCCATATCTACGGCGATGATTTTATGGAAATTTTCGAAACGTCACTCACCAATATTGACAATGACTTTGAAAGCGTAAACGGAAAACTGAAGAAAAAAGCAAAGGACAGTGCTGCGGATGAACCAGCAGAAGAGCTCGAACCTGTAAACAGTTAATCAAAGTGCTTCATGATGTTGATAAACACTTCCATCAGCTCTTGATAAAGCCCCTGCTCATACAGGGCAAAAATCGTTTCATGAACATCTAATTTTTCATTCAGCTGTCCGGCAAAAAGCGCAAGGAGCTTATCGAAAGTTACAAATCCTTGCGCTTTTTGTGTTGCCAGCTCTTCTGACAATTCATCGCAAATCCTCATAACCTCTTCCCCTTCTTCCTTGCTCAGCCCTTTATCAATGAGAAGCGCATAGAAGGGGTACCTGTCCATATCTACTGTTTTCACTAATAATTGTATGTAATATTCTAATCGCTCAATGCGATGATCCATCGAATCCATCCACACCACTTCTTTCTATCTTTAATCTTATTTTAGCTGATAATTCACTGAGAAGAAAGTTCTAACCCCATATTTCGCAGTTTGTTTGCTTGTTTCAAAAAAATACCTGCTACACGATATTTTTTCTTAAAAAGCATTGATTTTTTCTCTTGGGAGGAGTAAATTATTTTGAGATTCTATTCAAGATGTATGGAAGGATGACTTTGATGAATTGCTGGAAGACCATAAATCTCATGAAGGATTATGGTGCCGTTCGCATAATATTAACTGCTGTATGTTTTATGATTTTGGTTTTTATATCTACCTTTTTAGCATTTGAGCTGCTGCGGCCTGGCACAAGCTTAAGCGATGAATATGTACCTTTATTCGGCGGTTTGCTCGTCGTTATTTTATTTGTACATAAAGTCATCCATGTCCTGCCAATCATCTGCAAAAAAAGAAAAATAGAAAAAAAGTTTTACATATTGCGCATGCGTACATGGAAACGAATACCAAAAACAACAATGCTGATTTCGCTCGTAAGCCCGTTTTTGCTGATTACGCCTGTATTGTTTTACGCCGCGCTGGCATTTCCGAATCACGCCCATTATTTCTGCATGATTTCGGGCATTCATGCCGGCTACTGTCTGCCTGACTTTTTGCTGGCTCTCAAGCTGATGCAAGCGCCGAAAGCCTGTTTTATTGATCAGGAAGAGGACGGCTTGGATATTCTTGTTGAAAAGTAGTCAAACCTTGGCGCTAGTGGCGATTTTTCAATTTGCATTCTATCTTTTTTAATAAATATTTGGTAATGTAATATGGGACAGTTCAGAGAGAGGGGGAATCTCCCATCATTTTATTCTATTTTATCGTGGCTGCCGTGTTTATTTTATATTTCATAAACAGGCTCACCAATACATTATGCCTTGTCAGAGAGATTCCTGAAGAGCGGCAAGATAAGGTATTCCGATTTATTAATGTATCTATATTAATTTTACTGATCTCTTCGTTTGTGGAGATCTCCTTTACTGTGTAAATATGAAAGAAAGCATAGCTGCTGATTAAGCAGCTATGCTTTCTTATTTTGATTAGTACAGCCAAGAAGCGCCGATGATAATCAATAAAATGAACAAAACAACCAATAAAGCGAAACCGCCTGCAAATACTTCACCCATCTTGAAAAGCACCTCCTGTAAAAAGCTTTATTTACCAATTACATCTTATGCAATTCATGATTGAAACGATTAGGCGCTAGTGAAACTAAAGGATCGCTTATCGTGCAAGCGATCCCCGGGCTGCTTAGTAGATGTAAGCTGCACCTACGATGATAAGCAAAATGAACAGTACTACGAGCAACGCGAATCCGTTAGAGTATCCTCCGCTCATGTTACATACCTCCTTTTCTTGATCAATATATAAGTATGTCATCAGCAAAAGTTTGACTAGACGAATGCCCTTTATTTAAAATCTTTTTACAGAAAGCCACAATATGTTATGATACGCATAGGCAATTTAATTTGGAATGATTAGGAGTGTTTGAAAACCATGAAGAAAATCGCAATAGCAGCTATTACCGCTACAAGCATCCTCGCTCTCAGTGCTTGCAGCGGCGGGGACAAAGAAGTCATCGCAAAAACAGACGCAGGCGATGTAACAAAAGGCGAGCTTTACACAAACATGAAGAAAACAGCTGGCGCAAGCGTACTGACACAGCTGGTGCAAGAAAAAGTATTAGACAAGAAATATAAAGTTACAGATAAAGAAATTGACAACAAGCTGAAAGAATACAAATCACAGCTTGGCGATCAATATACTGCCCTCGAAGACCAATACGGAAAAGATTACCTTAAAGAGCAAGTAAAATATGAATTACTGACACAAAAAGCCGCTAAAGATAACATCAAAGTAACAGATGCCGATATCAAAGAGTACTGGGAAGGCTTAAAAGGCAAAATCCGTGCAAGCCACATCCTTGTCGCTGATAAAAAGACAGCTGAAGAAGTAGAGAAAAAGCTGAAAAAAGGCGAGAAATTTGAAGACCTTGCGAAAGAATACTCTACAGACAGCTCTGCTTCAAAAGGCGGGGACCTTGGCTGGTTCGCAAAAGACGGTATGGTGGCTGAATTCAGCAAAGCTGCATTCAAATTAAAAACAGGTGAAGTCAGTGATCCTGTAAAATCACAATACGGCTATCACATCATTAAAAAGACAGAAGAACGCGGTAAATACGAAGATATGAAAAAAGAGCTGAAATCTGAAGTGCTTGAACAAAAACTAAATGACAACAATGCCGTTCAGGAAGCTGTTCAAAAAGTCATGAAGAAAGCTGACATCGAAGTAAAAGATAAAGAACTGAAAGACACATTCAATACATCTTCTACAAGCAGCAGCACTTCTTCATCTTCAAACAGTTCTAAATAATAAAAAAAGCTGTGCACGCTCATTGAGCTGCACAGCTTTTTTTATGCAATAGAATGGTTTGGATTTTCTTCGTCATGCTGCTGAGAACTGCGGCGTTCTCTCTCCTTTTCCATCCTCTCCATATAAATCTGCCCTTCTTTTTCAATAAAGGACTGGTCTACTTTTTCTTCCTCTTTGGCTGCCGCCACAAGTTTATATGCACTGAAAATGATGCCTACAATACAAAGATACACCCACCATGGAAAAAATAACACGGGTTCCTCCCCCTTCTGCATAGATTCTTTATTCTTAACCATATGCGGAAATGAGACGAGTTATGAGCGGCAAAAGCGCATAAAAAAGGACTGACCTGTATGTATCAGCATCAGTCCTTTTTTGTTCATTTGTGAAAAGTCGGTTTATAAAAGGAACGGTTTTCCAGCGCAAATACACGTTCAGTGTACTCGCCCGGCTTCACGCGCTCAAGCGCTCTGTCCATCATATTCATTTTCGCATCCAGGTTGTCTATATAATGTAATATTTCCGCTTCTTTCACCATCGGCGGTTTCGGGCTGCCCCATTCTGCTTTGCCGTGGTGACTTAAAATTAAGTGCTGAAGAATTAATACCTCTTCAGAATCGATTTGAAGCTCCTCAGCCGCTTTTGACAGCTCTGTGACCATAATCGAAATATGGCCAAGCAAATTGCCTTCGACCGTATAGGAAGTAGAAACAGGGCCGGACAGCTCTTTCACTTTTCCAAGATCATGCAGGATAACACCGGCATAAAGCAGATCACGGTCAAGAGACGGATATAAATCTGCAATGGATTTCGCCAGATTCAGCATAGAGACGACATGATACGCTAAACCTGAGACAAACTCATGGTGGTTTTTCGTAGCCGCCGGATAATCCATAAATTCAGCTTCGTGTTTTTTGACTAAAAACCTTGTGATCCGCTGGATATTCGGATTTTTCATTTCAAATATATATTGAGTGATGGTATCCATCATTTCATTTTTCGGAATCGGCGCGGTTTCTAAAAAATCATCAATATTGACGTTTTCATGCTCACTTACCGGCCTGATATTTCTCAGCTTCAGCTGGGTGCGCCCGCGGTAATGATGAACATCCCCCACGACCTTCACAATCGTCTGCGGCGCATAGGTCACTTCATCACTTTGCTTGGCATCCCACAGCTTCGCTTCAATATCACCTGACTGGTCTTGCAGCATCAGCGTTAAAAACGGTTTCCCATTGCTTGCAATCCCTTTCGTCGAGGATTTAATCAATAGATATTGGTCCACCTGTTCGCCAACCTCATGTAGCATAATCCCTTTAGCCATTCTATTAAAGCTCCCTCCGTATCTTACATAATATCAGTATATCACATACCGATTTACAGCTATAGAACCTCTTTTATGACACCAAATGGATGATCTGGCTGCTTTGAAATGCATCTTTAACATGATCATGGCATGTAAAATACAAAATCTGCCTTCCGCCTTCAGATAAATCATAAAGAACGTCTAATACACGTTTCAGCCTTTCCTGATCAAAATGGACAAAGCTGTCGTCAAGCTGGAACGGTAGCCTGGCCCAATCATGACGTGTAACGGCCAGAGCAAATCGGATCGCTGTATACAGCTGCTCACACGTCCCTTGTGACAGCTCTTCGGCATGATAAACAGTTCCATCACAATGCATGACCATAATGGAATCATCCGTTTCAGAAAAATAAATCGTCTTGTAGCTTCCATCAGTCAATGGACGGAAAAATTCTCCGGCGGTCTCCAGAAGGCGCGGAAGCTCGACTTTTTTATGACGCTCCAATTTATTTCTGATCACCTGTTTGATCATTTGTATTGAGGCCCATTTTTTAGCGGTTTCTTTGACACGCTCTTTTTGCATTTCCGTTTGCAGCTTGAGGTCTGAGACCAATCCCAACGCCTCTAATTGTTCCTGTTTGACGAAGAGCAGTGCGATTTGACTCCGAAGCTGTTGGATCTCCTCAGTCAGCCGTTCTTTTCTTTCATTCTCAACGAATTGCTTGTTTTTCAATTCAGTAAGCGTATTGGAATCCGCCAGTTCAATCTCCTCTGGGTGTCCGCCTTGAAGCTGTGCGTTTATGTGATGAAATTTGATCTCCGTATCCTTCAATTTCCTGCTGATGTCTGCAATGGCGCAAAACTCATTTCTGTCTTTCGCAGCCGCCGCGGCAAATAACTGTTCGATCTGGGCTTGAAAATACTGTATTTCTTGCTCCAGCTCCAGCAGCTGCTCCTTTGTATAATGAATATCTGTTTCAATTCCCTTTTTTTGCTTCTCGATTTCTTTTTCACGTTCAACGTTTTTTTGCAATGTGTGAAGGGCGTCCGAAATAGAGATGTTCTCACTATGATTCTCAGACATAAGCTTGCTGACACGTTCTTCGAATGTGCGCCGGTGTTTTTTCAGCCTTCCCGCTTCAATTGTCAGCTCATGCTTTTTCTTCACTTCTTTTTTGACATCCTTCATTAAGCTGTATGCATCAAGCAAAAAAGACGGATCTTCCTTGAATCCGAGCTCCTTCATAAAACGCTCGACCTGAGTAAAGGACGGGGTCATATCGGCTTCCCACTGTTCAAACTGCTGGATGACCCTTTCATAAGCCGTCTCTTTTTGCTGGAGCACTGCCCGCTGTGTGATGAGATGCTGTTTATTGCGGTCATCCTCCCATAACGCTTCTCGAAGCGCTTCGGCTTCTGCCGGCGAAATGTCCGTCATTGGCTGTCTCGGCTCCCCGCTGTTTCGGGAAGACGGTGTTTTTTTCCCTGATGCAAGCCAATACACGATAAGAGCAGCACCGATACTTATGGCGGGAATCCATTGCTGCAGCAGCAGAAATAGAACGATGAACAACATACCAGCTGCAATAACAATCTTTTTCTGTTTTGCCTGCTGCCTTTCAAAAAACTTCAGCTGTTCTCTCAGCTTCGCTTGCTCCTGATGCTGCCCCTGTGCTTCATCATATGCTTTAAGAGCCGCTTCTTTATCTTTTCTATGGCTATTTTCAAGGATGGCGGATGAAGCAGCATGAACAGCCTTTTCTGCGTCTTCCAGCTCTTGCCGGGCAAGTTCAAACGTCTCATCAAGCTGCCGTTTTCTGTCTCTTGCCTGCACGTATTGCTGCACCGCCTGCTGAAGCTGCCATTCATAGTCATATGACGTGTTCATATTCAAAAGCTCATTTTCATCCGTTTTATTGAGCTGTTCCAGCCCGGCCGCTGCCTGTGCAGACGACTGGCGCAGCTGTGCCTGAATGGCGGCGAGCTGTTCTCCGCAGGATTGATACATATGAAAGCCTGCCGAAAGCTCTTGTATCAGCGTTTCTTTCGCCAATATTTCTTTATCCGGGTTAAGCTTTTGCATCTGCTTGTCCAGTTCTGCCATCTTCACCCGAAGCGCCTCAAGCTGTGCGGATTTCGGGTGAAGATGGGATTCATACTTTTCCAGCTGATGCAGTCCGTCAGCTGGAAATTGTCTTGCCTGTTCCGGATATTGAGCAATCGCCTGTTCCAGCGCCGCTTTTTCATTTAGCAGCGGCTTCAGCTCAATCGCTCCCTCAATCGTTCGGAAATGTCCTGCCGCCTCTTTTAATTCAGTTTCTGCCGCTGCCAGACGGACTTCGAGCGTTCTTTTTTCCTCAAGAAGCTGATGATAGCCCGCTTCCTCTGCTTCCGCCTGTTTGAGCTTCGCTGTCAGCTGCTTAAGCGTTTCCAGCTCCTGATTCAATTGAGGATTTCGCCCGTTTGGTTTATAGAGCCTTTCGCTTTCCTTTGCCAGCCTTGAATCAAGTTTAGAGACGGCCTCGGCGCCAAACAAGCTGGAAAACAGCAGAAACTCCCCAATCTTGTCGCGATTAAAGGCGTGAATTTCCTGCAGCCCGAATACGTCAAACGAATAAATGGCTTTGTACAGCGCCCTGTCCGTACCCTGGAACAGCTGCTTTAAAAAATCTCCCTGCTTCACTTCACCCTTTTCTGTGTACACTCTCAGCTTTTCGGCAGTCCCTTTCGTCCGTTCGATCTTCAACACCCCATACTCAGGATGTTCAGCTTCAAGAACACCGCCGTAGACACCGCCTGTTTTCGGTTCATATTTTTTCGTTTTAGGAAAACCGAACAGCATGCTTTCAATAAATGACATCATCGTTGTTTTTCCTGCCTCATTTAATCCGTAGATTAATTGGACAGGTGAGGCGGAAAAGTGAAAGGTCCGATTGGAAAATTTCCCGTAATGGTAGATATGTAAAGATTTAATTCGCAAAGCTTTCACCGCCTCATGTTTCAAGCACCTTAAGCTGTCTTTTCAATAAAATTTGTGCCTGCTCTTTTATTTCCTTTAACTCCTCTTGGCTAAACCGATCCGCGTGCCTTCTATATACAGGGTGACGCTCAAGCCCTTCCAGCACATCTGAGAGATCGCCGCCATCAATGTCTTCAAATAAACCGCCGAAAAAAGGGTCAAGGTTTGTAAGGTTTGTTTCTTTTTCTGTCTCATCTTCTAATGAAAGCGGCCAAATGAAGTGTTCCTCCTCCGCCTCTTGCTCCTGAAAAGCTTCAAGAAGCTCGTCCAAAGTGCCTCTCGGCGCCTCCAGCAGCCATTCCGGCGCCCGCCCTTGCAATACGAGTCTTACACAAACAGGGCTCCCCTTTATCCGCAGCTTCGAAAACGCGTCCTCAACCATTTGGAAAAGGGCAGTCATATTCTTTGCCTCCGTCACATCAACTGCGGCTTTTTCCCACAGGACATCATGCGCTTTCTGAAATTCATAAGAAATGTCTCCGTTTGTCACACGAACGAGATAATAGCCTTTATCTCCAGTCTCCTTCATATGGCGCGCTTGCGTGTTTCCCGGATAGATGACTGCCGGGTTCCCGGCAGAAAGAATTTGGCGTTTATGAATATGGCCAAGCGCCCAATAATCCATCCCGCTTTTTACAAGATCGTCATGTGTAAACGGGCAATACGGATCGTGCCCTTCAGATCCCGATAACGTGCCATGAAGCATACCGATATGAAACGGCGCATCAGTTGACCTACGGTAGCGGGCGGCTTGGTTTTCCGTTACGGCCCTGGCCTGATAGCTGAAGCCGTAAATGCTTGCTATGCGCCTGCCTTCCTTATAAAACGATTTTTCTTCAGGAACAGCGGACGTAAAAATGTGGACATTCTCCGGCCATTCAATCGGCGTCCACTCCCCGCCCAGATGATCGTGGTTCCCAAAGATCACATAAACTGAAATCCCGTACTCTCTGAGTCTTTCAAACTGTTTTTTTAAAAAAAGTTGGGCCTTTAAGCTTCGATTGGCTTCGTCAAACAGATCCCCCGCCAGCAAAATGAAATCAACGTTTTCTCTCACTGCGGCATCTATTATATGTCTCACGCTTGCAAACGTGCTTTCTTTGATCCGGGCAAAAATCGGTTCCGGCAGATGCGATATCCCGTAAAACGGGCTGTCAAGATGAAGATCTGCCGCATGAATAAAGGTTAGATCAGTCAACATTCTGCTCCTTTCCAGGATGAAGTACCCTTATTTTAGCACCGAATTCTTGCGAATGCACGTTCTGTCAATAAAGAAACAGCCTGAGAATCCCCAGGCTGTTTTCCAATCAGTTTTTCGCTAAACGCAGCGCTTGTTTGATCGCTTTGAACGCGCTTGAATTGCCGTAAATCAACACACCGCCTTTGTAAATTCTGGCGCCGATGACGGCCAGTATGATAATGGTGAGCAGTGTGATTCCGATTCCGGCAGCCGCCTGCCAAAACGGAATATCAAGCATGCCGACGCGCAAGAACATAATCATTGGCGTAAAAAACGGAATAAACGAGGTTACCGTAATAAATCCTGCGTCAGGTGCATTCAAGCCGAACATCGAGATCATAAAACCGGCGACAACCAATAGCGTCATCGGCGTGATCGTTTGCTGCACGTCCTCTATTCTGCTGACGACACTGCCGAGAAACGCGGCGAGTGTCGCATATAAAAAGTATCCGAGCAAAAAGAAAATCACAGCATAGATAACAGTCGTTACTGAAACGTCGGTCAGGTTAAGAAATCCGCCGACAGATGAAGCCGTGTCGCTCGTTTTGTTCAGCTTAAGGGACAGAGAGCCGGCTGCTATAATGACAGCAAGCTGAGTAATCCCGACGAGCCCGATGCCGAGCAGCTTTGCAAACATCTGCTGGATCGGCGGCATGCTTGAGATAAGAATTTCCATGACACGCGAAGATTTTTCGGTTGCGACCTCCATTGCAATCATGCTGGCATACATAATCACAGAGAAATAGATGACAAACAGCATAATATAAACAAGCCCTACCGTCTGGCCCAGCTCTTCCTCAGACTTCGCTCCCTCTTTCAGCGCCTCCTGCCCGACGGTAACGGGCGCATAAAGGCTGCTGATCGTTTCCTGCGAAACGCCGAGCTCCGCCGTTCCGACAGCCGTTTTGGTTTGCGTCAGCGCCTGCTGCAGCGTTTGGTATGTGCTTTCATCAGAAATCGTTAACGCCTTATATGTTCCTGAAATGGTCCCTTTTTCATCACGTTTGATGATGAGCATGCCATCGAGCGCTTCATCTTTGACTTGCTTTGTGACCTCTTCCTCCGATTGCTTCGACTGCTTCACATCAAGATCGCTGTCTGTATCCACCGCTTTCAGCTGCTTCGAGAAAACCGGATATAATTCGTTTGTTTCATCAACAACGGCGATTTTTTCTTTCGCATCATCACCTTGAAACAGAGAAATGATCGACTCCAGATTCGTTACAACTAAAACAAGCAGTACCGTGATAACAGTCGAAATAATAAAGGATTTTGCCATAATCTTATTTTTATATGTATGAGAAAGCATGATCCAAAATTTATTCATAGACGGCCCCCACCTTTTCTATAAAAATATCATGCAGTGACGGCTCTTCAAGTTCGAACTTTCTGATAAACCCTTTTCCTTGGAGCATGGCAAAAATCTCTTGAGAGATGTCTTCATTGGCAATCTGCAGCTTGACGCCGCCGGCCGTTTCCTTCCATTGAAGAATGCCTTCATGAGACTGCAAAAAACGCAGATCGTCATCGGAGTGAATCGTGACATTCTTTTTGCCGAAGGAACGCTTTATCTCCTTCAGCCTGCCTTGTACAACCGGCTTTCCTTTCTGCAATATGCAAAGGTTCTCACAAAGCTCCTCGACATGCTCCATCCGGTGGCTGGAAAATAAAATAGAAACACCGCTGTTTTTCAGAGAGATTACAGCCTCTTTTAACAGCTCCACATTGACAGGGTCCAAACCGCTGAATGGTTCATCAAGAATCAGCAGCTCCGGCTTATGCAAAACTGCCGAAATAAATTGGATTTTCTGCTGGTTGCCCTTCGAAAGCTCTTCCACCTTCTTATTTTCGTAATCTGTTATATTGAAGCGATCAAGCCATGTGCCGAGCTCTTTTACAGCCTCCCGCTTCTCCATCCCTTTTAATCTGGCAAGATAGACAAGCTGATCCTTTACCTTCATTTTCGGATAAAGGCCCCGTTCTTCCGGCAAGTAACCGATTTTGTTGCTGATACTGTAATTCACAGGACGGCCTTTCCAGCTGATTGAGCCCTCCGTAATGCTTAATAAGCCAAGGATCATGCGAAACGTCGTCGTTTTTCCCGCTCCGTTTGCGCCTAAAAGACCGAACATTTGCTGCTCCGGAATGTCTAAGTCTAATCCGTCAACGGCTTTATAATCTCCAAATGTCTTCGTGACATGATCAATCTTAAGCACCGAATCTCCTCCTTCCCTGACCCATTATATACTAATTTTGGATGAAACATAATGAAGGATTTTGATTTCCTATTTAGAATATAAATGAAGAAAGACTGAAAACCTTGAAAATGGAGGAGAAACCTGATGGCTGATTATTTCCTTACAGCTTTTGATCCTTCGGGGAAAACACTGGTAAACGAACGATTCGAGGCAGAAAATGAAGAAGCGGCAAAAACGCACGGTGAGGCTCTGTTAAAAGAAAAAGAGCTTCACAGTCATACCCATCGTTTAGTCAATGCAGCCGGAAAGCTGATTTTGTTTCACAGATGATCAGCTTTCCGGCTGATCTGTTACACTTGGAACTTCGGCTCCCGTTTTTCTAAAAAGGCACGGATTCCTTCTTGGTGATCCTTGGTCCTTCTCATTTTCTCTTGGGCGCTGCGTTCAAGGGCAAGCACCTTTTTCAGTTCTTCAAGCTGGAGGCTCTGAAAGATGGCTTTCGTTTCGATCATCG
Organism: Bacillus sp. G16; assembly: GCF_021282335.1. Lineage (NCBI taxonomy): Bacteria > Bacillati > Bacillota > Bacilli > Caryophanales > Bacillaceae > Bacillus > Bacillus sp. G16. The sequence continues at coordinate 112,405 of NZ_JAJSOZ010000009.1, read as the reverse complement.
CCAAAAGAGGTGAGGCCAAAAGGGTTTCGATAAAGGGTCTTGCGCCTTCCGCAGGGTCTCCGGCAAATGTCCCGTCAAGGAGGCCCATATCGGCGGCTTCCGCGGCGGAAAGCTTTTTCCCGGTCCAAATCAGCTTTTTCGCTTTCGCTTCCCCTATTCTTTTCTTCAGCAAATAATGCCCTCCGCCGTCCGGAACAAGCCCAATGCCGATAAAATTCATCGCGAGAACAGCGTTTTTTTCTGCGAGCACAATGTCAGCGCACAGTGCCAAACTCAGGCCCAGTCCCGCAGCAGCACCGTGAATAGCAGCAATTGTCACTTTCTTCATTTGATATAACGTCAAAGTGACAGCCTCAATCGTATCCATCAGCTGCTTAAATTGATCAGGGTCATGCTCTGACGTCATCATCCGGATGTCTCCGCCGGCCGAAAAGCCTTTCCCGGTTCCTCTCAGGAGAACGATAAGCGCCTCGCTTGCAGCCGCCTTATCAACCGCCTCCTTCAGTTCAGACAGCATCTGTTCATTCAGGGCGTGATGGGCATCAGGGCGATTCAGGATAATCTCCGCAACGGCTCCATTCCGTTCATATTGAATAAATTCCATATGAAGCACCTCCATGTATGCGCTTGCTTTTTTCTTTCTCCTATACATTCCCCGCCATCCTCAAATAAACCTTTTTATTTTTCAAGGTCAATAGATACTGAAAAATGCATATTGTTTGAATGAAAACATAAAGTTTTATATAGTGAAAAAGAAGGGATTATCAGGATGAGAAAGGGGGAAAGGAATATGGATAAATTGCTGATCAGTTTTCTGTTAAGTTTATTTATGGTGTACTTTCCCCCTTCGGACGTGGTTCTGCCTTCCCAGCTTGAAGCAAGCACTGACAGCTATGTGCCTATGTCCTCATATCCGCAGGAAACACAAACGGCCAAAACACCGTCGCCGGGCAGCATGTACCCGGCAGAGCTGATCAAAGAGTACAGCCCGCTGGCGCAGTCTGTCAGGCAGCTGTCTGTCAAACCTCTTGACGAACCGCTGATAAACAGGTTGGAAAAGGTTTGTGCCGTCCCTGTCAAATACCAATCTAATTACCTCCGAATATAAATGTTCTTGTTTTTAACTTACCCCATTTAGCCAACACTACATTCGGAGGGATTTTCATTGAATATTAAAGAAAACGATCTGCCGGGCATCGGCAAAAAATTTGAAATCGAAACGAGAAGTCACGAAAAAATGACGATTATCATTCATGATGACGGAAGAAGAGAAATTTACCGGTTTAATGACCGGGACCCCGATGAGCTTCTTTCCAATATCTCATTAGATGATTCTGAAGCAAGGCAAATTGCCGCTATTTTAGGTGGCATGGTCTATAAACCGCAAGCGCTGGAATCCATCGAAATGGCCTTCAGCGATCTCATTATTGAATGGTTTAAGGTTGAAAAAGGCGCCAAATCAATCGGGCGCACGCTCGGGGAGCTTGATGTCCGCCAAAACTACGATGTCACTGTGATTGCCATCATCAAACACAGCCAGGAAAAGCTTTTAAATCCAGGAGCCGATTCGGTTATTGAAGAAAATGACACCCTTGTCCTCTCAGGTGAAAGAAAGCATCTGAAGAAACTGATTCACGATTTTCTTTCTGGAGAGGGCGTGTGAGCGGCCGATGGATCATCTTGTATTTGAAGTCGGGACTGCGCTTGTTCTTGTAGCGATTGCCAGTGTAATCGCCAACAAAATTAAATTTTCGATTATTCCATTTCTGATTGTGCTTGGAATGCTGCTTGGACCGCACGCGCCGAAAGTGGGGATTATTGACCTTACGTTTATAGAAAGCAGTGAAATCATCGAGTTTTTCGGGCGGATGGGCGTGCTGTTCCTCCTTTTCTATCTCGGACTCGAATTCTCCGTCGGAAAATTAATCAAATCCGGAAAATCAATTGCAATTGGCGGAACGATTTATATCTTGATTAATTTCAGCCTCGGGCTGCTTTATGGGTTTATCACCGGGTTTTCCTTTCTGGAAGTCCTCGTCCTCGCAGGCGTCATCACAATCTCGTCAAGTGCAATTGTCGCAAAAGTGCTCGTTGATTTAAAAAGAACGGCCAATCCGGAAACCGAGCTGATTCTCGGCATCATTATGTTTGAGGATATTTTCCTTGCCGTGTATTTGTCCGTTGTTTCCGGCCTTGTGTTAGGTGATGCGACATCAGTCGGGAGTGCGCTCTTGTCCATTTTGATCGCCTTCGGTTATATGCTGCTGTTTTTTATCGCAGCCAGAAAGCTCCCGCCGCTCTTGAATAAGCTGTTGGACATTCGCTCAAATGAAGTGTTTATTATCGTCATTTTCGCCGCACTCTTTTTTATCGCCGGATTTTCAGAGACGATCCATGTAGCGGAAGCGATTGGCGCGCTGCTGCTCGGTTTGGTTTTTTCAGAAACAGAGCATTCCGATAGGATTGAGCACCTTGTCGTTCCGTTTCGCGACTTCTTCGGCGCGATGTTCTTTTTCAGCTTCGGCCTCAGCATTGACCCGTTTTCGCTCGGTGAAGCGGTTTGGCTTGCGCTGGGAGCAGTGATTCTGACCATTCTCGGAAACTTTATCGCCGGGATGGTTGCTGGACGACGCGCAGGGCTTTCCCATAAGGCTTCATCGAATATCGGACTGACGATCGTATCACGGGGAGAGTTTTCGATTATCGTTGCGAATCTCGGGATAGCCGGCGGCCTGTCAGCCACTTTAAAGCCGTTTGCCGCATTATATGTCCTCATTCTGGCGATTTTAGGACCGCTTTTAACAAAGGAATCAAAACCAATTTACCGCTTACTGAACAAGGTATTTAAATGGAAGCCTGATGTTCAGCCTGCAAGAAAACAGGGATAAAAAAAAAGCAGCACTGTGATCAGTGCTGCTTTGTCGTTCTCTCAAAAATCTGCTCTAAATATTTGATTTTTTCGTCCGTGTAGTGTTCAAAGCGCTCATTGTACGATTTCGGATCTTTCGGATTGGCAAAGTGCGTAATTTTCCCTGTATCACGGTCTATAAATTTGCTTGCTGCGCCGCAGCCGATGCCGATAATCGTCTGCACCTCTTCCATAATCATGATGTTGTAGATGCTTTCTTGTCCCGGCAAAGAGTATCCGACGTTTTCAAGGTTTCCAAGAATATTTTTCTGGCGGTATAAATAATAAGGCACGTATCCATGCTCTTTCGTCCAGGCTACCGCGTCATCCATCATTTGAGAAACCTCTTCCCTGCCGGCGACTTTGTACTTATGCTTGTTTCTCGTCATTTCTGAGGCCCGTTTAAAGGAAAGAGTATGAACCGTAAGGGATTCCGGCATCAGTTTTTCCGTTTCTGAAAGGCTGTGTCTGAACTCCTTCACGCCTTCCCCCGGCAAACCGATAATCAAGTCCATGTTGATATTATTCATGCCGTGCTGGCGTGACAGATGATATTTCTCAATGGTCTCTTCAACTGTATGATGCCGTCCGATCGCCTTCAGCGTTTCGTTTTCATAGGATTGCGGATTGATGCTGATCCGGTCAATGTCATATTTGTTTAAAACGGCGAGTTTTTCTTCTGTAATCGTGTCAGGGCGGCCGGCCTCTACCGTAATCTCGCGAATGTTTTTCACATCAGGGAAGGAGCGGACCATTTCTTCATACAGCAGATCCATTTCCTCCGCTGTAATGCTTGTCGGCGTCCCGCCGCCAAAGTAAATGGTTGTAACCTTCACATCATGCGCCTTCAGCCATTCGCCGATTTTCTGCATTTCGTAATGCAGCCCCCATAAGAATGAGCCGACTCTGCCCGCCTGCCCTTGGATGGCGTACGCAGGGAATGTGCAATACGCGCATTTTGTCGGGCAGAACGGTATGCCGATATAAATACTGACTTCATCCTTTACTTGATACAAATCCGGCACTGCCGCCAGCTGCCGGTCAACAATTTCCTGCATTAACCCGATTTTCTCATCATGAATTAAATAGTCCTTTTTCAATTCAGCATGTGCCTGCTCCTGCGGCATTCCGCTTTGCAGCTTTTTATGAAGCAGCTTTGTCGGCCGGATTCCTGTCAGGATTCCCCACTTTTGCGTGATGCCCGTATGCGCTTGAAGAAGATTGAGATACACATAAGAAATCGTGTTTTTCACTTGCTTAAAAGCTTCTTTTTCATTCATGCCGGGAGAAAAAGATTTTGTATGCTGTTCCGTTATGCCAGTTCCCTTCACTTCTCCCGAAACCGTCACATGCTCATCCGTTTGTGAACAGTCTAAAGAAATGACAACATCTGCGGGCTCCCCTCCGCCGTACACAAGCTCGCACTCTTCATAAAACAAATTTGCAATATTTTGCAGAGGCCGATGCAGGCGGTCATCATGTATGCCTTCTATTTTAATTTGCAACTTCATCACCTAATTTATCAGATTCAAAACTTTCTTTAGTGTACAGAAATAAACCGTTAAAATCAATCCGGCAAAAAAGCCGCCGCACCTGTCAGGGCGCGAGCGGCTTTTTTACACACGTTTCATGTGGAACTTATCAAGAAATCCTTTTCGCTGCTGCATCCGGAAATATTCCTTCATCATGTAAGCAACACCCTGCTCGTCATTGGACCTTGTGACCCAATCGGCCTTTCTCTTAATCTCCGGAGCGGCGTTCCCCATCGCTACCCCAAGACCGGCAAGTTCAATCATCGGGAGGTCGTCATACTGATGCCCGATGGCCACGACATCATCCATGGTCAGGCCCAGCTCTGAAGCGACGAGGGCCAGACCCGCTTCCTTCGAGACACCTTTCGGGACGATATTCAGCTTCTCATCGTTTACGCGAATAACATCAACCGCAGAGAAAGCTTTCGTAATCGTTTCTGTAATGTCATGCTGAATGTCGTGCTCCGTGTACACCTCGATGACAGGTGCGCTCACTGGCTCATCCATGAGAAGATCACTTAATGATTCAACAAACTGGACTGGATAAAAGATCGGATCAGACGGGTGAATGAGTGCTTTCCCTAATAAATTTGAATTCACCTTTTTCTTGTTTCCGATCGAATACTTCTCGTGAAGAAGCCGAATATTGCATTGATAGCTCTCCAGCACTTGAACAATATTAAAGGTGTGATCGTCAGAGATTCTTTTTTCAAACAACGGGGCGTCTATTTTCTCAGCGATGTATGCCCCGCTATGAGTGATCAGCTTGGCATCAAGCTTCAGCGATTTTGCTATTTTCTGTGCTGAACGAAAATGACGGTTGGTTACGAGTGTGACATAAATCCCTTTTTTCTTAACATATTCGATCGCGTCTTTCGTTGCCTGATGAATCTTTCCGTTCGACCGAAGAAGCGCTCCATCTATATTTAAGGCAAGCAATTGTTTTGACACAGAGATGTCCCCCTCCTTGATGACTGTACTTGTGTATAGAATATGACCCTGTCTCTGTGTTTAGAACAACCTTTTCTGCAAAGCAAAAAAAGCCTGGCTCAGCAGACTTTATGTTTTTGGCATTATGATAGGATACGATCGAAGCAGCCATTCTCCCTAATATCGTTATTTCGATTTACGAAAAATCATGTATCAGGAACCCCTTGTTTGACCAATGATGCGCTCCGAACACTTACTCTCTGTTGCTTATCCCCTCTATATAACGGCATGATATGCGACCGTATCCAATTGAAATCAGGTAAGTGTAGGCGCTTTCAATGCCATTATCTCAGTTTTTCTTGCTGATGACAAGGGTTTTTTTAACTAAAAAAAGTATCCAAATGATGTATACTAAGGTAGGATTGGTTGTTAATTTTTGGAATGTATCGCTTGATTCAGAACATACATTCCCATATAATATAAATAATAAATGAAAGAGCGGTGATCAGGTGGCTGACTTAAAAGAAATATACAATGAAAAACTGATATCTCAATTGATACACCATATAAAGGCATCTTGTCCTGATTTTAACCAAGACAGATTCGAGGAACAATTGCTGCAGGAAGACTGGCCTGAACTCGCTTTAAAAGAGCGGATGCGCCGCATTACAGCTTCCTTATACGAAACACTGCCAAAACATTACGATGAAGCGCTCACAATTTTACGGGATGCAGCCCCTCATTTTAAAGGACTAAGCGGAATTCTATTCCCTGATTATGTAGAACAGTACGGGTTAGCGCATTGGGAAGAATCAATAAAGGCATTGGAATACTTTACGCAATATTCAACCTCAGAATTTGCTGTGAGGCCTTTTTTGCTTTTAGATCAAGAAAAAATGATTGCACAATTGCTTAAATGGTCCGAGCATGAAAATGAACACGTGAGAAGACTTGCGAGCGAAGGAAGCAGGCCACGCCTGCCATGGGGAAAATCGATACCCGCTTTAAAATCAGACCCTTCCCCCGTTCTGCCGATCCTTGAGAAGCTGATGCAGGACAAGTCCTTGTATGTAAGGAAAAGCGTGGCCAACAACCTTAATGATATATCAAAAACGCATCCTCATTTGCTGAGAAAAGTCGCAGATCAATGGTACGGAACACATCCCTATTCCGATTGGATCATCAAACACGCCTATCGGACCTTATTAAAAAAGGGTGATAAACAGGCCTTATCGCTTTTTGGTTATGAAAATGCTGATTTAATACAATTACATGATTTAACATGTCAATCAAGCCGTATAGCCATTGGTGAAAGCCTTGAATTTTCTTTCTATATTCATTCAGACAGGGATCAAAAAGTAAGAATTGAGTACGCAATTGATTTTGTAAAAGCAAGAGGTCAGCGTCATCAAAAAGTATTTAAAATAACAGAAACAAATATTAGAAAAAACGAAACTAAGCCGTACACAAGAATTCAATCCTTTAAGGATCTAACTACCAGAAAACATTACAAAGGAATTCATACATTATCAGTGATCATCAATGGAGAGGTAAAAGATTCATTGGATTTCCAAGTTTGCTGAAAGAATAAAAAATCCCTTCTTTTCCAAGAAGGGATTTTGCTGTTTAGCCTTCGACACTGCCGTAAAGCTCTTCTAAAGGCTTCATAATAATTTTGTTCAATTCACCGATCAGCACGCTCATGCGCTGCTCCGCTTCCATCAGCTGAGAAATTTTTTCGTGCTGCTGTACAAGCGCAACTGTTTTTTGAGCCTGCGTCACTTCTTCTTGTGTAATTTCTTCTCCTGCCATTTGTTTTTGCTGGAGACTAAGCTGCACATCACGGAAGTTTTCGAACATGCGCTTCGCTGATTCATCTGCGTTTACTTCATCGTACAGGTTTTTTAAACGGGTGAACTCTTCGCTCCCGCGTAATGCTTTTTCCAGATCATACGCTACATCATAAAAATTAACAGCCATTGTGAATAGCTCCTTTCATCATTGCCGTTTGACATACCACTCCACTATAACAGACTATGGAGCTGCTTTCATTAATCAAGAACCATTTCTTCTTAAAAAAGGATGACAAACAATGCTTGAATCGCACCTATGATTCCGCCGAGAAGGCCTCCCAAATAGGTAATCATTTTAAATTCTTTTTTTGAAATGGATAGCACCATTTCTTCAAGACGCTGCACCGGGAACTGATCCACCTGCTCCTTGACGATTTCCTCAAGGCGCATCCGTTTTAAAACACTTTCAAGATTGGCCGAAATCCCTTCAAGCAATTTGTCTAGCAGTGCTGGCAGCATTTGCTGGGTCAGCTCAGATTCATAGCGCACGGTAAGCGTGCCAATCGTATTGTCAAAGAAAGGAGCAGTCGAGAATGTTTGCAGCACTCTTCGTTTCAGGCTGAAAATGAGCGATTTGGCATTCCATTTTTCGTCTGCCTCATAAAACGTGTACTCCCTCAGCTTACCCCATTCATTTTGCAAGAGATCAGAAAGCAGTTTATTTGTTTCCTCATTCCGCAAAAACTTCAGCAGCTCCGGCAGCACGCGGTCCGCGAGGCTTGTATTGCCCAAAAACATTTGCACCATGCTTCCAAGCATGCCGCGCTCTTTTAAAAAGTCATCAATCATATTGCCGAGACGGATTTTCCCTTCATCACTTTCAAAATAACTGACACTTCGTGACAATATATATCCTGAAATCATCGGGATCTTTTCCTCAAGCTTTTCCTGCACTTCCAAAGGCACCAGCTCTTTTAACGATTGGTGCTCGTATTGGCGGAAAAGCTCATTCAGCTTATCATCGGTCCAGTTGCTGATCCATGCGTCTGCCGCTTCATCAGGACGCTTTACCCCGGCATTTTCAAGTGCTTCTTTTACTGTCATTTCAGAAAGTGACAGCTTTTGAATCAGCTGTTCCCCGACTTGAAGAGCCTGCGCTTTGGCTGTATCAGAGACGAGCCGCTTTTTAATGCCCTCAGGGGTTAAGAGATGATTCACTACCATCAGTCCCATTTGTTTTGCAAGTTCATCCCGTCTTCTCGGAATCAGCCCGGGCGTGAAAGGAACTCGTTTCCCAAACAAATAGTACGCTTTATATGGCCTAAATAGCATTTGAATTGCTAAATGATTGGTCACCGCTCCAATGGCAGCGCCGATCACGATCATAAAAATAAAGGTTCCTGCAATACCCATTCCTATTCATCTTCCTCCATCTGTGCTTCAGCTTTTTTCATATAGATGTTGTACCTATTCGTATTATAGAGGCTGATGCAATCACTTAGCAAATGAGGAGACAAATTCCTGTTGTCAGAAAATCAGCTTGTTCTTTTGGAATAGGGCAAGGTGGAGAATCGTATTCTGTAAAGTAGAATACCGTCAGCTGCGTTCGTCTTACACGTATTTAGCGTAAAGCTGCTGACACCCGCCGGCAGCTTTTGAATAAAAGGGGGAGTCTCACCATGATAACACTTGGTTTTATGTCCTTATCCCGCCAGCATGAAGCGGACTATTCCGCAGAGTTGGCCAAAAGAGCACCCGAATTTGGCATACGTTTCATCCGGTTTACACCGTTTGATATTTTACCTGACACCTTGCGTGTCAAAGCATCGGTCTATCATTCGGCCAGCAGCACATGGAACGAAACTGAAATGGCGATTCCAGATTATATTTATGACCGCTGTTTTTACGGCAAGGATTCACAATCCCAAAAAGCAAAACCGATCGTTGAGTGGCTCAAAAAATATCCGAAAACGGAATTCATCGGGCTGGGTCTTCCCGATAAGTGGACCGTTCTTCATGATCTACAGCAGCACGCTGTGATCAACCCCTATATTCCAGAAACGATGAAGGTGAGCCGCTATGAACAAATCCACTCCTTCTTAACCAAAGAAAAAGCCTGCATCTTAAAACCGGCGTTCGGCGCAGGAGGCAGAGGCGTGATTCTTTTGGAGCTGGGTAAGAAAAACATAACCGCTACTTATCACATCGGAAAGGATAAGCAGACAAAAACCTTTTCCAACCAAACTTCTTTCAAAACATGGTGCAAAAAAGTGCTTCAGCATCAATATTTGCTTCAGCCTTATTTAAATATTCAAGATAAGGAGCAATACCCGTGTGATATCCGCCTCTTCATGGAAAAAAACGAAGCAGGTGAATGGAATACAGTCGGAAAGGCAGTGAGACGCGGATACAAACACGGGCTTTTGGCCAATTTGTCAGGCGGATCTGATGCGCTGACATTCGATTCATGGTTTGAAGATATACCGAAAAAACAGCAAGTGGTCTTACTTGATGACGTGTTCTCGATTACCCAGTCGGTTCCGTATTACCTTGACGAGCGCTACGGGCCGCTGTTTGAACTCGGGCTCGATATATGCCTTGCGAAGGACGGGAGAATTTGGATCCTAGATATCAATTCCAAACCGGGCAGGAAATCAATCCTGCGTGTCTCTCCCGAGCAAAAAGAACAGCTGTATACCTGTCCCCTTAAGCGCTGCCAATATTTGTTTTCTGAGCAAAGCCAGAAAGGAGTTCTTCCGCGTGAATCGTAAACGGTTTTTGATCGGCATAGACAAAACCAGTGAAAATACCCTGTTTCTCCCCTCTTCCATGAAGCGAGACGGACTTTTGCATGCCGCATTCGGGACGAAGGTTGTCAGATGCCACGTTTCTTACAGACGGCATCTAGAACAAACCGTGCTTCTCTCTGAAAATCTGTTTCATGAGCTTTTGCTTCCCCATCGAAGCAGGGCTGACATCCTGATTCATGATCATACGGTGCATATCGGGCCGTTAATCGGCATCTTTACGGCAGGTTTTACCGTATCTCTTGAGCGCCCTTTTAAGGATCGTTCCCTCTTTTTTTCTAAGCTTGTTACGTTACACGAGCAAGCAGGAGGCTACTGCTTCGTTTTCGGCGCACACCAAATCAATTGGGAGGAGGGTACGATTGAAGGGCTCCTATACAGAGAAAACGGCTGGGAGAAAAAGATCGTCCCGCTGCCGAACGTCGTTTATGACCGTTTGCCAAACAGAAAAATTGAAGATTCGCTTCTCTTGCAACATACAAAGAAACGGCTGATTGATGAATATCAAATCCCATGGTTTAATAAAACATTTTTTAATAAATGGAGTGTTCATCAATTGCTCGAAAAAGATCCGAGAACCGCCCCTTTTTTGCCGAAATCCGAGCTGACACCATCTGTGGAGAAAATTGCAGAACTCTGTGGTGCATACAAAAAAGTCTATATCAAACCGGCAAACGGAGCACTTGGCACTGGGATATATCAGCTGACAAAAACAGACGATGGCCTGACAGTGAAACATACAAATGACGCCAAAACGTTTTCTTCAATCGATTATTCCGATGCTGCCGCATTTCTGGCAGAATTTCAAAAACAGCACGACCCGTCTGACTTTCTCATTCAGCAAGGTGTTGATCTGATCAAATTTCAAGGCAAACCAGCGGATTTTCGTGTCCATACCAATAAAAACAGAAAAGGGAAATGGACTGTGACAGCAATAGCCGTAAAAATTTCCGGAGAAAACAGCATTACAACACATCTTTCTAATGGCGGAACTGTAAAAACACTTGCAGAAGTATACGATGATCCTGCTGAAAGAATTAAGGTCATTAAAAAGCTTTCTGCTGCGGCACTGACGGCAAGCCATGTGCTTCACGATCATATTGAGGGGTTTATCGGGGAGATTGGCTTCGATTTTGGCATTGATCAGAACGGTAAAGTATGGATGTTTGAAGCGAATTCACGTCCGGGCCGCAGTATTTTTTCTCATCCGAATTTGTATCATGTTGATTCTTTAACAAAACGAAGAAGCTTTGAATACGCGTCCTATCTATCCGAGAAGGCGATCACCTCCCATGAAGCGCTGTGGCCTTCGTAATCTGTCCGCTTTTTTGTTAAAGCGGGCCTATCTTTATCCAGGGCTGGGACAAACTGCATCATAAAGACCTCTACAATGATGTTCTGAAACAGTGATACAATGAACATAATTCGTTCGTATCCAGGTCAATTGACATCAATTTTAAGGAGCGTGGCCGTAATGATTTCTCATTTCAGCTGGAAACCTTTGTTCCAAAAAGAAAAGCTGCCCGGATGGAGAATTTCGTTTTATTATAAAGGGACCCATTATGAAGGCATCTATCATAAAAGCGGTGAGATTGAATGGGGAAATTTGTTTCCCGCCCGCGCTGACGAGCCTGCTCTTAAAAACGAGATACATGAACTGATGCTTTTTCATATTTATGACTAGCTTAGCCTGAACGGCTAAGCTTTTTTTTATGTCTTCTCAAGATTTACCACTCAATTCTCCGCATGAGTTTCCGGCCATTTTAACATAATACTAGTAACAAGCCGGCAAGCATTGGGTTACGCCGAGACGGCAGTGATACCCGAGACGGGTCCACAGACTGGTGCAACTCCAGTTAACCCAACCATACTAAACAAAAAGGAGATTTTACACATGGCTAACCAAAACTCTTCAAATGACTTACTAGTTCCTGGCGCAGCTCAGGCTATCGATCAAATGAAACTTGAAATCGCTTCTGAATTCGGCGTTAACCTTGGAGCGGATACAACTTCCCGCGCTAACGGTTCTGTCGGAGGAGAAATCACAAAACGTTTAGTATCTTTCGCTCAGCAGCAAATGGGCGGCAGAGTACAATAACAACTCAATATATGGCTATGAGGGCGCGGTTTCCGCGCTCTCTTTATATTTGTCACCCTTTTTTCCTGATCCACATATCCTAGAAAAAAAGGGAGGGAATAAGGGTGTCATTCATCGCCGTTGTGAATTGGGAACTGGTTCAGTTCGTAAGTATATCCATGATTCATGAATATGTTTCCCATCGTTCTGTCTATTTGTACAGGTATTCTTTCCCGCGCTGTTCAAATTGAGAACATCCTTTTATAATGAGGGCGAGGAGGTTTTTTGATGAAAATCGCTTTATTTGGAGCCAGCGGCCGCGTCGGACAAGCTTTTTTAAAACAAGTTGCCGCAGATGAACAATTTGACATTTATGCTCTGGTCAGATCTCAACCTGCTGAGCTTCCTCTTCCAAAAGAGCGAATCGTTATGGGGAACGCACGCTGCCGGGAAGATGTGAAAAAAGTTATGAAGGATGCTGAAATCGTGATCAGCTGTCTCGGTACAGATGGTGATGATACCCTGTCAGCAGCTTTGACACACATTCTCGACATTATGCTGGAACAGCATATCAAAAGGCTGATTACAATCGGCACTGCAGGCATTCTTGATTCCCGATATGAACCGGGAAAATACCGGTTTGAAACAAATGAATCAAAACGAAAGCTGACCCGCGCAGCCAAGGAGCATGCAAAAGTATACGAAATGCTAAAAGAATCATCTTTAGACTGGACCATCATCTGCCCCACTTACCTCCCGGACGGAACAGCAACCGGCGTTTATCGTGCGGAGCGTGACGTTTTGCCGGAGGGCGGTTCAAGCATTACGGTCGGTGATACTGCTGATTTTCTCTATCGTGAGCTCGTTACAGGAGAGTATGTCGGATACCGTGCCGGACTGGCTTATTAAGTACATATAAAAAACCCAAAACACGATTGTTTTGGGTTTTTGAGCGTTATGCAATGGAATGCTTTTGACCCTTTTGCAGCTCATACATTTGATAATATTGGCCTTTGACCTCCATCAATTCCTCATGGTTCCCTCTCTCAACAATTTCTCCTTTATCGAGGACCAAAATCTGATCCGCGTTTCTGATTGTTGAAAGCCGGTGGGCAATGACAAAGGTTGTGCGTCCTTGTTTGACGACATCGAGCGCCTTCTGAATCACGGCCTCTGTCTCTGTATCAATGTGTGCCGTTGCTTCATCTAAAATCAAAATGGCGGGATCAAACGCCAAAGCTCTTGCGAAAGAAATTAACTGCCGCTCTCCAGAGGACAGCGTGCTCCCTTTTTCAATCACAGGTTCATTAATGCCTTTCGGAAGCTTTTCCAGAAGCGGCTCGGCTCCGACTTGCCGCAATGCTTTTTTGATATTTTCTTCAGTCATTCTCTCGTCATCCAGACTTACGTTAGAACCGATTGTGCCCGAGAATAAGTACGGGTCCTGAAGCACAATGCCCATATGGGATCTGAGTTCCTGTCTTGACATGTTGTAAATGCTTCTCCCATCAATCAGAATATCCCCTTTTTGTGCGTCATAAAAACGAAACAGGAGATTCAAAATTGAGCTTTTTCCTGATCCGGTATGGCCGACGAGCGCTACGGTTTCGCCTTTTTGGGCGGTAAAGGAAATATGCTTTAATACCTCTTCACCTTCTTGATAGGCAAATGACACATCACGAAATCCAACCCGCCCCAGCGCGTGCTCCTTCGCCGGTTCACCCGCTTCTTCCGTATTCTTTTCTTCAAGCAGTTCAAAAACGCGGCCGGCGGAGACCCGTGCAAGCTCCAGCTTTGAAAACTGATTGACGATGCCTGTAATCGGCTGAAATAACCGGTTTAAATAATCGACAAACGCGTACAGCACACCGATGGAAACAACCCCGGCCGCATTCAGGCTTGCACCGCCAAAATGCCAGATCAGACTGACAAACGCAAGGTTCCGGATCACATTGACAAGGTTATGGGACATTAAGGAGTTTAAATTCAGCATCCTGTTTTGAAAGTAAAAATGAGATTCATTTAATTGCTCAAATTCTCTCATCGTTTCCTTTTGATGACGGAAAGCCTGAATAATCGTCATGCCTTGAATGGATTCATTCATTTTTGCGTTAATGTCACTGTTGATCGAACGGATTTTTTGATTGTAATAAGACGCGTATTTTCGGTATATGACCGACCACAGCCAGATAATCGGCACAATTGCCAGACACACAAACGCGAGCTTAACATCCAGCAGAAACAAAGCCGTGAATATCCCGAGCATATAAATTCCGCTTGTCACAAATGTTGACAGCACTGTGACATATAAATCCCTGACGGCCTCCGTATCATTGGTAATCCGTGCAACCACTTTGCCGGCCGGAAGGTTGTCAAAATAGCGAATCGGCATTTTTTGTATGTGCGAAAACACGTCCTGCCTCATCTTTTGGATAATGCGGTTGGCGCTCATCTGCAGCAAATAATGCTGTCCGTATTGAAAGAATACCGAAAAGACGAGCAAGCCCCCATACAGACAGATCAGAAACACCATTCCCTTTATTTCCGGTTGATAGAACTGGAAAAGTTCCTGCTTTGACAGCTTTTCGGCAGCATATGTCCGGCTCTCATCGCCGTTTGTAATCGTCAGCTTTCCGTCAGAAACCGTTCTATTTCCGTCAAAACTGACCGCCTGATCAACAAAATAAAACGCCATTCCCACTTGATAAATATGCGCTTCTTTTTCTTTAGAAACAGGTCCCTGCGTACGGTCCTCTCTGACATAAGAGACGCCGTGAAACTGAACGGCGTTTTTATCTTTTTCCGCAGCTTCATACCATGTTTTCTCAATGCCAAGGATATGGTCGTCAATCATTTTTTTGCCGATAAACGGCCCGGTCAGTTCTGCCCCGACAGCGATCGCAAGCAATAGGACGGCTGTGATCAGCAATTTTCGATAAAGGAGTGCGTATCTCCATAACGTTTTCCCTGTTTTCATGCCCCTGTTCCCCCTTCCTCCGCAGTGAACAGCTGCTGTCTTTCATATTGTTCCCGGTACCACCCATTATTGGCCAGCAGTTCCTGATGCGTGCCTCTCTCAGAAATCACGCCGCCGTCCATCACAAGGATCAGGTCAGCATGCTCTACCGCGGATAAACGGTGCGTCAAAATAAATGTCGTTTTTCCTTTGCGGTTTTCTCTGATATTGCTGATAATCGCCGCCTCTGTTTTGGCATCTACAGCAGAAAGCGAATCATCCAAAATCAAAATCTCCGGATTCGCCATGAGTGCTCTCGCAATCGAAATTCTTTGCTTTTGCCCGCCGGACAGCGCCACGCCTTTTTCACCGACCATTGTCTCCAGACCGGACGGAAGCATGTGTAAATCGTTTTTAAAGTGTGCTTCGGCAATCGCTTGCTTAACCTCTTCATCACTTGCATCCTGTTTTCCGTATAAAATATTTTCTTTTACCGTCCGTGAAAACAGCAAATGATCCTGCGGCACATATCCGATCCACCCGCGGAGCCGGTCAAGAGGGATCTGCTCAATCGGCACGCCTGAGAATGTGATGCTCCCTTCACCGGCAGGGTACTGGCGCAAAAGCTGCTTAATAATCGTCGTTTTTCCGCTACCGGTTTTACCGGCAATCCCGACAGTCTGTCCTTTTCGCACTGTAAAAGAAATATCTTGAATATTGCTGCTTGTTGAGCTTGGATATGTAAAGCTGACATGGCTGAAAACGATATCTCCAGGCTCTTTCAATTCAGCTGGCTGCTTTGGATCTGTCACATCCGGTTCATAAGATAGGGTTTCATTTACCCGATCTAATGACGCATTGCCTCGCTGCATCACATTAATGAGTTCACCGATTGCAAACATCGGCCAAATCATCATGCCGAGATAAACATTAAAGGAAACAAGCTCGCCAAGCGTCAGCTCATTCCGGAACACTAGAAACGCTCCGTAGCCGAGCCCAATCAGATAGCTGGCGCCGACAAGCAGCTTCACCGTCGGCTCAAACAGCGAATCAATAAAAGCCACTTTCATATTTTTCTGATAAACATCGGCGGTCATTTCATTAAACCGGCGGACATCGTTTGTTTCCTGTACATACGCGCGAACCACCCGCACGCCTGAAACAGATTCAAGCACCCTGTCATTCAGCGCCCCGAACGCATTTTGGGCCTCCGTAAACCGCTCGTGAATTTTACTTCCGTATAGACTGATTGCAATCGCCATGACGGGAAGCGGGATAATGGCGGCAAAGGTCAGCTTCCAGCTAATCAGTAAACCCATCGTCAAAAAGATCGTCATCATAAACATCGTAGAGTCGACTAACGTCAATATGCCAAACCCCGTCGTTAAACTGACGGCCTGAAGATCATTCGTCCCCCGTGCCATTAAATCGCCTGTACGGTTTTTTTCATAAAACGGCGGTGACATGGCCAGCAGATGTCCCATCAGCTTCGTACGAAGAATTTTCTCCATCACATTCGCTCCGCCAAACAGCTGATGCATCCAAAAATAAGACATGATATACACGGCCGCTGTCAGCACAAAAAAGATACCGATATAAAACAGCAGCCCTTCCGCAGTAAACGCCCCAGATTTCATATCATCTATGGCGTTCCCCAAGAGCTTAGGCGGAAACATTTCAATTACATTGACTCCTAATAAAAGTACAATCGCAATCGTATAGCGCAGCCAGTAAGCTTTAAAAAACCAGCCAAGCTTTTTCAATACTGAAAACATCGATTCCCATCTCCTCATCAGCCGCCTTCTATTTTTTCCTTGCAGCTTTTTTCGTTCAGCTTGACATGAGCTGCCCTCGCCTTTGTATTTGTCTTCACATCCCATACACCTGTCTTTCCTTAGATTTTGTATATAAAAAAGGCATGAAGCGTCAGCTCCATGCCTTTTCTAACCGATATGATATGCACAGCGCTTTTCAGCGCGCGGCTCGACCCAAAAAACCGTTCAATTAAACAGAACATAGGGTTTGCCGCGCCAATATGAAACTGTTTGATAAACACGCAAATTCCTTGGCATAGCAAACCCTCCTTCCATTCTGATTTCATCTTTTTTCATCATATAAACAAAACCTTTTTTTGTCAATCATGACTTGAATAGGAAAAGGTTAATTGTACTCAAATCCGGGTATTGTGTTGTAAGACGTTTTTTGAAAGGGTGAGAATGATGTTTCATGCTGACCGTATCATTGTCGCGTTTGACGGAAGTGAAAATAGTAAGAAAGCGCTTCAGACAGCCATCGATCTTGCTAAAACCGTAAATGCCGCCATTACCGTCGCCCATTCACATGATATGAAAGACAATCAAACCATCATCGACCCGCCGAGGCCCGCAGCAGGGGCAAGCTATATTGGCGGAGGCATGACAAGTGTTCCTGATCCGCTGATATCAGATGTTGCACCACCTGAGCCAATGATCTATGAAGACCGTACGGAAGAAGTCATCGCCGAAGCCAGAATGATGCTGAATGACCAGCAGGCAAATGGAGATATCGATATATTAGAAGGTGATCCGGCTGAATCGATTATCGAACATGCAAACCGCATTTCTGCCGATATGATCGTAACCGGAAGCAGAGACCAAAACAGGCTGAAAAAGCTAATATTCGGAAGTGTAAGTGAAAAGCTTTCAGCGAAATCTGATATACCCGTTCTGATCGTGAAGTGAGCACGCCCTGTGCTCGCTTTTTTATATTCATAATTGTGAAAAAACATAGATTTTCGTTTTTTTCTGTTATAATGCTTTCGTGCCCAAAAGCACAAAAGCATTAAAGATATATATGGGGTGTTATTTTGGATTCTCAAAAAAAGCTGACGTTTCCGTTAGCCGTCGGTTTATTTATATTCATGTTAGGCATCATTATTTCTTGCTTATTCTTTCTTCATACAGAACCGCATATCCCGCTGTTTCTATGTGTTGTCATGCTTTCAGCAGCCGGTTTATGGTTCGGTTTTTCTTGGAAGACCCTAGAAAAAGGGATTGTGGATGGGATCAAAAACGGCGCACAGCCAATTATCGTTCTGGCGCTGATCGGCATCTTAATCGGCGCTTGGATGTACAGCGGCGCAATACCGTCCGTGACAGTCTATGCCCTGTCCTTTATTGAACCAAGCCACCTTCTTTTGACAGCTTTGTTTTCATGCATGATCATCAGCACACTTGTCGGCTCAAGCCTGACAACTGTGAGCACGATTGGGGTAGCGCTGATCGGCGTGGCGAGTGCGGCCGGCGTTCCCCTTGAATGGACAGCAGGCGCAGTCATTTGCGGTGCTTGTTTTGGTGATAAAATGTCTCCGATGTCGGACACAACCAATTTCGCCGCCGGCATAGGCGAAATACCGATCTTTGAACATATTCGCCATATGATGGGCACTACCATTCCGGCTTTGCTTATCACCATCGTTTTGTTTTACTTTCTCGGTTTATCTGTATCAGCGGATGCTGCTTCAACCGATGATATCCAACATGTCATCACCGGTATAAAGGATGCCGCAAACGTGACACCGTGGGCTCTTCTTTCCCCGCTCTTAGTCGTTTTGCTGGCGATTAAGCGTGTATCTGTAATTCCCGTTCTGACTATCGGAATTATTTCCTCGGGAATTTTGACTGCTATTTTTGTACCTGACAGCAGCTTGCAGGCGTTTATGACAGCTTTGCAAAATGGCACGACGTTCCAAACTGACAATGAAGCGGCCGCAAAAATTATCAACAGAGGCGGACTGCAATCCATGATGGGCTCTGTCTCTCTCATTATGATTGCTTTTGCACTGGGCGGATTAATGGAGAAAATCGGATTGATTTCTGCACTTTTGGAAGGCGTCATGAAAGGCATCCGCTCAAAAGGCCGTCTTGTTGCGGCGACCGTCGGCTCAAGCATCGGCGTCAATCTTGCAACCGGCGAACAGTATTTATCAATATTAATACCGGGACAATCATTTAAATCCTTATATGACAAACAAAACATCCAGCGAAAATTTCTGACAAGATCATTGGAGGACGGCGGGACATTGATTAACCCGTTGATCCCTTGGGGCGTCAGCGGCGCTTTTATGGCGAGCGCGCTTGGTGTTCCCGTCATAGACTATATCCCGTTTACGTTCTTCCTCTATATATCACCGATGATCTCCATTTTGATTGGATTTGTTAAAAAATAAAAAGAGAGCCGCTTGCAAAGCGGGCTCTTTTTTTATGCTTCATTATGAAATGCTTGCGGCCTGCTGAATGCTTTCTTGAAAAGCAGCCTGAAGCTGCTTTGTCACCGGTCCGGGTTTACCGCTTCCGATCGACTCTCCATCGAGCGTCACGACCGGAATGATCTCTGCCGTCGTTGAGGAAATAAAGATTTCTTCCGCCTGTCTCAGCTCTTCCTCACTGACAGGCTTCTCATCAAGCTTGATCCCATTCTTTTCAATCAGCCCTAAAATCTTCATCCGTGTAATTCCATTAAGAATGAGCCGGTTAGCAGGATGTGTTCGCACCGTTCCATTGATAACAACATAAACGTTAGAGGATGTACCTTCCGTGACAACGCCGTCTCTCATTAAAATGCTCTCAAATGCTCCAGCTTCATAGGCTTTTTGCTTTGTCATAACATTATACAGTAAATTCAGACTTTTGATGTCGCATCTCAGCCAGCGAAGGTCCTCATCTGTAATGGCTGCCACTCCGTATGCCTGCTCTTGCTCCGGTTTTTTCACAGTAAATGTGTAAGCAGTCGTCTGCGGCTCAAGTCCTGCTTCATACTGGTGTTTTCGCGGCGCCACACCTCTTGTTGTCTGAATGTATACCGCTCCTTCACTGACCGCATTCTCCTGTACAAGCTTTTGCAGGTCCCACTCGAGATCTTCTATACTGAACGGCAGTGAAATCCCGATTTCAGCCGCACTTCTGAAAAAACGCTCCGCATGCTCGCGCAAGCCGAACAATACCCCTTTGTACACCCTGATAACCTCATAGATACCGTCACCAAACTGATAACCGCGATCCTCCAAATCGATCGATGCTTCGCTGCGCCCAATCAGCTGGCCATTGACTAAAACCTTCATAAAAGCCCTCCCTTTTCGAGATTTTCCCTGATGCTTTTCAAGCTGTTGTTGTCACTTATTCTATCATATTGGACAAGCTGAAAAACAGAAAGATCAAGAGATCTATAGCGGGAAGGAGTTTATTTTTCCCTTAAAATCTGATATTTCGACAAATTCCCTATGTTCTTTCCAGGTTTTATTCCTGTATACTTGACTGGTAATACATAGGTTGTAAACATATGGCATCTTCATAAGCTGCCTGCTGTACAGCGGTATGTAGAGATTTTATGCCAATGGAGAGATTGTTATGCGACAAACGAGAGGAGACGCTTCTCCTTCTGCAGTTTCGCTTGCTTTTAAATTTGCAAGTTTAGCAGTTTTATGTGTGCTGCTTTTGCTTATGGTGATTTTAGGTTATTCCAACAGCTCATCAAAAGCAAAGGAAGTCACTGTCACAACAAACGGCCAGCTTCGCAATGAGAAGGAAAGCCTGAAGCTGAAAAACGACTCCCCCGATCTGCTGATAAAACATCTGCAGACAAAGCGGAACATGGGAGATAAGACGGTTTACTTAACCTTCGATGATGGCCCGTCAGCCTTTACAAATCGCTTGCTCGACGTACTGAAAAGCGCTGATGTAAAAGCGACATTTTTTATGCTGTCACCGCGGATGAACGAATTCAAACAAGCTGTGAAAAGGTCAGAAAAGGAAGGTCACGCACTCGGTTTACACGGCGTTACCCATAATAACAAACTGTTCTATCAAACGCCGACATCTCCGTTAAAAGAAATGCAGGAGGCGCGTGACACGCTGCAAGACATTACAGGTTATAAAACCGATCTTGTCCGAACGCCATACGGGAGCAAGCCATCACTGACCGCCTCACAAATCCGCAATCTTGAAAAAGACGGTTTTGTGTACTGGGATTGGACAATCGACAGCATGGACTGGAAATACCGCAATTCAAAATATGTGACTGCAGTATTACAGCAGCTTGAGAATATGGAACACGGCCATTCAAGCCGGCCGTATGTGATTCTCATGCATGATCTTCCTGCTACAGTAAACGCGCTGCCGGTACTAATCAATAAACTAAAAGAAAAGGGCTATTCCTTCGGAGTGTTAGAGGACACAATGGTTCCTGTTCACGAATAAAAAAAGTGAGGCGCATAAGTGCGGCCTCACTTTTTTATGCCCAAACTCCGGGCAAACTCTCCAATTTTTTGATGGATGACCATGTCAAACAAGCTGTCGCAATACGTCGGCTCGAGGTTAATGATGACTTTCTTCATGCCGGGAATCCGGCTTGCGTCCTCAGGCACAAATCTCGCCGGAGCAACCTCGAGAGACGTGCCGATGACCAATAAAAGATCTGCTTGATCCAGTTTTTCATAAAGGGTGTCAAAGTGCAGGACGGCATCGCCAAAAAGAACAACATCGGTTTTTAATACCGTTCCGCAAATCTCCCCATCTTTTCCAGTTGCCGTACACTCCGGCACCTCCCGCTCCAGCAAATAAGGGAGATCATATCGGGCGCCGCATGCCGGACAAGCTGCTGTCTGGATAGAGCCGTGCAGTTCATACACATGTCTGCTCCCGGCTTTTTTATGAAGATCATCAATGTTTTGCGTAAAAATATCGACCTGCTTCCCTTGCTTCTCCAGCTCAGCTAAAAGCAAGTGCCCTTCATTCGGTTCAAAGCTGCCGCTCATTTTCATCTGGAACAATTCTTTGAACTTGGGCCAAAACAGACGCGGATAGCTTAAAAAATAATCAAGGCTCATCGCTTCCATTCTTGAGGCATCCTCCGTCCAAATGCCCCCGGCTGAACGAAAGTCGGGAATTCCTGATTCTGTGCTCATTCCCGCTCCGGTCAGCACAACAATTCGCTGCGCTTCATTTAAAATATTTCTGAATGTTTCCACCTCAACACCGCCTTTTTTCTCTTATTTTACCATGAAAAAGACTCCGCCTCTGTCAGACGAAGTCTTCCCCTTTTTAAGCCCGTTCCTTTTCCTCTTTATTTAGATTCACTTGGAACGGATCGTTTTGGTGCTTTTGCTTTACAACAACCATTTGGCCGGGATATGCAAACTCGACACCTTCTGCGCCAAGGATTTCAATGATTTTATAGTTGATGTCCTCTCTAATATCGAGGTTTTCAGCCCAAACCGTTGTTTTTGTATAGAAGTTGAAAAATAAATTGTAATAGCTGTCCGCAAACGTATCAAAATTGACCATGATCGTTTCATTATCAACGCCTTCATGCTCCAAGAGCATTGTTCTGAGAGAACGAATGGAGCGTTCAAGGTTCTCAATCGGCGTAGCGTAGGACACATGAATGGAAAACGTAATTTGGCGTTTGGTCATTCTTGTCCAGTTCGTGATCGCTTCCATCGACAGCGTAGAATTCGGCACCGTTACAAGTGCCCCTTGTGCTGTTCTGAATCTCGTGCTCCTGAAGGTAATATCCTCTACTGATCCGGTTACCGTCGACGTCTCCACCCAGTCACCGATAGTAAACGGCTTCTCAGTAATAATAATGATCCCGCCGAAGAAGTTGCTGATGGTATCCTTCGCGGCAAGCGCAAAAGCCAGTCCGCCAAGACCAAGGCCCGCTACAAATCCGTTGACATCATAATTGAATTCCTGAGCGATCACACTGACACTGAGCGCAATAATGACAAAACGGAGCAATTTGGATAAAAACGGCGCCAGAATATCATCCATGTCCAGCTCGAAGCGCTGATTCACCTTATGGAAAATAAACGACGACGTTGCGGTTAAATTACAAAGCCCCCAGCACAAGAGCGCCACAATCAGTGAACGGTATATTTTGCTGATGACCGGCATTTGCTCGTCTAAAAACGGTGAATAGCGGATCGCTAAAAACAGCCCCAAGGCAACAAAAAACCATCTGGCCGGCTTGTCAAACGCAAGTACCACCTGTTTGAAAATTTCTGTTTTCGGCCGGTTTGTCAAATTAAAAAGCAGATTAAAGAAATATCTTGTAAACAGTTTTCTAAGTATAAGAAACACCAGCAAAATCGCCAAGCTGATGCCGATTTGTATGATTTTATCAAGTGTGAAATATTGCTGCAGATAATCTGGCATGACAGTCTCCCCTCTATCCCAATCGAATGTTTATTATACTAAAAGATTCGTAAAGATGCTCTTCTAAATGTCTTTTTGCAGCACAAAACCCCGGCGGAACGCCGGGGCCATTTCTCAATTCATCTTTTCAGCCAGATTCAATAGGGACAGTCACTTACTTTTTTTCGTTTGTGTCTGATCAAGGAGAGTTGCTTTTTGCATTTCAGCATCCGTTTCGGCTTTAATTCTTTCCTCCACTCTAATTCTCCCTTTTCCCATGATCTCGCCTCCTTTTTTGCTATTATAAAGGATCAGAATTTGTTGTGAACATGTCGAAAGACCTAATTTTCTGACGAAATATGCTCTGATACGCTGAGTGTCTTTTTTTAGTTATACGCAACGCTCAGCCCGGACGATTCCGCTCTGGCAGAAAAAATTCACCAGTTTGTATCGCCGCGCATATATGGATTTGATACAATAACAGAAATGCCCATACGAGGAGCTGACTGAGCTTGTACACCATTGCCCATCGCGGAGCATCCGGCTACGC
This sequence comes from Bacillus sp. G16, assembly GCF_021282335.1. Classification (NCBI taxonomy): domain Bacteria; kingdom Bacillati; phylum Bacillota; class Bacilli; order Caryophanales; family Bacillaceae; genus Bacillus; species Bacillus sp. G16. Next base: position 88,681 of record NZ_JAJSOZ010000009.1, on the reverse strand, counting down.
TCCGGAAAATACGATTGCCGCCTTTGACCTTGCGGTGAAAATGAATGCAGATATGATCGAACTGGATGTTCAGCTTACTAAAGACAGGCAGATTGTTGTGATACACGATGACAGGGTTGACCGAACAACAAACGGATCGGGTTTTGTTAAGGATTTTACATTGGAGGAATTACAGAAGCTCGATGCAGGAAGCTGGTACGGCCCCGCTTTTCAGGGAGAGCGTATTCCAACCTTGGAAGCGGTGCTCAAGCGCTACCACAAAAAAATCGGCCTTTTAATTGAATTAAAAGGCCATTCATCTCAAGTCGGTATTGAAGAAGAAGTGGGACAGCTGTTAGGGCAATTTTCTTTTTCTATTAATAATATTGTCCAATCCTTTCAGTTCCGCTCCGTCCAGCGGTTCCGCGAGCTTTATCCATCGATTTCGACAGCAGTCATTACAAGGCCCAATTTTGGCATGCTGTCCAGAAATCAGCTGAAGGCCTGCCAATCTATCGCAAACTATGTCAATATAAAATACACACGACTCAACCGGCTAATGATTGCTTCCGCCCATAAAAGCGGCTTAAAAGTATTTGCATGGACTGTCAATAATCAAAAGGCAGCAGCAAAATTGCAAGCCATGGGCGTGGACGGCATCGTAACAGACTACCCGGATTTCATCAAAAAGGATGGCAAACATGAAAATATATAGCGCGGTTTTTATCGGAGGCGCGCTTGGCGCCTGCCTCCGATACGGATTAAACATGTGGATACACACCGGCACGTTCCCGGCAGCAACCTGGCTGGAAAACGCGGCAGGCAGCCTTCTATTAGGCATTTTGACCGGCTTTTTTATGATCAGGGCAAAACGCCCTCTTCTGTCGGCTTTTTTAGGCACCGGTTTTTGCGGCGGCTTTACAACAATGTCCACATTTTCTAAAGAAACGGTGATGCTTTTGCAAACACAATCCTCACTGGCTGTTTTGTATATGGCAGTTTCATTGATATCAGGAATCGTTCTTGCGCTGATTAGTGTTCTGGCGGGACGGCGCATTGCAGGCATTCAGCAAAGAAAGGGGCTGCAGGAAAGATGACACTAGCAGGTATCTTCATAGCGGGCGGACTTGGTGCGATGCTGCGCTTCTGGCTTGGCAATGTCATAACCGCCAAAACCAAAGGCCTCAGCCTGCCCATTGGCATATTAACAGTTAATATTCTCGGAGCTCTCGGGCTCGGAATGTTTACAGGGCTTCACGTTACGAATGCTTCGGCCTCCCTCATCATCGGCACGGGATTTTTTGGCGCCTTTACGACCTTTTCCACTTTCAGTGTTGAAAGTGTTCAGCTCCTGCTGGCCAAACGCGTAATGGAAAGCATCCTGTACATCGCCCTGACGCTTTGCGGGTCGCTTTTGGCATTTTGGTGCGGCTGGACAATCGCAACGTAAAAAAACCTTGAGCTTATTTCTCGCTCAAGGTTGCACTGTTCAGCATTACAGGCTCGGGCATCGGCAGCGTATGGTGCGCTGTAACCCCGATTGTGTTGCCGGCCTCTTCTTTTATATCGATTTGCTTGATTAATCGGCCGTCCATCTTCAGCACCTTTATCGTATATGAACCGATGCGGATGGATTCACCAGCCTCAATATCGATGTTTTCTTTCAATATCAGACCGCCGATCGTATCGACGTCTTCTTGAATCGATGCGCCAAGAAGGCTGTTCACCTGATCAATTCGAACCTTTCCATCCATCACATAATGGCGGTCGCCAAGCTTTTGGATCAGCGGCTGTTCATCTTCATCAAATTCATCCCTGATCTCGCCGACAATTTCCTCAAGAATATCCTCAGTCGTCACAAGTCCCGAGGTCCCTCCGTATTCATCTGACAATATGGCCATATGAATGCGTTCGCGCTGCATTTTAATCAGCAAATCATGAACCGGGATGGTTTCAATCACTTCGATTACGGGCCGCACATACGGATGAATCGTCATCTTCATTCGTTCCTCTTCTGTCATAAACAGCAAATCAGAAAACAAATGCTTCGTATTGACCAAACCGATGACACTGTCTTTGTCCCCGTCTGTCACAGGCCAGCGCGTGTATTTTTCCTTCAGCATGACTTCAAGCATCTCGGCCATCGTCATCTCTGTTGATACAGCGGCCATTTCCTTCCGCGGTATCATAATTTCTTTGGCGATCCGATTATCAAATTCAAAAATCTTATTCACATATTTATATTCAGACGGATTAATCTCTCCGTTTTTTAAACTCTCAGACAACAGCATTCTAAGTTCTTCCTCAGAATGGGAACCATCATGTTCTGACGCAGGCTTTAAACCGAACATGCCGCATAAAAGCCGCGCCGATCCATTGAGGATCCAAATAAACGGAAACAGGAGCAAATAGAATAAACGCAATGGACCCGCTATCAGCAAGGTCAGCTGTTCTGCCTTTTGAATCGCGACCGTTTTCGGGGCCAGTTCGCCCACAACAACGTGCAGGAACGTGATCAAGGCGTACGCGACTGCAAAAGAGACTGCATGAGAAACCGATTCCGGCAGGCCGAGCGGTTCAAACAATGGTTGCAGCAGCCGTTCAAATGCCGGCTCCCCCAGCACGCCGAGTCCGATTGATGTCAATGTAATGCCCAGCTGGGATGCGGATAAATATTCATCCAAATCTGTAATGACACGCTTTGCGAGTATCGCCCGTTTGTTTCCTTCCGTTATAAGCTGATCAATTCTGGATCTCCTTACTCTAACAATCGCAAACTCGCTTGCAACGAAAAACGCGGTTAAAGCAATGAGCACGCCAATTAAAATCAGACTGTCAATATCGTCCATTTAACCTTATCCTCTCATCAAAGGATAAGGAGTCACCTCCTGATATAATCATTTTTCCTTAACATTGAGGTACGCGGTGTATTGTTGCCTAAGCAGAGGGCCCCATCATACCACCTCCAAGTCAAAGTTTGATTATAAATTGTATATTTTATTGTAACACAACTCATTCCAAAAATGATTTTTAATTTTTAGACTTTTAGAAACGGACGGAATCATTAACGCTCAGTTCAATCCCGAGTTCTACCGTTTGTTCTTTACCGAGCAAATTTAGCTGGACTTTTGCTCTTTTTTTGCGTTTATCAATTTTTTTAATGGTGCCTTCCAGCCCGTGAAGAGGTCCTGAGACCACATAAACTTTGGATTCCTCTATTTTAATCTTCGAATAGCTGATAATGTCGCCTTTTTCTATCAATTTAAATAAAACGCTCATTTCCTCTTCTCTTATTTGACAATAATATTCCCCGGCTTCTTTAGTGTAACAGCTGCCATTATTTACGAATCGATAGAAGTCAGGAATTGAACGCATTTTATGTAACATGTTGCCATTCATCCTTGTTTTGATAAGTACGTAGCCCGGAAATAATGTTTTCATGACATGATAAATTTTTCCTTTTCTTCGTTCGGGCACAATCCTCCTCGGGACCATTGAATAAAGTGTATCCGCATCAAAATACATGCTCAAATACTTTTGGACAATTTCTTCTTTTCCGCTTTCAACAAAGATTGCATACCAGTTCATTTGATATTATCCTCCAAGTAAAATAGAAATATCTCATTTTAATGTCGGCGCCATCTCTTTGATCGGCAAAACAGCAGCTGTCGACTGTGCACAGCATCTGGATTTATTCTGTCCCAATCTAGATGCGCAGCCTTGTTTTTCAACAAATTTTCACTGAGGTACCGGACATGGATTCGTTTTCAAGCAGATCTTAATTCAATTGTTCCGCCTTTATACCATCGGGGAGGGAGAATGCATAAAACAAAATTCGTCTGCGATGGTATAACACAAAGCCGATGTTTTTTTATTTTTCCGTTAAGCGGCGGCTTGTGCTTCTGATCCTTCGATCTAAGCTTTAAGATCCTCCTAATCACACAGTGCTGCCAGCGTCAGCTTTTGCCTGGAGCCAGTTTACGTATATTATCATTACCCTCATCAATTTCTGGATAAGTTCTTTATCAGCAAAACAGCGGCCAGCACGGGCACCACAAAGTGAAAAAATATTGGAACTGTTCACACCACTATCGCATTGTCATATCTTAAATCAAGGGTATCTCTGATGTATTTAAAACTGCAAAATCCTTATAAAATTCATCTATGAAGACGAGTCCGGAGAACATACGGGCCAGTCTTTCTGCTTCTGAGGATGGCTGCAGGAGCACTGTCGGAGCATTCGATGTCGGATATAATCGCATGTTTTCTTCTCAGTACTTCCCTGACTAAAACTGGAGGCGGATATGAATTTTTACTCAGATTCAGCTTGATGGCTCTGCTACCTTTTATGGGCTGGCATGCAGATACATACGGGTCATCAGTTTGATATGAGGCAAAGTGACAGGCATATCTTACAATCCTTAACTATTAAAATCTAGCAATTATATACATAAGTTTGAAGAAATGTTATGATTACCGTATCAAAATTTCAGAAAATGTTAAATGGTCAGTTTTTGTTTACTTTTGGATGTCAGTTTATTAATAAAGGAGTACTATCAGTGATTGAACTCACGCCGCTACTGAATGAAAAATCGAATATCCCTTTGTACATACAACTGTACCAATACATACGCGAGGAAATCGTATCGGGGAGAATCAAACAGGATACAAGGCTTCCATCAATCAGAAATCTATCAGTATATTTAAAAATCAGCCGAACGCCTATCGCTGATGCCTATGAACTATTGCTAGAAGAGGGATACATCAGAAGCAAGCCTAGAAGCGGTTTTTACGCTGTTTCACCGGAAACCATATCGGTTTTGCAAACTGAAGCTTCCAGAGAACCCAAAGAAGAGAACCCCAAAAATCAAATTGCGAGTTTCGACTTTCATTATGACCATGTCGATCTCTATCATTTCCCTTTTAAAAAATGGAAAAAATGGAGCAGTTTATGTTTAACGTCTGAAAATCTTCATCTGCTCCAAAAAAACGCTGACTTGCAGGGTGAATATGGCTTACGAAAGGAAGTTGCTTCGTACTTGCATCAAGTACGGGGGGTGTGCTGTTCACCAGATCAAATTATAATCAGTGCAGGAACCTATCATTCACTTCAGCTTTTGTTTCATCTACTGAAGGATGATGTCAAAATAGTAGGTACTGAAGAAGCTGTGAACATTGGGGTAAAAGCAATATTCGAACAATACTCATCCTTCAGCTACCGCTCAATAACCCTGGAGTCTGATGGTATTAGTATGGAAGATTTATATAATAGCCAGGCTCAAGCCGTTTATGTAACCCCCTCTCATCAATTCCCTTTTGGTATGACGTTTTCGATTAAAAAGCGAATGGAGTTGCTGCAGTGGGCTTATGAAAAAAACGCTTACATAATCGAAAATGACTATGACAGCGAATTCCGTTTTAATGGACGTCCGCTCCCGGCGCTCCAAAGTCTAGATAAGCATGATAGGGTGATTTATATCGGTACTTTCTCGAGGATTTTGTCACCTTCTTTCAGAATCAGTTATCTCATCCTACCCCGCTCTTTGTTTCACCGCTTTCAGCAGCAGACACACAGCTATAATCAGATTGTGTCCCCTATATTGCAAAAGACACTCCAATTGTTTATGGAATCAAATGATTTTGCAAGGCACATGCGGAAAATGCGACATTTATACCAAAAGAAACATGATATTTTAGTTGATGCGGTAAATTATTTCTTTAAGGATCAAGCAGACGTTTCCGGGCAGGGGTCAGGCTTACATATTTTGTTGAAAGTAAAGAATGGTATGACTGAAAATGAATTGATTCTTGCCGCGAAAAAAGAGGGCATCAACGTGTACCCATCATCCATTTATCATCTGGAACCGTCATCGGCATCATCCACTGCCGTTCTGCTAGGATTTGGTGCATTATCTGAAGAAACGATAAAGCAAGGTATAAAAAAGCTGGCAAAGGCTTGGAGAATCAAACAAATATAAAAAGCTAACAGCACGCACTGTTAGCTTTCTAGCTAGCTTATTCATGTGTTGGATATCTTCTTCAAATCTCATCAGCCGGTTGTATCGAGGAAACAAAGATATGACAGTCGCGCTCCTTTTAAGGCTAATTGTTCATCCACTTGCTTCACTCTTTACACAAAATCTTTATATAAGGCAATAAAGATATCCCGTGAGTTTTTAATCTGTTCTATCGGCACACTGAAGGATAAACGGAAGTGCCCTTTCATTCCAAAGCCGCTGCTCGGCACGATTAATAATTTGTATTTTTGGGCAGCATGCACGCAAAATGCGACTTCATCTTCAATTGGCGATTTCGGAAACACAAAGAAGCCGCCCTTCGGCATTTCAAATTCAAAGCCGGCTTCTTTTAAAATGCCGACCATTAAATCCCTGCGCTCTTTATAAGCGCTTGCGTCTACTCTTAAATCATCCATTCTTGCCACAGCCCGCTGCATCATGACAGGCGCATTCACAAATCCAAGCGTTCGATTACAGAACACAAAAGCGTTGATCAAAAGGGCGGCATCCGGCATCTTGCTGTCTAATCCGATATACCCGAGCCGCTCTCCGGCTATGCCGAGATCCTTACTGAATGAGCTCGCCAAAATCACACGATGATACGATTGAAACGGATTTGCCAGCTCTTCATCATAGATTAATTGACTGTATGGTTCATCAAACAGCACATAAATCGTCTGTCCGCTCTTCTCTTCTATTTCTTTTAATAAAGCGCCTAAATCATCTATATTTTTCTGGCTGAGAACAGTGCCTGTCGGGTTATGAGGTGTATTGAGAATCAGCCCTTTCGTCTTTGAGGTAATCGATTGTCTCACCGCCTCAATATCAATCTCAAACCGGGACGTCAACGGGCAGCTGACAGCTTTTCCCCCGTAGTTCTCAATATACAATTTATACTCGGCAAAATAAGGTGCGAGAATAATAACCTCTTCACCCGGATTTACGATACTTTTTAACGCGACATTCAATGCGCCGCCTGCGCCTACCGTCATGACGACTCGCTCCGCCAAGAACTCGGCTTCAAAACGGGACCTCAGAAATTGCGCGACTTTTTCTCTTGCTGCCGGAAGCCCTTGATTTTGTATGTATCCATGATTGCCTTTGGCAGCTTCCTCTATTAATGCTCTCTTAAAAGCTTCAGGCGGTTCAACAACCGGATTTCCGATTGAAAAATCAAATACCTGGTTATCCCCGAACTCTTTCTTCAGCCTTGCGCCTTCATCAAACAGCTTGCGGATCCATGATCCTTTATTTAAGTTTTCTTCAACTTCCCGGGATAACCCAGCCAATTTCATCTGTCCCTTCCGCACTTAAAAATTAAAATTCTATCTTTAATTGACCATCGCGAGATAACGCTGATTCAATAAATCGGCAGTTTCCGTTATCAATTTTTTTCCAATTTTATGGACGTGGCGGTTTCTCCAATTTTCCAGTTCTGATCCTTTGACCCATTGGTTAAAAGCGCCGAGAGCAGGACCACAGTGAATCTGATAGTTTACTTTTTGTTCTTCATCCCCAATTAGTGCAAGCCGCGTTGCGTTTCCGAAATACCATTTAAAGATAAGTGCCATTTTGTGTTTTGGCTGACGTTCCGCTCTTTCTATCTCATGCGGAGACCTATATTTTTTTATGTCTGCATAAACTTCTTTAAATGTCCGGTGAAAATATTTATCTTCTATCATTTTTCTCGTTTTTTCATCTATTTCATCTATTGATTTATAATTCCGATACAAGTCATAAAGCTTATTAGCTCTGACAGGAAAAAATAATCCTTTTTTAAGTACCTGGACTTTGGCCCCGATTTCAAACATATCTCCGGCTGGAGCATAATCGGTATCTTGTACATTCGCGAGCTGAAGCAAATCCTTTACGGCATCGCTTGTCCCGGCTTCCACAGTACACTGGTTAATGGAGCCTGTCACAATATAATCAGCGCCGAGCATAAATGCAGCAGCAGCCGCTTCTGGCGTTCCAATCCCCCCCGCTGAGCCGATTCGTACTTTTTTGGGATAGCGGTATTCAGCATGAATCTTATCCCGCAACTTAATCATAGCTGGCATGAGAGCGTACGCAGAACCATTGTCCGTATGTCCGCCAGAATCAGCCTCGACAGTTATATTATCAGCCATCGGAATTTCTCTCATTAATTCGGCCTGTTCCCGAGAGATTTTCCCCTCCCTAGTTAACTGCTCCAATAAATGATTCGGGGCAGGTCGCAGGAAAACTTCTGCCACCTCAGGCCGAGAGACCTTCGCAAAAATCCGGTTTTTCGCTTCAACCTTTCCATTCTGATTTCGTTTGACACCCCGAGCCCTATACATCACGAGCGGAGCTGTTAAGCTGATATAGGCGGCTGCTTCAATAATGTTTATTCCATACTGCAAATACAATTTTATCCTTTCTTCCTCTATATAAGGCTTGTCCGGACTGCACAGTAAGTTCATGCCGAAAGATTCAGCATTTGTCATTTCACGTTGGATACATTGAATTGCTCGTTCAATTGATTCAATTTTCATGCCTCCCGTTCCATAAAACCCAAGCATCCCCGCTTTTCCGACTTGTACCACCATTTGTTCCGACGCAATCCCTTTATACATAGAACCTGTCACATATGCATATTGTAAGCCGTATTCTTCTTTAAATGCATTGCTGCCAAGAGCCTTCGGTGTAATCTTTGTGACGGGCTCAGACTGTTCTTTCCTATGATTCAGCTGAAGGGGCTCTGCTTCTTTTTGAATTTTTTGCGTCAGCTTCGTGAGCACATTACCTGGACCCACTTCCTCAATGGACTGCACCCCAATTGCAGACAAGTACCTTATGCTGTCTGTCCATTTGACTTGATGGGTAATTTGCATGGTAATATTCTTTTTAATGTCATCTCGGACATAAGGCATTCCTTCAACATTTGAAATAACAGGAATTTTTGGAGTCTTTAGTTGTATGCCTTCTAGAAAGTCGGAAAACTCTCTTTTCGCATCCGCCATATAACGGGAATGAAATGCTCCGCTTACCTTTAACGGGATAAAAGCAGCTGCGCCTGCCTTTTCAAAAATAGGCTGCGCCTGCAGGATATCCGATTCCAAACCAGAAATCACAATTTGTGTCGGTGAATTGTCATTAGCAATATCAACCGGCAGGCTATTTTCTTTTAATAGGTGCTTAATCTTTTGGACAGAAAAACCGATGACTGCAGCCATGCCTCCGTTAACGGCCTTGCCCATCAGTTCTCCTCTTTTTTTGACAAGCCGCAATCCAGTTTCAAAATCAAATACACCCGCGGCAAACAAAGCGTTATACTCGCCAAGGCTATGTCCAGCCACAAAATCAGGCATTTTTCCTGTTTCATTGACCTTGTTTAAATAGCATAATGCATTCACAACAAAAAGGGCCGGCTGAGTATATTCAGTTTGTTTTAGTTTTTGGTTTTCGTCATGTAAACATAAATTCTTAATTGAATATCCCAAAATATCATCTGCTAGTTTTGTCAGGTTTGAAAACTCATCAAATAGGTTGCTGCCCATTCCCTTATATTGAGAGCCTTGACCCGGAAAAACATATGCTTTCAATCTTTTGTCTTCCTTTCTGTTTTGTAATAAGTCTGATTATTTCACAGCAGAGCAAGACCAATATTTCTTTTGGCGAAATTATCCGAAGACCATAAAAGATTAATTTCGACATACATATATGCAAACCATTAATTACTCTCACCGACAGTCAATGATTTCATCTGCGAAGCGGACATGAGGCTGCCTGTCAGGCTAGATATTGAGGCTGGCACAGACAGCGTGATAAAAGGCGAACTTAATTCCTGCAATACATTTCCAAGAGAATTACTAAAGAAGCATTTGCAAAGGGCTGCCAAACCGCCAAAACCGCAAATTCCAAGCCGCATCATCGCTGAACTCTCTTCTCGATTATGCTTTTGGAGGCTTTAATGAAGAATTCCTCTTTATATCTGCTCTCATATGAACTCTCTCCTATCCTTATCGTCAAGCTCAGTAAACAGAATTGCAAATCTATATCCATCTGATAGTACGAGAGCCTTGATTAGAAATACAGTGCGGTCATTCAGCATTTATTCCTTTATGTGCAAAAGAATAAATTCTGAATATTCAGAAAAATAAAAACAAGTATAATCAAATATACAGTTATAAAAAATTGTATATCATAAAGTTCGCAAGATCAATGCTTAGCACGCCAGGATATTAACCTGGTGAAATCTTGTGAGATTGTTTCCATTTCCCTTGATCTCTGCTTATGTTCCCTATGTTCCACCATCGTGCCGCAACAGCGAATGGCTTCCCTTATTTCTTTTTCGATTTCGTTCTGTATCACACTTGATTATGCAAAATATGTATCATTTAGTCAATGCTTTTATAGGATATTTTCAAAAAACACACTAAATTTATATTCTTGCCTAAATTAGCTTCGCGAACTCATCAAAAACAATAAACTTGTGCAAGACACCGTTCATATATTAAACTATTCTCATAACTATAACGTGATGGTTGGGAGGGATATAGATGGGGCTGAGACATATCGCATCAGTGAACTAGCGGCACTTGCCGGAGTAACGAAACGAACAGTTGATTATTATACGAATCTCGGTCTGCTTACGCCGGCCAGATCCTGTTCAAATTACCGTTACTACGATGAAAACGCACTAAAACGACTCATATTTATTGTAGATTGCAAGAAGCAGCGATTGGCCCTGTCCGATATTAAAGATCGACTGGAGAACCAGTTTCCCTCTTCAGCTAAACTTGATGATGAAATTGGAAATCTGGCATTAGAAATTGATCATATGAATCAAAACATCTCCGGAATCTTGCATCGGTTTGAACGGCTGAAGCCCGAGGAGCGTGACAAGCTGAAAAGCAAGCTCCCGCCCGAAAAGCTCGCCGTGTTCCAATCATTTATGCTGCTGTTAAGTTAAAACCATTTTATCTAACAGGAGGTGTTACCTTCATTCTCATTGCTAGGATGAAGGTTCTAATTGGACATAGTGAATTTGATTTTTGTCGCTGTTTTAATCGCCCTGACGGCATTTTTCGTGGCATCTGAGTTTGCCATTATCAGAATCAGAGGCTCACGGATTGATCAGCTGATCGCGGAAGGAAATAAAGCAGCAATAGCCGTAAAAAAAGTGACCACGCATCTTGATGAATATTTATCTGCGTGTCAGCTCGGAATTACATTGACTTCCATTGGATTAGGGGTTTTAGGTGAATCAACGATTGAAAGGATGCTTCACCCGCTTTTCGTACAATTGAACGTTCCAGGTTCCCTTTCACATGTCATATCGTTTATTTTTGCGTATGCCATTATCACGTTCCTGCACGTTGTTGTCGGAGAACTTGCACCTAAGACAGTCGCTATCCAAAAGGCGGAAGCAGTGTCTATGCTGTTTGCGAAACCGCTGATTTGGTTTTACCGCATCATGTTTCCGTTCATTTGGCTTTTGAACAATTCCGCACGGTTATTGACAAAAGCATTTGGCCTGGAGACCGTTTCAGAAAACGAACTGGCTCACTCTGAAGAAGAGTTGCGCATCATTCTGTCTGAAAGCTATAAAAGCGGTGAAATTAACCAGTCAGAGTTTAAATATGTGAATAAAATCTTTGAATTTGACGACAGGCTCGCGAAGGAAATTATGATTCCGCGGACCGAAATTGTCAGCCTTCCGCATGATATAAGAATTTCTGAAATGATGGACATCATTCAGATTGAAAAATATACCCGCTACCCTGTGGAAGAGGGCGATAAGGATAACATTATCGGGGTTATTAATATTAAAGAAGTGCTGACCGCCTGCATCAGCGGCGAGGTATCAGTTGATTCCACGATTTCACAATTCGTCAACCCGATCATTCATGTCATTGAATCTGCGCCGATCCAAGATCTGCTTGTCAAAATGCAAAAAGAAAGGGTCCACATGGCCATCCTGTCTGATGAATACGGCGGGACTGCCGGGCTCGTAACGGTTGAAGACATCATTGAAGAAATTGTCGGCGAAATCCGCGATGAATTTGATATTGATGAAATTAACGAAATTCGCAAAATCGGCGAAGGCCATTATATTCTTGACGGAAAAGTGTTAATCGACCAAGTAAACGACCTGCTCGGCATTCATTTAGAGAACGAAGAAGTCGATACAATCGGCGGATGGTTCCTTACCCAAAAATACGATGTTGAAAAAGACGATTCCATCATCGAAGAAGGCTGCGAATTTATCATCAACGAAATCGACGGCCACCACGTCGCTTACATTGAAGTGAAAAAGCTCGCGACAGAAGAGCTGATCGAAGCTGGAGAACCGAAAGAAGCGTAATATAAAAAGGCACCTTTTATTGAGGTGTCTTTTTTATTATGTTTTGTCTTAACATTCCTATTCTTCTCCTATGAAAACTGCTGCTAATAAAACGGTAATCCTCGGGAATTCTAATCAGGGGACTGGATCTCATTTAAAAGCGAGAAAAAGGAGTGAAAACATGAAAGTAGTGGTAACTGGAGCAGCAGGTAAAATAGGACGGTGGGCCGTAAGAGCAATATTGGAGGCCGGCCATGATGTAACAGCGTCAGATCGGTTATTAAGAGAAGAATCAGCATCGAAAAAATTTATTCAAGCAGATTTGCGGGATTATGGCCAGGTATGTCAGCTTATTATGGGCTGTGATGCTGTGGTCCACCTTGGGAATATTCCGACCGATGTCAGGAATACCTCCCAGGCGATATTTGAAAATAATATGCTCGTCAATTTTAATGTCCTGGAAGCCTGTAAAGATTTTAAAATCCCTAAGCTGGTATGGGCTTCAAGTGAAACGGTGCTGGGATATCCGTTTGTCCCGAAAGAGCTCAGCTACCTTCCTGTAGACGAGGAGCACCCGACGATCGTAAAATCATCTTATGCCATGGCAAAACGGCTGACTGAAATCCTCTCAGACATGTATTCAAAGCTTACCAATACACAAATCGTCACCCTCCGTTTTGCGAATATATACGAGCCTGATGAGTACGAAAAAATCCCTGGCATGCACTGGAACGAGCAGCAAAAAGATATACAAAAGAAAAATGCATGGGCCTATTGTGATGTCAGAGATGCTGCACAAGCTTGCCTTCTTGCAGTCGAAAAAAACAATCTCGGAAACGATGTCTTCCATATTACTGCGCCGGACACCATCATGAAAGAACCGAGCGAAGACTTAGTTAAGCGGTTTTTCCCGGATGTCTCTTTAAAAAGAGATATAAAAGGATATGAAACGCTGATGGCAATTGATAAAGCGAAAAAGATCCTTGGTTATGAACCGCGTTATACATGGCGTAATGTGTTAAATAATGACGGTTCACTCAAAGCACTGCCAGAGGATCAGCTGTCATTGTCAAACAAATAAACACCAAAAAGCAGCAGATGTTCAATGAACTTCTGCTGCTTTTTTTATATCATAATCCTCTAAATTGATATCTACATCCATTTTGAGAGCCAGCTTCGCCAGCTGTTGCCCCATATAGGGCCCCATAGTCAATCCTGACGATCCAAGCCCATTTGCTGCTATTATCCCGTCCCAGCCGGGAAGACGTCCGATCACCGGCACATCACCTGGGGTAAAAGGGCGTAAACCGACTCTTGCCTCCTGAAAGGTGCTGTTTTCTAAACCAGGAGCCATTTCTAACCCCTTGTTCAACAACTCCTGCAGCCCGCCGGCCGTTATCCGTACATCATGTCCTTCTATGTTATCTTCACGAGTCGCTCCGATGGCCATTCTCTTGTCAGCATAAGCTAACAGATATTCCTTAGAAGGCGGCATCACAGCAGGCCAGCTTTCCATATTGTTTGCGGCCGGAACCTGCACATATATGATTTGCGCTTTTTGCACGCTTACTTTGAAGTGAATGCCTAAAGGCGCCAGCAATTGGTCTGCCCATACACCGGCACAAACAATCACCTCGTCAGCAGCATAACTTTCATCACCGACGGATACGCCTGTCACTCGTTTTGAATGATATTGAAGCTTGGCATCGCCTGTTAAAAAAACGGCTCCCATTCTTTGAGCAGAACGAACTAATGCATCTCTCAGCACTTCACCATCCACTCGGGCTGCTCCGCTTATATGAATGGAATGGTACCGTTTAGCCAGCATCGGAAACATTCCAGCGGTTTTCATTTCAGAAAGAAAGGAAATCTCACCGATTTCCGGGGCATCTGGTTTACGTTCCTGCACCCTTTTTTCAATTTTTTCTATCTTTTCTTTCTCGTGATGTACACTAAGAGCACCAACAGGAGCATAACCCGTTTCTTTCTCGCCTTCTTTTCTAAGCTCCTCTATGAAACAGGGGTAAAAGTGGGCTCCTGCCTTCGCCATCCTGTACCACGCCTGATTTTTCCTGGGTGACAGCCATGGACAAATAATGCCTTTCGCCGCATGGGTGGCCTGTCCCTTATCTTTCCGATCTATAACAAGAACCTCAGCCCCCATTTTGGCTAACTGATATGCTGTTGACGCTCCTAAAATCCCAGCCCCTACTACAATGATTTTTTTCATTTTCCGTAACCTTTCCCAATAATCAATTCCTCAATTAGTATAGCTAATTGCCAAGGAACTTATAAACAATCGGGAAACCAGTGCGTGCAAGTAATGATGGTTTATAACTGCTCCAGCTTCATTTCAAGCTCTTTAATACTGTTATTCAAAGCCTCTGTCATTGCTGCGAGTCTTTCCTTTGACGGCAGGTGGGCAAAATCAGCCTGTTGAAGAGGTTCACCGATAATAAGCTTCATTTTACCTTTTTTGAATAATTCCTTTCCGCTTGAAGGCCCTTTATAAGCAGCGGGAACGAGCGGCGCTTTCCCCATTTGCGCAATCGTTACCGCACCTCTTTTCAAAGGCACGTCCTCAGAGGTTCTTGTTCCGCTTGGGAAGATACCTACGATCTCTCCTTCTTTCAGCAGCTTAATCGGTGTTTTAATACTGCTTGGCCCGGGGTTTTCCCGATCTACCGGAAAGGCATGAATTTTCTTCAGAAACGAACCGATCCATTTATTTTGAAACAGCTCTTTTTTCGCCATGTAGTGTATTTGATAAGGAAGAATCCCGACTCCGAGTGTGATCACATCAACCCAGCCAGAGTGTGTACACGCGATGACAAAACCTGAATCGGCCGGAAGGTTTTCTTTGTTATACACCTTCACTCCTCCGCGAAGAGAAAGAATAACTTTTAAAGCATTAGCACAAAACTTATACATATCGCACTTCCTTTGTCGTAATCAATGATTCTTTCTGTTACTTATTATAACAACATTTTTTATTACCTGGTACTAATTTTTATGATTTCTCAGGTTAAAACGCGAAAAAGCTGAGGATTCGCCCTCAGCTTTTGTTATATTTCCTCCCTGGTCGGAGGTGCCATAAACTCCGGCCCGACCGGGTCTGATATCGTATTTTCCAATATGGTACTGATGTCTTTTTGATCTTCACTGCTCAGTGTCCAGCCTGTAATCTCAGATACCGCCCCAACCTGCTCAGGCTTTCTTGCCCCCCAAAGAGCGATATCCGCCCCCGGCTGGTCTAAGATCCATCTGACGGCCAAGTGAATCACTGATTTTCCATAACGTGCCTTCGCCAGCTCGTCCAATTGATGGACAGCAGAAAGATACTCTTTAAAGCGGGGCTTCTGGAATTTCGGATCGTGATTTCGCAGATCGTCGCCCTCAAATGTATACTCTTCGGTCATTTTGCCTGTTAACAGCCCTCTGCATAAACTGCCGTATAATAATGTTGTGATCTGTTTGTCTTCCGCATACGGTAGTACATTCTCTTCAATTTCTCTTTCAAACAGATTATATGGCGGCTGAGTCGTATGAAGCGGTGCAGCGGCGCGAAATGTATCCATTTGCTCAACTGAAAAATTGCTGACGCCAATCGCCCGGATTTTCCCGGCATCATATAATTCCTTCATGACTTCAGCCGTTTCTTCAATTGGCACAAGCGGATCAGGCCAATGCACCTGATAAAGATCAATATAATCCGTTTGAAGCCGTTTCAAAGAATTCTCGACTTCCTCTATGATTCTCGCTCTGTTCGCATGGCGGAACAGCTGGTTGTTCTTCCAGTCCAGAGCCGTTTTTGTTGCGAGAATCACCTGATCTCTTTTGCCGTGCTCCTTTATCGCCTTCCCGACGATTTCCTCGGACTGCCCGAAGCCGTAAGCCGGCGCGGTGTCAATCAGTGTGATCCCCTGATCAAGAGCGGCGCGGATTGTTTTGATTGATGTTTTTTCGTCCGTGCCTCCCCACATGGTTCCGCCAATCGCCCATGTGCCGAGGCCGATTCTGGAGGCTTTGATTCCTGTGTCTGCTATACTGGTATATTCCATTGTGCCACTCCTTCACTTTTTCACTATCTTTTCCCCGCTGGCAAAAATGTTAAACATTTCTCGGTACTATCTTTTGCGGCCAATTTTGGTTACTATATATAAATGGTGTTTGATTAGGTATAAAAAAGCCGTTTGCACGTAATGTGTAACTTTAAACCTTTCTTATACGTGTATAAGATAGAGGGGAGAAAAGGCAGTGACGATCGATGAAATTTACCAAATGTACATGAATGATGTTTACAGGTTCCTGCTCTCCATGACAAAAGACAAGCATCTTGCCGAAGACTTGCTGCAGGAAACCTTTATGCGGGCATACATACACATTCACTCCTATGATCACAGCAAAGTAAAGCCCTGGCTTTTTCAAGTGGCGCGAAACGCCTTCATTGATTACGTCAGAAAGCATAAGAAAGAAGTAACCATTTCTGATGACTTGATCGGAAGCCTCTTTCAAAATGCTGTTCAGAGCCCTGCCCACCAGGTAGAGATAAAGGAAGTGCTGACTGGTTATATGTCCGAGCTCCCCGATAATTATCGGGAGGCCTTAACGCTATATTATTTAAAAGAGTTAAATTACAAAGAAGCATCCCATATTATGAATATTTCAGAGGCGAATTTTAAAAGTGTTTTATTTCGTGCCAGACAGCGGCTGAAAGCACTTTATAATAGAGGTGTTAATGATGAATGAAGAATTTAAAAAGCGTTTTGATCAATATAAAAACGGGGAAATGAGCGACCAGGAAATGACCGCATTTGAGGAAGAACTTGAGAAGCTCGAAGTGTATCAGGAATTGATTGACAGCGAGCTGCAGGACGATAACGATTGGGATGTCAGCATCAGTCCTGAAAAACAAAAAGCGATTTTAGCCTACGGCAAACGCAAGTCTTATTTGCGAATTTCTGTGCTTGCCGTCATTTCGACATTGATGATTTTGCCGCTTTGTACGCTGGGAAGCTACCTCTATTACGGAATGGGAGGAAAACACAGCACCGGCAATGAGTTTATGGAAACCGCCGCAGTCACTGTAGCCCTAACTATGCCGAATGTTCTTGTCGATACATCCGGACTGAAAAGCCAAGTGAAGCTGTTTGGCATGAATACGGAATTCCCGCTGCAAAAGCAGATCGGTACGAAGACGGTCGCAGTAGGGAATGAACGGGTTGAGATGTTTTATAATAAAGTGAAAGCGCCGGCCGTTAACTACTATGACCTAGAAGTGCATAAAACCGGCCATTACTTTACACACCCATCAAGTGCGTCAGAACAAACAACCGCAAAAGCAGAAAAAACGTTAAAGACATTGCCTGAAGGAACTGTATCCGAGGTCTACCTCTCATATGACCGCGCATACCCGACAAAAGAAGTGTATAACAAGTTCAAAGGCTATGATGTGAGCTTTTTATGGAATGCAATCGAAACAGAGAAAAACACAAACGATACAGTATACGCAGAGCCGCTTGGCTATCCTGGAAAGGATTCAAAGTTCTTGGCTGCGCTTAATTCAAAAGGCAAATCAAATGGCGATCAGTTTATCAACGCCCTGACATTCATGTCCAAGCATGAAAAATGGGCACAGGTCATTTCCAAACGAAAAGACCTGAAAGTGGATAACCGATTGGATTATGTAGAGAAAAACGGTGTCAATGTATACGGTTCGGTCGTTACAGGACCAACAAAGGAAATTCAACGCATGCTGAAAAACAAATCTGTAAAATCAGCGAATGTCGGCGAGGTGGAATTATGGAACTGGTAAGAATTTTTAAAGAACACAATGTATTCGGCTGGATTTCAGTCGGGACAGCGATTCTGTCCCTGCTCTTGCTGAATTTGGCGATTATCAGCAACGTCACAATTTATTCCTATCAAATGCTTCCGTTCGCCATGGCTGCCGTTCCGTTTGGCATTATTGAGCTCTTCATCAAGAGAGGGCGCACAGGCCCCGGCCTGCTCGGCGTCGTCCTTAATCTCTTTGTAATTATTTGTGTGTATACCATTGTATCTGTTGATACCAATTTACAGTTTGGCTTTTAAAAGAAAGACGCCTGAAGAGGCGTCTTTTTTCATTACACTGGCTTTCGAAACAAGTAGCTTTCTATAGTAAAGCCCATTTTGTCTGTATAAAATCGGTGTGCGTCTTTACGCTGAAGGCCAGATGAAAGACTGACAGAGCCAAATCCGGCTTTTCTCGCCCAGTCTGCGGCATAATCCAAAAGCATTTTGCCGTATCCCTTTGATCGGCAAGGCGCGGTTGTCACAAGATCCGCAATCCATAAGTGCTCTCCTTTATGAATGGAAACCCTCGGCAGCGCGCCGCACAGCGCCCTGATTGCTGTATCCTCATATAAGGCAAACAGCATATACGATTCTTTCCGCACACAGGCTTCAAGCCTTTGTAAATACGTCTCTTCATCCAGTTCTGTTCTCAATTCACTCATTACCGGAAACGACTCGGCCCATTCTTCTTTCGTGGTTAGTTGTTTCATATGTATCATCTTCTCAATCCCCTTTCCTTTCGTTACAATGATCATAGCTAATAAATGGCATTTGCCAAATAGCCAATATCAGAAAAAATGACCATGCCAGATATAAAGGAGATATACGATGGATATCACGCCGTTTCTTGATAAAAAAAGCAAAACACCGCTGTATGAGCAGCTTTATACCTTTTTTAAACAAGAAATTTCACATGCGAGAATAACGAAGGGAACAAAGCTTCCGTCAAAACGCATGCTCTCCGGCTCGCTCGGTGTCAGTACGGCAACAATCGAACGTGCTTACGAGCAATTAACTGCTGAGGGCTATGTCAAAAGCAAGCCAAAAGTCGGCTGGTTCGCGGCGGGAGTAGAAGCAGACTTCCCAGCGGCTCCTGTACATTTTCAGCAGTCTACGCAACCGGTCTTACATGAAGAAAACGCACCTGCTATTGATTTTCACCAAGGCAATGTTGATCCGGCACACTTCCCCTTTAACGCATGGAGAAAAAGCATAGTAAAAAGTCTGGACCGCTATTCCGGATCGTTCCACACCTCTGGCGATCCTCTAGGAGAACCTGAACTCAGGCAGATGATTGCCCATTATGTCAGGCTGTCTCGGGGAGTAAATTGCGAGCCCGGCCAGATCATCATCGGCGGAGGAACCACCGTGCTTCTGCAAATTCTTTGTCTTACGCTTGGGCGCGGAACAAAAATCGGTTTTGAAGAACCGGGATTTCACCGGTCAAGAAGGATGTTTGAAGCAAATCACATGACTGTCATTCCTATTTGTTCTAATGAAGAAGGCGTCCTGCCAGGTGAGCTTAAACAGCGGAATCCGCACCTCTTGTATACGACTCCTTCGCATCAGTTTCCGCTCGGGACCATTATGACGATAGCCCGCAGACAGGAGCTTCTGGCATGGGCAAAAGAAGCACACTCGTTCATTATCGAGGATGATTACGATGGAGAATTTCGCTACAGCGGCCAGCCCATTCCGTCTTTGCAAGGGCTTGATCCGAATGGCAGAGTCATCTATCTCGGCACTTTTTCAAAATCACTGCTGCCTACCTTGCGGCTCAGCTTCATGATTTTGCCTCCCGCGCTGATGGAATCGGTCGGAAAAAACGCTCATTTAATGAAGCAAACGGTCTCTTCCCACTCGCAAATGGCACTGGCGGACTTCATCGAAAGCGGAGAGTGGCAAAAACATGTAAACAGAATGAGAGCCTTATACCGAAAAAAACACGCTGTCCTGTTAGAGGCCATACGGTCTGAACTAGGAAACAGCGTTGAAGTTCTCGGAAAAAACTCCGGGCTTCATATCGTGCTGCGGCTTTTGTTTCCAGCAGGTGAGGAAGAAGCAATTAAAGCAGCCGCCGACAATGGTGTAATCATCTACCCCGTATCTCCCTCTTATAAAGGACAGCCGCCATTTGTTTCTGTTTTAATCGGTTATGGCGGATTGTCAGAAGAGGACATTAGGCTCGGTATCCAAAAACTGAAAATGGCGTGGACTCCGCTGATCTCGTCTTGTTAAACAAAACAGGCTCCGGGAACGGAGCCTGTTGTTTAAAATGATAAAATACCGATTAAATTTAAGAATACAATAATAATTGCCAACGGCACGATAAAACGAAGCAAATAAAACCATGTATAAAAGAATGCTTTACTTGCATTTGATCCGTTTCTCATTTCTGCCAAGAGCTCTTGTTTCGGAATTTTCAGCGGGATAAAAAGAGAAATTAACAGAGCGCCTAATGGCATCAAAACATTGCTGACGGTAAAATCGGCAATATCAAAAAACGTTTTACCAAACATGTGTACATCGCTCAATACACCATAAGACAAGCAACAAGGGATTCCGACCAAGAAGATCAAAAGCCCGCTCGTCCATGACAGTTTTATTCTCTTCTTTTCGTCCCCTTTTCCGATCGTAGCCACAATAATTTCAACCATCGAAAAAGCGGAGGTTAAGGCTGCAAATAAAAACGCAACGAGAAAGCCGATAAAAAACAAGGTGCCGAACGGAAGCTGTTCAAAAACAGCCGGAAGCACTGTAAACAGCAATGTCGGACCTTCATTTGGCTGAAACCCGAATGAGAAAACCGCCGGAAAAATGGCCAAGCCCGCCAAGAGAGTCACAATGATATTCATCACGACAATGGAGGCTGCCGAGCGTGGGACGTTTTGTGTTTTCGGCAAGTAGGAGCTGTAAGTCACCATCACCGAAACCCCCAGTGTTAACGTAAAGAAGGCTTGTCCCAGCGCGAATAATATGGATTCCGGAGTCAGATCGCCGAAATGAGGCACAAGCAAAAATTTTACGCCTTCCATCGCACCATTAAGTGTGAGAGACCGAAGAACGAGCAGAATAAACAGTAAAAACAAAATCGGCATCATCACCGCACTGACTCGTTCAATCCCTTTTTGAACACCCCTGGCGACTACTATAACAGTCAACACCATAAAAACAAGCTGAGCCGCGAGTGTCTGCATAGGATTTTGAATAATAGAAGCAAAAAGAGCGCCATACTGTGCTTGGGTAAGCCCTGACAGTGATCCTGACGCTGTTTTCACTATATATAGCAAAATCCATCCTCCGATTACACTGTAGAACGACAGCACTAAGAAACATGCGGCCACGCCGATCCATCCTGTAAGAAACCAAGCTGTTCTCGGCGCTTCTTTTTTATATGCATCAATGGCATTCGTCTGGTTCCGTCTTCCAAAAATAAATTCTCCCACTAAAAGCGGATAGCCCAAGAGAATGGTAAATAACACAAAGATAAGAAAAAAGGCGCCTCCTCCATTGGTCCCCGCTACATAAGGGAACTTCCATATCGCGCCTAAGCCGATAGCCGAGCCGGCGGCTGCCATGACGAAACCGATTTTCGAAGCCCATTGGACTGGTTTTTGCTCAGACAATAAACGTCACTTCCTTTCCAGCCTATATTATCTCTTATTTTTGTCTTCATTTCTATAGATTCATTTGCCAAGAACATAAAAGAGAGAGCGGCCTGTATGGCCGCTCTCTTAATCACAAGATTATTGATTTAATTTTGAATGCTTTCTTGAATACAGGAAATAGATTGCCAAGCCGATTAACAGCCACACAAGGAAGCGGACAATCGTCACCCATCCAAGATTTAAAATTAAGAACAGGCAGAACAGAATCGCCAGGCCTGGGATAACCGGAACCCCTGGGCATTTAAAGGCTCTCGGAAGATCCGGCTGTTTCTTTCTCAAAACAATAACTGCCACAGAAATCAGCACAAACGCTGACAGCGTTCCGATGTTTACCAGTTTTGCAAGTTCATCCAGCGGAACAAGTGAGCCTAGAAGCGCCGACATCGTTCCGAAAAACCAAGTGGCTACATAAGGTGTTTTGTGCTTTGGATGCACCTTAGAAAGTGAACCCGGCACCAGTCCATCACGCGACATGGCAAACATGACGCGTGTCTGTCCATAAAGCATCACAAGCATAACTGTTGTCATTCCCAAAACGGCGCCAATATCAATGATGCCTGCCACCCAGTTTTGCCCGGCGCTTTGAAGGACGAGAGAAACCGGATGATCCACACCCGCAAACTGGGCAAACGGGATAACCCCTGTCATGATCGCTGATACGGTGACATATAAAACCGTGCAAACCAATAATGAGAAAATAATGCCTTTAGGCAGATCCTTCGCAGGATTTTTTGTCTCTTCCGCAGCAGAGGATACAGCGTCAAATCCGATAAAAGCAAAGAATACGAGCGCCGCTGCGCTGAATACGCCGCCAAAGCCCATCGGCATAAACGGCTGCCAGTTATGCGGCTTCACGTAAACGGCTGCCACCGCGATAAACAGCAGAACGACAAGCACTTTCAAGATAACCATGATGTTGTTGACTCTTTTTGATTCTTTGATCCCTAAATAAAGCAAAAACGTTATCGCCATCACAATCACGAATGCAGGCAGATTAAAAATGGTAAATGTACCTTTTACCGCCCCAGGTGCCGCTGTTAAAGCAACCGGAAGATGAATGCCGAGCCCTGATAAAAACGATTGGAAATAACCAGACCAGCCGACTGACACCGCGCTTACCGCCAGCATGTACTCTAAAATTAAATCCCACCCGATAATGAAGGCCATAAGCTCTCCCAAAGTCGCATAAGTGAATGTGTACACCGAACCAGAAACAGGCACACTTGAAGCAAATTCTGCGTAAGACAGGGCAGCGAATAAACAAGCCAGCGCCGCTACAACAAATGAAACGGTTAGTCCGGGACCAGCCGTGACTGCACCTGTTCCCGTCAGTACAAAAATCCCTGTGCCAATAATGGCTCCTATTCCAAGCAATGTTAAGTCGAATGCCCCTAATTCTCTTTTTAAAGATTTTTCACCGCTCGTCGCAGCGAGTAAATCCTGAATGCTTTTCTTCCTAAATACGCTCCCTTTCATTCCCCTTCAACTCCTAGACTAATTATCTATTTTTATATATTTTATTTGAATTTTCTGAATTCATGAGTGACAATGGTCATTTTTCTTTTTTTCTACTCTATTTGTACCGGTGGCGAATCATTCCTTTCTCCTACTCAATATTATATATAAAATCACAAAAATGAAAACAAAATTTTTGGAAAAATCGACAAATTTTTTATTTTGAAATATCTTGCCACGCAAAAAAACCAGCAATCATGCTGGTTTTTCGTTTCATTATGTTGAAATAAAACGGCCGCCATTTACGTGGATGGTCTGACCTGTCATATAGGAAGATTCATCAGACGCCAGCAGGACATAGGCGCCTGCATGCTCAACCGGCTGTCCCGGTCTTCCCATTGGGGTATCCAAGCCATGCTGTTTCACTTTTTCCTCCGGGAATGTCGCCGGAATAAGCGGTGTCCAAATTGGGCCGGGCGCCACCGCATTCACTCTGATGCCTTTATCCGCAAGGGACATCGCCATGGACCGCGTAAAGGAGACAATCGCACCCTTTGTGCTGGAATAATCAATTAACATCGTATCGCCTTCATAAGCGGTAATCGATGTCGTATTAATAATGGCACTCCCCTCTTTAAGGTGAGGCAAAGCTTTCTTCGTCATATGAAACATGGAAAAAATGTTTGTGCGAAATGTTTTTTCCAGCTGTTCTGTTGAAATATTGAGAATGCTGTCCTGCGGATGCTGTTCAGCAGCGTTGTTCACCAAGATATCGAGTTTACCAAAATGGTCCACTGTTTGCTGCACAGCTTGTTCACAATGGTTCTCGTCCCTGACATCTCCCGGGATAAGCAGGCAGCGGACATGTTCCTTTTCGATCCGTTTACGCGTTTCCTCTGCGTCAGAATGCTCATCTAAGTAAAGAATGGAGATATCGGCCCCTTCTTTAGCAAACGCAATCGCTGCCGTCCTCCCTATTCCGCTGTCGCCCCCAGTAATGATCGCGACTTTTCCTTTCAGTTTTCCGCTTCCTTGATAATCCTCGTCCTCTGACAGAGGCAGCGGATTCATTTGTGACTCAATGCCCGGCTGTCTGTCCTGATGCTGCGGCTCTTGCCCTTCTGTTTGTCTGTCCATTGGGTTCATATTCTTCACTCCTAGACATGTGGTTGATACTGAACGTTACCACGCTATAGAAGCGAATAAACAGCAAAATATGTTATGAAAGAACTTCTTCAGGAATGGCACCTGTATATTTCGCTGACGGGCGGAAAATCATGTTGTTTTCTGCCTGTTCCAGCACATGGGCGCACCACCCTACCATTCGGCTTGCTGAAAAGGTCGGTGTGAACAATTCATCGTCAAAATCAATCGCCTTCATCACAGCAGCCGCATAAAATTCAACATTTGTATATAGCTTGCGTCCCGGTTTGTAGATTTCAAGCAAACGAATCGCTTCTGCTTCTACGTGCAGTGCAAGATCAAGGTCGCGGTCATTGCCGGCCACCTCTTCTGCTTTCTGTCTCAGAGCTTCTGCCCGCGGGTCCTTCGTCTTGTACACCCTATGGCCGAACCCCATCAGGCGCTCTCCTTTCTCGAGTTTTTTTGTCAGATAAGCTTCAGCATTTTCTTTTTCTCCAATGTCTTCAAGCATTTTGGTCACCGCAGAAGGAGCGCCTCCGTGCAGCGGGCCTTTCATCGTGCCGAGAGCAGCAGTGACAGCTGACACTAAATCACTCTCTGTAGATAATGTGACACGTGCAGAAAAAGTGGAGGCGTTCATGCCGTGCTCCATGGCCAGAATCATATATGTTTCAAGCGCTTTCTTTTTTGCCTCTGAAGGCTGTTCACCTGTGAGCATGTAATAGTAGTTTTCGACATGTCCGTACTGGGAAGATGGCGCAATTGCTTTTTCATCTCGCGTCCATCGTTTTCTGTACGCAATGATGGAAGGCGTGATTGCAATCAGCCGAATTGCTTCTTCTGTTTTCGGATGAAACGTGTACGCATTTTCCCCCAATGCTGAAACAACCGTTCTCAGCACCGACATATCGTCCATGTTGTTTGGCAGTGACTGAATCAAGCGCTCTATGTGTTCCGGCAAATGCCGCTCCGCAGCAAGCTTCTCTTCAAATGTCTGCAATTCTTCAGATGACGGCAGTTTCCCAAATAAAATTAAATAAGCCGCTTCTTCAAAGCTGTGATTCAGGGCGATGTCTTTTGCATGATGCCCTCTGTAAATCAGGCGGCCTTTTTCGCCATCAATATGGCTGATAGATGTTTCCACACATGTAATTCCCTTTAATCCGTAATGTACCAATTGTATTCCCCCTATCCTTTTCTGTTATTATAGTAAATATAATATTTAAAAAATATTGAATATTTTAAAGGGAATTAATTAAAATTATTAATCAGAGGGAGAAGAGAAATGGATTTTAAATGGCTACACACCTTTGTGACCGCTGCGAAATATGAAAACTTCCGAAAAACAGCGGAAACGCTTTTTTTATCTCAGCCTACTGTGACCGTGCATATTAAGCAATTAGAAAAAGAAATCAGCTGCAAGCTGTTCGAGCGCAAAGGCAGGAAGATCCAGCTGACTGATGAAGGCAGGGCTTATTTGCCGTATGCACTCAGGCTTCTTGATGATTACGAAAACAGCATGGCAGAGCTTCACAGAGTGAGACAAGGCTACTGTCAAACCTTACAGCTCGCAGTTTCTCCGCTTATCGCAGATACTGTGCTTCCATCTGTCATGAAGCGGTACACAGCAATGAATACAGAAACTGAAATGGCAGTAACGATTTTTGAATCGGCAGAAATCGCGTCACTGATTAAAGCCGGGGAAGCAGATATCGGACTGAGCTGTTTAAAGGTGCAGTCTTCCTCTTTAACCTGCCACTGCTTATATAAAGACCCTGTTGTCCTTGTTGCCCCGCCCGATCAGCGTTTCATGGCAGACAAAGAAATTGATGCCAAAGAGGTGCTCGAGCAATACCTGCTTTTGACCCACAATCATCCTGATTACTGGGACGACTTGCTCCGTCAAGTCAGAGTGACATTTCCATTTGTGAGAACAATGAAAGTCACACAAACACATATAACGAAACGGTTTATCAAGGAAGGACTCGGGGTTTCATTTCTACCCTTATCTACGGTAAAGCGTGAGTTGGCAGAGAAACAGATGATCAAAATCCCTTATCAATCTGTACAGCTGCCCTATGCCGGCGCTTACGCAATCGCCCTTTATGAAAATAAGAAAGAAAAAAAATTCTTGGATTTTTTATCACATTTTCATTTTTAGATGCAACCAAAACGGATGAGCTCCGTCTAATGAAAAAAACCCGTTCCAATGAACGGGTTTCCTTCTAAAATTAGAATCTTTTCGCACCGAGGTAACGAGGCTTCCAGTAGCTGTTGTTCAGGCTGCTGATTTGTACGCCGTCAGATCCTGCATGAATGAAACTGTTGTTTCCAACGTAAATCCCCATGTGAGAAGGGCCGGATTTATATGTTGTGAAGAAGACGAAATCACCGACAGACGGGTTGGCAATGCTCTTCATAGAACTCCAGTAGCCCGCAGTGCTTGTTCTGCCCACACTTGTTTGTTTATTCAGTACGTACCAGATGAACCCGCTGCAGTCAAAGCCGGAAGTCGTCGTTCCGCCCCATTTGTATGGCGTTCCGACTAACGCTTTTGCATCAGAAACCAGCTTGCTCACATTAAGTGATGTAGATGACGTTTTGCTGCTTGAAGATGATGAAGTGCTGGAAGAAACATTTTTTGATCCTGTGCTTGAGCTTGTTCCTTTCACTTTCAACACTTGGCCGGCATAGATTAAATCTGATTTTAAGCCGTTTAAGCTTTTTAATTTGCTAACTGTTGTGCCATATTTGCTCGCAATTTTAGAAAGGCTGTCTCCGCTCTTTACTTTATATGTAGAAGTTGAAGACGATGACACCTTAGATGAGCTGGAGCTGCTTGAACTTGTTGAACCTTTCAGTTTCAGGACTTGTCCAATGCGGAGCAAATCTGATTTTAAGCCATTCAGTTTTTTCAGTTCACTGACTGTCATGCCGTATTTGTTCGAAATTTTCCAAAGGCTGTCCCCGCTCTTTACTTTGTATGTAGAAGAAGATGAAGAACTGCTGCTTTTTGAACTTGTAGATTTGCCGTTAATCGATAAAGTCTGCCCTGCGTAAATGATGTCTGAACGAAGGTGGTTCTCTGATTTAATTTTACTGATCGTTGTGTCGTATTTTCTTGAAAGTTCCCATAACGTGTCGCCTTTTTTCACCTTGATGCTTTGTGCAGATGCCGCTCCTGCAAATAATGTCGATCCTAAAACTACTGCTGTTGTGGCTGTAATGATTTGCTTTTTCATATTTTCCTCCCCAAATATTTATATCTATATATATTGATCTCTTTTTTTAAATTAATCTTATTGTTTTCTATTATAAGGATAGATTCCCAATAGAAATAGACTTGACTTCATGTGACAAATTTCTTAATTATTCGTTCTAAAAAAAAGTTTGTAAGGGTATTAAATATTTCATTTTCGTTTCAAAGGTGACAAAAAACGAGTCCTTTTGTCATGTGATTTGGGAGGTTTTTCAACTTAAAGGAAATAAATGAAAAACTTTCGGGGTCTACACACATATTGGAAGAATGAGTGATAAAGAGTATTCGGGGAAAGCTGCGGAGAACCGCAGTTTTTTTATTTAAACAAACATATCATGCAAGGACAGAGAGGTAAAGATTTTTCTGGAAAAATGAATGCTTTGAACCAAATAAGACAAAATAACGAAACGACGTTTTTCATTTCAGTTACAATGCTTTACTTAATGTTTACACGGTCAACAGCCGCATTTAACAAAATTCCCCTAACATAATATACAGAATACATTAAAGGAGGCCTGCAAAAAAATGAGTCTGTTTCAAAACTTGAAATCAAAACTTGTGCCCATCGCAGCTGTTTCCGTGCTTACAGCCGGCATATTCGCCGGTGCAGAACTGCAGCAGACCGAAAAAGCAAGCGCCAAAAAACAAAACAAAGACGAGATCAGAAATGTCATTGTGATGATTGGTGACGGCATGGGAGCATCGTACATAAACGCCTACCGTTCCATGAAAAATAACGGTGAAACACCGAATAACCCGAAGTTAACTGAATTTGACCGGAACCTGACAGGCATGATGATGACGCACCCGGATGACCCTGACTATAATATTACGGACTCAGCTGCAGCCGGAACTGCATTGGCGACAGGCATTAAGACATATAACAATGCAATTGGCGTCGATCAAAGCGGAAAAAAAGTAAAATCTGTGCTCGAAGAAGCCAAACAGCAAGGCAAATCGACCGGTCTTGTCGCAACGTCTGAAATAAATCACGCCACCCCTGCCGCATATGGCGCCCACAACGAATCTCGGAAAAACATGGACCAAATCGCCAACAGCTATATGGATGACAAAATAAAAGGCAAACAAAAAATAGACGTTTTGCTTGGCGGCGGAAAATCGTATTTTAACCGTAAGGACAGAAATTTAACGAAGGAATTCAAACAAGCAGGCTACAGCTATGTGACAACAAAACAAGCGCTGAAGAAGAATAAAGATCAGCAGGTGCTTGGGCTTTTCGCAGACGGAGGGCTTGCTAAAGCGCTGGACCGTGACAGCAAAACACCTTCTCTCAAAGACATGACGGTTTCAGCCATTGACCGTCTGAACCAAAATAAAAAAGGATTTTTCTTAATGGTCGAAGGCAGCCAAATCGACTGGGCGGCCCATGACAATGATACAGTAGGAGCCATGAGCGAGGTTAAAGATTTTGAACAGGCCTATAAAGCCGCGATTGACTTTGCGAAAAAAGATAAACACACGCTTGTCATTGCAGCTGCTGACCATACAACCGGCGGATTTACCATTGGCGCAAACGGCGAAAAGAATTGGCACGCGGAGCCGATTCTCGCCGCCAAAAAAACACCTGAATTTATGGCAAAGAAAATCAATGAGGGCAAACCGGCAAAAGATGTGCTCGCCCGCTATACTGACCTTGACTTCACAACTGAAGAAATCAAAAGCGTTGAAACAGCAGCCCAGGCTGACAAGGACAAAGGCGCCTATAAAGCCATCATCAAGATCCTGAACACACGGTCTAACAGCGGCTGGACGAGTACCGATCATACGGGCGAAGAAGTGCCGGTATACGCGTACGGTCCAGGAAAAGAGAAATTCCGCGGACTGATTAACAATACCGACCAGGCAAAAATTATCTTTAAGATTTTGAAAACAGGAAAATAAAAAAAGAGGATGCAGAACGCTGCATCCTCTTTTTTTAAAGGTACCTGCGGTGAACACCTTTTCCGTCATACGAAAACACGACTTCCTTATCCTCAAGCACAGACTCGATGTGCACGCTTCTCCCCCAAAGCTGAAATAAATAAGGGAGCACCTTCTCCAAATATTTCAAATCCAGCTCTATGCCCTCATACCAATGCTTAATATAGAGCTCGTTATTTTTCATATAATCGCCGTCGTTTACTGTCAAATACGGAAACCCGCCGTTTACCCGCATGCTCACGAGCTGGTCGCGCACCGACTCCCACTCTTTATCGACGATTTTATAATCTCTGCCCTGCTTTTGAAATAAATAAAGATCCTCCCGCATGACTAAGTCTTTTGTTAAATAATTGCGGATGAAAGAGATATCGGATTCAATTTCCCTGACCTCAAACATTTTCTCCCGGCCCGAGTCAGGCTTTACGCCTATTTTCTTCATTTCCTCAGTCGGGTTGTTGTACCGCTCCTCAATGTCTTCAAAAATTTTCAGTCCTAAATAATAAGGGTTGATACCCGTTTTGGACGGCTGGACGACACCTGCATTCAGCTTGGCAAACTCTATCGCTTCATCAGAAGTTAAATCAAGCTCACGTATAATTCGCTGGTGCCAATAGGAAGCCCAGCCCTCATTCATAATCTTTGTTTCCAGTTGAGGCCAGAAATAAAGCATTTCCTCTCTCATCATCGTTAAAATATCACGCTGCCACGGCTCTAGATCCCGGGAATGCTCCTCGATAAAAAGCAGAATATCTTTTTCCGGCCGCGGCGGGAAAGGTTTTTTTGATTTTTTCACTTGTTTTTTCGGTTTCTTTTCATCTAAAGACCATAAATCATCGTAAGGCGTCGCTGCCTCTTCAAGCTCCTCTTCCTCATCATCCACACTCCATAGGAGCTTCGGACGGACCAAAGACGGATCGATATGCTCCTGAATCGATAGGATCGCGTCTAAAAAAGCCTCGACTTCCTTTATCCCGTGAACCTGTTCATAGTGTTTAATCCGCTCGGCCGTTGCCGCCATGCTTTCCACCATATCGCGCTTCGTGTTTTGGAAGCGGCAGTTGTTTTTGAAGAAATCACAATGGGCGAGAACGTGAGCAACAATCAATTTATTTTGGATCAGTGAGTTGCTGTCCAGCAAAAAAGCGTAGCATGGATCTGAGTTAATGACCAGCTCATAAATCTTGCTTAATCCAAGATCATAATGCAGCTTCATTTTGTGAAACTGCTTGCCGAAGCTCCAGTGGCTGAATCTTGTCGGCATCCCGTACGCGCCGAATGTATAAATAATTTCAGCCGGGCAGATTTCATATCTCATCGGGTAGAAATCAAGGCCGAATCCCTTTGCAATTTCGGTAATTTCCTCAATTGCCCGCTGTAATCCCTTCTTCTCCTCCGCGTTCAACCGAATCCCCCCTACTTGGACTTATCTATAATGTATGAGCCCGCCTGACAAAAGATGATAGCCGCACTTGGGCAAGAAAAAAATTCGCCCCGCACATTCAGCTGTTTGCCGATTGTGTCAGTGGGTAAAAACACATCATATTACGAAAAAAAGGAGCGATACCAATTGAATGTAGCAGACATGCTTTCTTCTTATCTCAGTAAGCTGCCAAACTTAATCATTGCCTTACTCGTCTTATTAATCGGATGGGCTATCGCTAAAATCATTGAAAAAACGGTATACAAAGGGCTCAGAAATACAAAAATCGACGACAAGCTCTTTGCTGGAAAAAAGCCATCACGCTATTCCTCGGAAAAAGTCATAAGCAAGGTCGTTTATTTTATTGCATTGATTATCGTCTTTATTTTATTCTTTAACATTTTGCACCTGACAACAGTGGCATCACCGTTTGTCAGCATGCTTTCCGCAATTACAGCGGCTATCCCGAGCGTGCTGAAGGCCGGACTCCTCCTGCTGTTAGGATGGGCTGCAGCCTCTGTATTGAGCTTCCTTGTCAAAAAAATCGGGATGAAGCTGAGCACGAGTGACAAGGTGCGCAAGTGGAATTTGGTGTCTGAAGGGAAAGATATTCATCAGGCAGTCAATGCCGCTTCACAAATTGTCTTTTACCTTGTGCTGCTCGTTTTCCTCCCAGGGGTCTTATCTTCTTTGAAAATCAGCGGCATTTCAGGCCCGTTTACAAATATGATGGAAAGCGTACTCGCTTTTCTGCCGAAATTATTTGCTGCGGCGCTTATCGTTTTAATCGGCTGGCTTGTTGCCCGTCTTGTACGTGACATCATTACGAATTTCCTTGCAAGCATCGGCACGGAAAGATTCGCTGCCCGTATGGGTTTATCTATTTATTTAAAAGATACAAGCCTTTCTGCAGTCATCGGAACAATCGCTTATGTGCTGATTTTAATACCGGTTGTCATTTCTGCGCTTGACCAGCTTGATGTCGCCGGCATTTCGAAACCGGCTGTCTCTATGCTGAATACCATTTTAAACATGCTTCCGAATATCATCATTGCCATTGTGCTTATTTTAGCGGGTATGTGGGCAGGAAAATGGGTGAACACCATGGTGTCCGGACTGCTCCATCGTGCAGGCTTTGATTCTGTGTTAGGAAAAATGGGCATGGAAGCAGGAACGCCTGCAAAGCTGTCCCTGTCTCAAATTGTCGGTATGATCGCACAAATTATTGTCATTCTGCTGTTTACAGCTGAGGCGTTGCAAATTGTTCAGCTGCACTTCCTCGTAGAGATTGCGACTGGCATCATCGCGTATCTTCCAAATGTCCTTGTCGCCGTATTCATTCTCGGAATCGGCCTTTACACCGGAGAAATGGTGCGAAAAGTGCTCGCCAGCATCATTAAAGGCCAGGAATTCAAGTCTTTAGCAGCGATTGCTAAATATACGATTATCGCACTTGCTTTCTTTATGGCCTTGGATCAGCTTGGTGTTGCTGACACAATCGTCAATTCCGCGTTCATTATCGTGCTTAGCGGCTTCGCACTCGCTTTCGGTTTATCCTTCGGCCTTGGCGGAAAGGATTTTGCATCACGTTATCTGTCTACATTTGAACGCAAAATGCAAAACACCGAAATCGATAAGAACCGTAAAAACCAAAATCCACCGAATCACATGTAAATAAAAAACGTGCACCTGGCAGGGTGTACGTTTTTTATTGAAAAATTCCTTTTTTTTCATTTTTCGATCGATTATGATAAGATATAGAAAATGTCTTATTATGAGGTCTTATTATGAAGTTAACAAATTATACAGATTATTCGTTAAGAGTGTTGATTTTTCTGGCTGCAGAACGTCCCGGAGAACTTTCAAATATAAAACAGATTGCCGAAACATATTCTATTTCAAAAAATCATCTCATGAAAGTCATATACAGGCTCGGCCAGCTCGGCTACGTAGAAACGATACGCGGACGAGGCGGCGGCATACGTTTAGGCATGGACCCTGAAGACATCAATATCGGTGAGGTTGTCAGAAAAACGGAAGATGATTTTAATATTGTGGAATGTTTTGATGCGAACAAGAATCTCTGCATTATTTCCCCGGTGTGCGGCTTAAAACATGTACTTAATGAAGCGCTTATGGCCTATCTTGCGGTTTTAGACAACTATACGCTGCGCGACCTTGTTAAAAACAAGGAAGATATCATGAAGCTTTTAAGAATGAAGGAATAGAAAATGATTCCTTCTTTTTTTATGTCCTTTTTCCCCCTTTTTGTTAAGATAATATGGCTGTTTTAAAAAAAAGGCAAAACGATGAGACAAATCTGCCGATATAAAAAAGAAACAGCGAATTCAAAATCATTGGGGGAAAAAGGAGAGCTCAGATGAAAAAGAAATTAGCAGCAGGGCTGACAGCATCTGCGATTGTCAGCACAACTTTAGCAGTGGCACCAGCTGAGGCAGCAACGATTAAGGTTAAAAGCGGAGATTCTTTATGGAAACTGGCCCAAAACTACAATACAAGTGTGGCGGCTATCACATCCGCCAACCATCTTTCGACTACTGTTCTGTCGATCGGCCAGACGCTTACCATTCCAGGCAGCAATTCCAGCACTTCATCTACTTCAAGCTCAACAACCAAGAAGAGCGGAAGTTCTGTTTACACAGTGAAAAGCGGAGATTCACTTTGGCTGATCGCAAATGAGTATAAAATGACGGTGCAGGAACTGAAAAAATTAAATGGCCTAAGCAGCGACATGATTCGTGCGGGGCAAAAATTAAAGGTATCCGGTACGGTTTCCTCAAGCTCCAGCTCTAGTACCAGTAAAAAAAGCAGTTCCAATAAGAGCTCAAGCTCTTCATCTTCTACCGGAACATATAAGGTGAAGCTTGGAGATTCGCTTTGGAAAATTGCAAACAAAGTCAATATGTCCGTCGCTGAATTGAAGGTTTTGAACAACTTAAAATCAGACACCATTTATGTGAATCAAGTGTTAAAAACAAAATCAACTGGTTCTAATACGTCTTCCAAAGACACTTCATCTAATTCGAACCAAACTTCAGCAACAACGAAATACACTGTAAAAAGCGGAGATTCACTTTGGAAAATTGCAAACAACTATAACCTGACTGTACAGCAAATCCGAAACAGCAACAATCTGAAATCAGACGTGCTGTACGTCGGACAAGTGCTGAAGCTGACAGGTAAAGCATCTTCAGGCTCTTCTTCATCGTCATCGTCTTCTTCGTCAAATGCAAGCTCCGGCACGACGACTACATACACGGTGAAAAGCGGCGATTCCTTGTGGGTGATTGCTCAAAAGTTTAATGTAACAGCTCAGCAGATTCGGGAGAAAAACAATTTAAAAACGGATGTCTTGCAGGTTGGCCAAAAGCTGGTCATTACCGGAAAAGCCTCATCTTCATCCTCTGCTTCATCCGGGTCATCAAGCACTACCAGCTCTTCAAGCGCGAAAATCAACACTATGATTGCCGCCGCTAAAGAGCAGCTTGGGGTTCCATATCGCTGGGGAGGCACGACACCCGCCGGATTTGACTGCAGCGGTTTCATTTACTATGCATTGAACAAAGTCACATCCGTATCAAGATTAACGGCAGCCGGATATTGGAACACAATGAAATCTGTCAGCCAGCCTGCTGTCGGAGACTTTGTTTTCTTTACAACATATAAAGCAGGCCCTTCCCACGTCGGAATTTATCTTGGAAACGGGGAGTTCATTAATGCCAATGATTCCGGAGTTGTCATTTCCAGTATGAACAACTCTTACTGGAAACAGCGCTATCTCGGTGCAAAACGATATTTCTAAAAACAGAAACTGTATGGCCTCAGGGCTGTACAGTTTTTTGCTTAGAGCCTAAAGACGTTGATGCTGATCATATGTTTTGTCAACGGATGAAAATAGACTTCGGCCCGAACAGAAAAGGTGGCGTCATTCTGTTTGACCGTCACCCGAAAGACATCTTTCGTCTGCTCATCATTCACCTCGGTCCGTCCCATATAAGCGTAATCAGAAAACGAAGCCCCCTTATATTCATCCTGAATTTTGCTCCAGGCGAGCTTTTCCCACTTTTGAACGGACTCGTTTGTGTCCGTTGAATGCCCTTTTGCAGCCATTGACACGATGATTAATCCGCAAAAAAGAAGCGCAATGGTATACGGCAGAGATTTCATGTTTTCAGTCTCCTGTACCCAGTTTATGTTCTCTCATAGGATTTCCAAAAGCGATGGCTTCATTCAGGCATTTTGATTTTATGTCTCCCTCATATTGCTACCCCTGTACTGCCGCAGACGCCAAGTTTTGCCCCGTCAATAACATAGGATGCGGCATAAACTAATCATGAACTTCTCACACAAGAAAGGAGAAGCGATTCATGGATTATGCCGATTACGATAAAGCGCTGTATTACACTCACCGTTCTCAATGGGATAATTTATTGATTTTAATGGTGCGTACAGAGGATGATTTGTTATCAAAACGAATCGAGCATTTTTTGCATGCGTATCATTTTGAACAGGATTACGCCGTTCTTGAAAAGATGCTGTATTCCCTTCTCCGTTATATTGATCATGCCACAGAACTGACTTACGAAGATCAATTAGCCTTGCTCACATAAACAAATCCCGGCGTTCAGACGCCGGGATTTCCTGCTTTTGCGAACAGGCTGAGTTCTTCGACAAGCTCTTTCAAGCCGGCCTTTATATTTTCCGTCACTGCAGCATTTTCAACATCAATGTGCACCGGATCAAGCACGAGCTGCTTCGGAATGACATTGGCGTAGACACCCCGCATGACCGTTCTCATATTGTTCAGCGCGTTGATGCCGCCTTTTCCGCCTCCCGCCACTGCCAATAACGCAACGGGCTTATATTTGAATTGTTCGCTGCTTAGAAAATCCAGCGCATTTTTTAAAGCGCCGCTCATGCCGCTGTGATACTCAGGAGATAATAAGATAATCGCATCCGCTTTAGTGACGCGCTGCTTAAGCTCCTGTACCTGCAAAAGTTCGGATTGCTCCGCTTCACCATTAAAAATCGGCAATATAAACTCGCTTAGATCAATCAAGTCCGCGTGATACAGCGCTGAAATATAGGATGCGGCAATTCTTGTTCTGCCATGTTTTCTGGGCGTACCGTTTATGACTAACATGTTCATTTCGTGATCTCTCCATTCAGGTTATATTTCACTGCGAAAAGCGCGGCTTGCGTTCGGTCGGCCACATCAAGCTTTGCTAAAAGATTCGACACATGGGTTTTCACTGTTTTTTCTGAAATAAACAAGGCTGCCGCGATTTCTTTATTGCTTTTGCCATTGGCAATTTCGTTCAGAACGTCCTTTTCCCTTCGTGTTAATTGATAAAATTTTTCTTTTTCCGGATCGTGCTGATTTCTCATATGTGTCAAAACATGGGGCATAATAGCTGAAGAAAGCTTGTATTCGCCGGCATGCACTTGTCTTAGTGTTTTTACCAATTCCTCTGGCTCCGTATCCTTTAATTGATACGCCTTCGCCCCCGCCTGCAGCGCCGGGATGACGTGCTCTTGATCGGAATAGCTCGTCAGCACAATGATATTAATGCCCGGAAATTGCTGTACTGCTTTTTTTATGGCTTTAATGCCGTCCATCTCGGGCATAGACAGATCCATCAGCACAAGATCAGGCTTTGTCTCTTCAATGACACGGAGAGCTTCTGTTCCGGTTGCGGCCTCGCCGGCAACTTCAATATCACCCTGAGTGGCGAAGAAAAAACGAAGCCCCTTTCTGACAACATGGTGATCATCCGCAATTACAATTTTCATTGCACTGTCCTTCCTTTCTGATTGGTTAGCGGAAGCCTGACGGACAGCTTTGTCCCCGCACCAAGCTCTGACTCAATCACAAACGCCGCGCCGGCTTTTACTGCCCGTTCTTTCATACCCTTGATGCCAAGTGAAGGCACCCCGTCATGCGCTTCATAGCGAAACCCTGCCCCATGATCGATGATATCCAGCTCCGCATGGTACGAAGAAGTAGTCAGGCTGACATACGCCGTATCAGTACCGGCATGCTTTTTGCAGTTATTTAAAGCTTCCTGTACTATACGCCACAGCATATGCTCCTGCTCATCAGTAAGAACAAGACAGCCTTTTTGTGTAAAAATGACATTTAATCCGATGAGCGCGCCATAACTTTTAATGGCTTCAGACAACCCTTTTTCCAATCCTCCGGGACGAAGCTGCCAAATTAATGCTTTCATTTCTGCGAGCGCGTCCTGTGATAGGTTTTGAATGAAATCAATCATCTGCTGCAAATTCTCATCTTTTGTTAGTGTCTTTGCCGCTCTGGCTGTTAAACTGACGGAAAACAGCATTTGATTGACGGAATCGTGAAGCTCCTGAGCGAGGCGGTTGCGCTCCATTAAAAGAGCATTTTTTTGTTTATATTCTGAAAGCTTCATGCGCTGGATTGCCGTTCCGATCTGAAAGGCGACAGACTCAAGTAAATGCAGCTCTTCCTCATCAAACATGGTTTTTCCGGCTGCCGCTACATTTAACAATCCGAATCTCCTGTCCCCGTCTTCTAAAGGCACAGTTGCATGATGCGTAATCCCTTCAGTGTCAAAACAATGCAGTTCCTCGGCTGATTCTATGCGTTTGCAGTTCATTATATTAGCGGCCCTTCTCAGCCCTCCGTTATTGAATTTCGTCAGGCAGTAGCACTCCCCTTCGCACATCAGCACTTTTTCCTTGCGGCTTAAAGCCGGGGGCAGATAAGCGTCGGCCGCTAACGTATAGGAGCCGTCTTCTTCGATCAAAAAAATCCATCCGGATTGAAGGTTCGTCAGACTCAGCAATTCTTTTAAAACCTCATCCAGTGTTGCTTTGACATCGTGCCCTTGATTTAAGGTTTCCGCAATCGTTTTCAGCGTTTTTAATTTTTCCATCCTCGTATTGCTCATGTTTCTCACTCCGGCATTGGTCTTGTTATTTAAGATTATACCAGTTTTTTGTATTTCGTTACTTCGCTTGAGGGATGATTTTCTTTCAGACTTTTGGATGAGAAAAGAAAAAAGCCGGATCATTTACAATGATCCAGCTTATGCTTGAACTATTTAGCTGTAGCCTCTACAATGTCGTCTACAGCCTTCATTACATCGTCAGAAAGCGCGGCAAGACGCTTTTCACTGTCTTCTAAAGAGGTTCCTTTTACAGCGAAGTAGAATTTGACCTTCGGCTCAGTTCCGGAAGGGCGGAGGCAGAACCAAGACCCGTCTTCCAGGAAGTATTTCAGTACATTTGATTTTGGCAGATCGATCGCTTCTTCTTTGTTTTCCGTCAGAAGCGTCCGTTTGCTTACAGCATAATCTTCGGCTGTGACAACCTGTTTGCCGGCCATTTTTTGCGGCGGATTTTGTCTGAAGGAAGCCAAAATCGCTTCAATCTGTTCTGCTCCCTGTTTTCCTTTCAGCGTCAAGGATTTCAGCCCTTCACGATAAAAACCGTATTCGTTGAAGAGATTGATGAGCGCTTCATACAATGACATTCCTTGTTTTTTATAGAACGCGCAAACTTCAACTGCCAAGAGCGCTGCCTGAATGGCGTCCTTGTCGCGGGCAAAATCCCCGATTAAGTAACCGTAGCTCTCTTCATAACCGAATTGGAAGGTATACTGGCCTGATGCCTCGTATTCCTTAATCTTTTCACCGATAAACTTAAAGCCTGTCAGCGTATCAATCGTATCAAGGCCGAATGAAGAAGCGACAGCACGCCCGATTTCACTTGTGACGATTGTTTTAAGCACAACACCATTGTCAGGCAGGATGCCTTGCTTTTTCTTTTCAGAAAGCAGGTAATGAAGCAGCAGCGCACCGGTTTGGTTTCCTGTCAGCACTGTATATTTGCCTTGATCGTTTTTCACCGCAATGCCGAGGCGGTCAGCGTCAGGGTCTGTTGCGATGAGAATATCTGCGTTCTGCTCCTCCCCTAGCTTAATGGCATATTCGAATGCCGCATGCTCTTCCGGGTTTGGAGAGCTAACAGTAGAGAAGTCTGAATCCGGCAGCTCCTGTTCTTTGACAACCGTTACATTTTTGTAGCCGAGTGCTTCAAGACCGCGTCTAACCGGTTTATTTGCAGTTCCATGCAGCGGTGTGAAAACAACGTTTACTTCTACTTCTCCGGATAACTCAGGATGAACAGAAATGGACGTCAGTTTTTCTGTATAGACTTTATCAATGTCTTCACCGATGATCTTGATTAAGCCTTTTTCTTTCAACGCTTTTTCATCGTCGACTGTGATCGTCAGCTCATTTTCAATTGCATTTACCTGATCAATGACGATGTCCGCTTCCTTTGGAGGCAGCTGTCCGCCGTCATCTCCGTATACTTTGTAGCCGTTATATTCAGGCGGATTATGGCTTGCCGTCACCACAATTCCCCCATAGGCGTTCAGCTGTCTGACAGCGAATGACAGCTCCGGCGTCGGGCGAAGCTCATCAAATACGTATGTTTGGATTCCTTGTGTAGCAAGTGTTTTTGCCGCTTCCATCGCAAACTCCGGCGATTTATGGCGGGAATCATAAGCAATGACAACGCCCCGTTTTTGCGCTTCCTCACCTTGCTGCAAGATATATGCCGCAAACCCGGCTGATGCTTTGCGCACAGTGTAAATATTCATGCGATTCGTCCCGGCGCCGATTTCTCCGCGCATTCCGCCAGTACCGAATTCAAGGTTTTTATAGAAGCAGTCCTCAAGAGCCTGTTCATTCCCCTCTAATTCAGCGAGACGCTCTTTTAGTTCCGGATCTAAATTTTCTGTCTGTTTCCACCGTTCATAGCTCTTTCTCCAAGTCATATTCGTCCTCCTATGTATCAGCTTATGCCATTATTTTATATGAAGCGAGTGCCTCTGTCACTTGATAACCTGAGATCTGGCACTTTCGGCACGTAAAAGAAATAACGGGCTGACAGGCAGCCCGTTATGATTTATTGTTCGAGCGGCACAACCGCATCGTGTAAAAGCTTGTTGAGGTTTTCTGTATGTTTGTTTTTCGTCTGCTCATCCCATTGGAATCGCTCGCTCATAAAATCAATAACGGCATCTTTATATGTTCTTACCCAATTGATATCAAAAAATAAACGTCCCGTTCTGCGGACAAAGAAGTCAGCAGGTGTTGCGGCCAGCTCTTCTTCTATACTGTATTCTGTCTCAGCAAGAATATGAACCGGAACGTGGCGTTTCGCCGCCTCGTCCTTCAGTCCTTCCACGCGGTTAAATACATGCTCTACGTTAGAGCCGTATCTGATCGCCAGCTGTTTTGCGTCTTTTTCTGATAAACCGGCTGCGATTCCTTCTTTCGTTTTCGCCGTAACGAATGACATGAGATTTTTAGAACCGCCGACGTGTCCTCCTGAGATTGGCATGTTTTTCGTTTTACATGGCCCGAAATCCTTTTCGCCTTCTTCTTTTAAGCGATCACGCACAAGATCGACGATGTGCTCCGCCATTTTTCTGTATCCGGTCAGTTTTCCGCCGGCGATGGTGATCAAGCCTGAGTCAGATGTCCAAATCTCGTCTTTCCGTGAAATTTCAGAAGGGTCTTTGCCTTCTTCATGAATCAGCGGACGCAGCCCCGCCCAGCTGGATTCGATATCGTTCGCAGTGATATTCAGTTCCGGGAACATATAATTGATTGAATTGATGACGTAATCACGATCCGCCGTTGTCATTCGTGGATGCTCCAGCGCCTCTTTGTAAACGGTGTCTGTTGTCCCCACGTATGTTTTGCCTTCACG
Organism: Bacillus sp. G16; assembly: GCF_021282335.1. Lineage (NCBI taxonomy): Bacteria > Bacillati > Bacillota > Bacilli > Caryophanales > Bacillaceae > Bacillus > Bacillus sp. G16. Next base: position 47,865 of record NZ_JAJSOZ010000009.1, on the reverse strand, counting down.
TGGAATCGCAAATACCATACGGCCGTCAGGTGTATCGAAATATACCGCCTGTTTCAGCGGGAAGACAGACTGGTCAAACACAAGGTGAACGCCTTTTGTATGCTGCAAATGCTTTCCGTTTTTCGAATGGTCTTTTTCTCTGAGCTGATCGACCCAAGGGCCTGTCGCATTGACAATTTTTTTCGCATACACTTTATATTCTTTCTTTGTCAGCACATCTTCAATTAATACGCCGACTGCTTTGCCTTTTTCGTAAAGGAGCTCTTTCACTTTGGAATAATTCACAGGCTCTGCTCCGAATTTCACCGCTTCCTTCATGACTTCGATTGTCAGTCTCGCATCGTCAGTGCGGTATTCCACATAGTATCCGCCGCCTTTTAAGCCGTCTTTTTTCACCAATGGCTCCTTTTGCAGCGTTTCTTTTGCTGAAAGCATGCTTCTTCGTTCTGACTTTTTCACGCCTGCCAGGAAGTCATAAACTCTTAACCCGATAGATGTTGTAAACGAACCGAATGTGCCTCCTTTGTGAAACGGAAGCAGCATCCATTCCGGCGTGGTGACGTGCGGGCCGTTTTCATAAACAATCGCCCGTTCTTTCCCTACCTCAGCGACCATTTTCACTTCAAATTGTTTTAAATAGCGCAAGCCGCCATGAACCAGCTTCGTTGATCGGCTTGATGTTCCCGCCGCGAAATCCTGCATTTCGCTGAGCGCAACCTTCATTCCCCTTGATGCCGCGTCAAGAGCTGTTCCCGCTCCTGTAATTCCTCCTCCGATAATAAATAGATCATATGTTTTTTTCGTCATGTCTGTCAGCATGCGATCTCTTTCAAGACTTGAAAATTGATGTTTCATTATTGCTCCTCCTTGTTGTCACGGTGTGTAAATAGAAAAAGAGACCACAACAGCCAAAGTGCATGCTTACACTTTGGTGCTGTGGTCTCTCCTCATCTCAGGACCGTTCTTATTAACTTGTAATCAGTATATCATACTCTCAGTTCATTTAAAAGCCATAGCTGCTTTAACGGCTTTTTGCCAGCCTGTATACAGCTCATTTCGTTTTTCTTCTTCTAATTCAGGTTCAAACCGTTTATCCAGATTCCACTGGTTCGCGATTTCAGAACGGTCCTTCCAGAATCCCACAGCAATACCTGCCAAATAAGCTGCGCCAAGCGCAGTTGTTTCATTAATTTCCGGCCGCTCCACAGGAACATTCAGAAGATCTCCCTGGAACTGCATCAGGAAATTATTTTTCACGGCACCCCCGTCTACACGAAGCGTCTTTAATTGAATGTTTGAATCAGCTTCCATTGCGTCAAGCACATCTTTTGTCTGGTAAGCCAAAGACTCCAATGTCGCACGGATAAAATGTTCTTTTGTTGTGCCTCTTGTCAGGCCGAAAACCGAACCGCGCACGTCGCTGTCCCAGTATGGCGTTCCCAAGCCGACAAATGCGGGAACAACATATACGCCGTCAGTTGAATCCACTTTCTCTGCGTAAGTTTCGCTTAGCGAAGAATCCTGGAACATTCTCAATCCATCTCTGAGCCATTGGATGGCAGAGCCTGCGACAAAAATACTGCCTTCTAAAGCATATTCAACTTTTCCATCAATGCCCCATGCAATTGTCGTTAAAAGCCCGTGTTCGGACTTAATTGCTTTTTCCCCGGTATTCATCAGCATGAAACATCCTGTGCCGTACGTGTTTTTCCCCATGCCTTCTTCAAAGCACGCCTGGCCGAACAGCGCGGACTGCTGGTCGCCTGCCGCTCCCGCAATCGGAATATTTTTGCCGAAGAAGTGATAATCAACAGTTTCAGCATACACCTGGGAGGATGGTTTCACCTCAGGAAGCATTGATTTCGGTACATCTAAAATGTCGAGAAGCTCATCGTCCCATTTCAAATCGTAAATATTAAACATCAGCGTTCTGGAGGCATTGGAGTAATCAGTCACATGCGCTTTTCCTCCGGACATTTTCCAGATGAGCCATGTATCAATCGTTCCAAACAGTAGCTCGCCTTTTTCCGCTTTTCCTCGCGCGCCTTCCACATTATCTAAAATCCACTTCACCTTCGTACCGGAGAAATACGGATCGATTAAAAGCCCCGTTTTTTCTCTGAATAGATCATTATATCCTTTTTCACGAAGCTCCTCACAAATACCCGACGTCTGTCTGGACTGCCAAACGATCGCATTATAGACAGGGTTTCCTGTGTCCTTATCCCACACAACTGCCGTCTCACGCTGGTTCGTGATACCGATGCCGGCAATTTGCGAAGCACTGATCCCCGATTCAGAAATGACTGTTGCAATAACAGCGAGAACAGAGCCCCAAATTTCATTCGCATTATGCTCAACCCAGCCTGGGTGCGGGAAGTATTGTGTAAATTCCTTTTGAGCAGAGTGAACGATTTTGCCTTCTTTATTAAACAGAATCGCTCTTGAACTTGTCGTCCCCTGATCTAAGGATAAAATGTACGTTTCCATAAGATGTCTCCCCTTTGATTAAATATATTTTGAATTTGATAATGTTTTAGCTGAATGTGATTTCGTATAAACATAGAGTCCTAACAATACCACAACCAATATAACGCTTACAATCCAGAAACTGCTTGTGATGTGCCCTTTAAATGCAGCGTTGTAAAATACGCCGCCGAATGATCCGCCTAAAATCGGGCCGACTACCGGAACCCACGCGTATTTCCAATTTGATGAGCCTTTCCCCGGAATCGGAAGAAAAGCGTGGGCAATCCGCGGGCCTAAGTCACGGGCCGGATTAATCGCATAGCCGGTGGTGCCTCCAAGAGAGATACCGATCGCCACAATGAGGAAACCGACGATTAAAGGATTAAGCCCTTCTGTAAATTGATTTGCCCCAATAGCCAGGATTCCAAGCACAAGGACAAAAGTCCCAATCACTTCACTTAAAACGTTTGCAAATGTATGCGGAATGCTGGGGCCTGTTGAGAAAACCCCCAGCTTGGCAGCGGGATCATCCGTTGACTTCCAATGCGGAAGGTAATGCAAATAGATAATCACCGCACCGATGATCGCTCCGATCATTTGCGCCGCAATATAAACGGGAACCTCTTCCCACGGAAAATCTCCAACAAATGCAAGCGCTATCGTTAGCGCCGGATTCAAGTGTGCTCCGCTTATGCCGCCAACTGCATAAGCCGCCATGGCAACACCCAATCCCCACCCAAATACAACAACAATCCAGCCAGACTGGAATGAAAGCGATTTCTTTAAATTGACACCTGCACAAACCCCTGCTCCAAAAATGATCAGCAGCATCGTACCGATGACTTCTCCCCAAAATGCTGTCATAGCACATTCCTCCTAGAGTCACGATTAAGAAGTATGATAGAGAAGAAGAGAAGAAAAAAACCACAACAAACCGCTTTACGGGTGCATAGACATTTACCGTAAAGAGCTGCTGTGGTCTCCGAGTTCTCCATCACAATGTATTAACCTAGTGCAATTGTATCAGTGGATGAAAGCGGTGTCAATCACTTTCTGTCAAAAAGTTTTCATATTTCTTCCATAATTTGGTATTAGATGTAGTGACAGCAACAGCTCCCGCTTTCAAGGCCTGTTCTACATCCTCTTCCGTACGGATGAAACCGCCAGCAAAGATAGGAATCCCTGTTTTCTCTTTTATTTCTCGAATGAGTGACGGGACGATGCCGGGCAGCACTTCAATGAAGTCAGGCTTATGCTTGCCGACAAACTCCATGCTTTTCTCCATCGCACTTGTATCGAGCAGAAACAGGCGCTGGATCGCATAAATTTTCTTCTGCTTCGCTTTGGCAATCACGTTCGATCTTGTTGAAATAATCCCAGCGGGCTTGATGTCCTGGCAAATAAACTCAGCTCCGTATTCATCGTGCTTGATCCCTTGGATGAGATCGACGTGCACCATCATGTTCTTTCCGTGCTTTTGCGCCTCTCTGATCACACCCTTCAGCTGGCCGAGATGAATATCAAGAATAACGCCGTAGGAAAATGAACTGTTCAAAAACTCATCAAATTGCTTCATATTTCGAATAGCCGGTAAAATAGGCTGATTGTGAAAACTCATCGTGTGCTCCTTTAACAAATCACTTTTATATTAAATCGTCTGAAAGCTATCTTTCACCGTTTTCACGATAAAGGAAAGGTCCTCTTCTGTCAGGCAAAATGGCGGCGCAAGCTGGATGACGTTGTTGTAGCCGGCGACTGTATCGCCGTTTTTGCCGATGATCAGCCCTTTTTCTTTGCACGCCGAAACCACTTGGTTTACTTTGTCGGCATCAGCCGGCTCTTTTGTCCATTTATCTTTGACGAGCTCGATTCCGATCAGCAGCCCTTTTCCTCTAACATCTCCGACTGCCGGGTGTTCTCTTAAGGCCTGAAGCTCACCTAAAAGCTTTGCTCCAAGGTCGCGGGATCGCTGAATCAGCTGTTCGTCCTCCATAATTTGCAGGTTTTTCAACGCCAATGCACAGGCAGCCGGGCTTCCGCCGAATGTGTTCACGTGGCGAAAACGGTCATAAGGCGCTTCACCCTGATACGCTTCGAAAATATCCCGTTTCACAGCAGTCGCTGACAACGGCAGATACGCACTCGTGATTCCCTTTGCCATCGTAATAATATCCGGCTTCACGCCGTAATGCATAAATCCGAACGGCTCGCCTGTCCGTCCAAACCCGCAGATGACTTCATCGCAAATCAAAAGAGCTCCGTGGCGGCGGCAAATGTCCTCCACCTTCTTCATATATCCGTCCGGCGGCATTAAGATGCCTCCGCCTGTAATGATAGGCTCCATGATGACCCCGGCAATTGTTTCGCTTAATTCCCATGTCATGATGCGGTCAATTTCATTTGCGCTTTCAAGCGTATCAGCATCCTCAGGATTCCGGTATACATCTGGCGGGGCTGCATGCAGAAATCCCTGGCTTAAAGGCTCATATTTATATTTCCGCTGCGCCTGTCCGGTTGCTGAGAGCGCTCCCAATGTGTTGCCGTGATATGCCCGATATCTTGAGATGAATTTATAACGGCTATGGTCACCGTTTTGCAGATGGTACTGGCGGGCAATCTTAAAAGCAGTTTCGTTAGCTTCCGATCCGCTGTTGGAAAAAAAGATCACATAATCGCCGCCAAGCCATTCATTCAGCTTTTCTGCCAGCTGAATTGCCGGTGCGTGGCTTTGCGTTAACGGGTAATAAGGCAGCTCCTTTAATTGCTCATAGGCAGCCTCTGCAAGCTCCTTCCTGCCGTAACCAATATTAACACACCATAAACCGGACATCGCATCCAAATAGCGGCGTCCGTCTATGTCAGTCACCCAGGCCCCTTCAGCCTTTTGGGCAATCAGGCTGTCCGCTTGATGCGCTCCCTTCATGGCATGCCACACAAATTGCTCATCTTTTTGCTTTAATCCCTGATTTTGCTGAATGTTTTCCATCCCCATCATCTCCATTTCTTTAGCGTTCACTAAAGTGCCAATTCAATTGAAACAGACCTTCTCTTATGTGATGTCTAGGTGATGATTTCCCTGCCTTCAATATAAAGCCAGACGGGGTTGGAGTCAATAAACCGCGGAAATAATAAAACTTCCTCTTTCTCAAGAAGAAAGAGGATGCAGCATCCAAAGCAGAACAGGCAAGGTGACAATACTCAGCATCGTGCTGATAAAGGTAGCGCTCGAAACGACTTCCGGCCTTGTATTAAACTGGACAGCCATTAAAGTCGTATTGGCAGCAGTCGGCATAGCGGCGACGAGAATCATGATTTGTTTTGTCATATCATCCACAGGCAATATCAATGTAAAGCCTAGCGCAATCACCGGCGATACCATCAGCTTCAAAAGCAATGAATAAGAAATTTTTCTGTATTCAATATTCTTGAAAGAAATCAGTGCAAGCTGCATGCCCAGAATGATCATAATCGTCGGAATTGCCGCATTTCCGACCAGCTCAATTCCCGTCATTAACTCTTTTGAGATTGAAATATGCATAAGCTGAAGTATTGCGCCTAAAAGTGCCCCGTACGCAACAGGCATACGGATAACCTGGGTCATGACCGTTTTAAATCCGCCTTCCTCCGAACCTCCTTTTGCTGCATAATACATGCCGATCGTACTCATGATTAACTGCTGCAGCACCATTAACACAACGGCCGTGTCCAGACCGGCTGTCCCAAACACCAGCAGGACAACAGGCGTTCCGTAATTGCCGTTATTCATAAAAGCAGATGACAGAATCATTGCACAGCGATCTTGATTCGGGTACTTATGAAAAAAAGATAAAAAGTAGACAAATAGAACAAGAACCAAGCAAAGCCCCAGCACAAATATAGAAAGATAGACATAATCCATCGTCAGCTTGTTCGTATAAAATGTATCAAACGCCAGAAAAGGAGACATTAAGTATAAGGACATTTTGGACAGTGTTTGAATATCAAAGCCGAGTGTTTTCTGTCCGATATAACCTATTGCGAAAATTCCGAAAACAGGAACTAAAACAAGCAGAAACTCCATAAGGCACCTTCTTTTCCGATATACAATTTACTTTTATTTTAAAGAAAGCGCGTAAACGTTTCAATTCCGCTTTTAATAAAAAACCCGCCTGTTGGCGGGTTTTGGGATTATTTTTTATACTGAATATGATAGATATCACGCCGTCTGTCTTTTAGCTGGCGCACTGTGCCGTTTTGGCGCTGTCTTCTGAGAATTTCCAGGTCAACATCGCCGATGACGACCATTTCGATATTCGGATTTGTTTCACCGACAATGCCGTCTCTGGCGAATTCAAAATCAGATGGTGCAAAGATGCCTGACTGAGCGTATTGGATATCCATATTTTCCGTTTGCGGAAGGTTTCCAACCGTTCCGGAAATGACCGTATAAATTTGATTTTCAACCGCTCTAGCCTGCGAACAGTATCTGACACGCAAATAGCCTTGGCGATCTTCTGTACAAAATGGCGTAAAAATAATTTTTGCGCCTTTATCCGCCGCAATCCGGGCAAGCTCAGGAAACTCAATATCGTAACAGATTTGAATCGCGATTTTTCCGCAGTCCGTATCAAACACGCGAACCTGGTCTCCGGCGCTGATTCCCCACCATTTGCGTTCATTCGGCGTAATATGGAGTTTATATTGCTTCTCGATCGTTCCGTCCCGTCTGAACAGATAAGCGATATTATAGATTTTGCCTTCCTCTTCGACGAAATGAGACCCGCCGATAATGTTGACGTTGTACTTCACAGCCAAATCAGTAAAAAGGCTGATGTAATCTTCTGTATACTCGGTAATTCTCTGTACCGCCAAGCTCGGTGACCGTTCCTCAAGGAAAGACATCAGCTGGGTTGTGAAAATTTCCGGGAACACCGCAAAATCAGATCTCGCGTCGGAAGCGACATCGACATAGTATTCTACTTGATTCGCAAATTCCTCAAAGGAATAAATTTTCTTCATTTCGTATTGGATCACACAAATTCTCACAGGGAACGCCGATTTATAATAGCGTTTTGTCTGCTGCGGAAGATAATCGACATTGTTCCATTCCATCAGCGTCGCATACTTGATCGAAGCGGTATCATCCGGGAGATAATTCGGGTTAATCCGCATAAGAGTAAAGCCGTTCATCAGCTGGAAAGAAAGCACCGGATCGTAAATTTGGTGGCGTGTCACCTGTTCAACATACTCTCTTGCCGTCATTTCATCTGCATATTTGTGATAGTTCGGAATCCGTCCGCCTATGATGATGCTTTTTAGATTTAAGCGTCTGGCTAAGTCCTTTCTAGCCTCGTACAAACGGTGGCCGATTTTCATTCGTCTGTATTTCGGATGCACCATGACCTCAATTCCGTACATGTTCAAACCGTCGGGATTATGGTTGGTGATATAACCGTCATCAGTAATGTCCTGCCACGTATGGCGGTCATCATATTCATCAAAATTAATCAGGAGACTTGAGCACGAACCGATAATTTCACCTTCGAATTCTGCACAAAACTGCCCTTCGGGAAAATGCTCCAAATGGCTAATTAAATGCTCCCGCTTCCACGGCTCCATCCCCGGAAAGCAGTCCTTTTGAAGATCGATAATCTTGTCGATGTCCTTCTCTTCGATATTGCGAATGACCATTTTCTTTTCAAAACGGGTCAAATCTAATTTCTCAGACAAACTACTCGCTCCTTTCTAGTGTTGTGTGTTCAGATGATCAAGCAATAGGGCGAGCTCCATCTCCGCCATTGATTCAAGCCTGTGATCATAATCTTCAAACATCAAGGTGCTTGTTACTTTATTCGGGACGATGACACACTTCATCCCCGCTCTTTTCGCAGCAATCGAACCGTTGACAGAATCCTCAAACGCGAGACATTCTGATGGCGATACGCCAAGATTCTTTGCCGCCAATAAATACAATTCAGGATTCGGCTTGACCTCTTCCACATCATCCGCCGTTTGAATGACCTCAAAATCATCAAACAGGCCGATTTGCTTCAAATGGCCCGATACCCACTTATAATCAGAGCTGGAGGCAAGGCCTACTTTTAAGCCTAAATCCTTTGCCGCTTTCAGATACGCCTCGACACCCGGTCTTGCTTTTTCTGTTTCCATGCGTTTCGCAAACCGTTCTCTTCGCAATGTTGTCAGCTCTTCATGGTTCAGCTTTTTGCCGATCTGCTCTTCTAAATATTCAAAGGGCCGAAATCCCGCGGCTGTTCCGATCACCTTTCCCCAGACGGATAGCGGCAGGACTGAGCCGTGTTCCTCAAATATTTCCTGAAGGACTTCATATTCATGTGTTTCTGTATCTAGAATAAGTCCGTCAAAATCAAAAATTAGCGCTTTAATCACTGCGTACAACTCCTTTAGTCCGAATTGAGACATATGTATACACTCACTATACCCCGAAACATGTCTGCTTTCAAAAAGTAAGGTTTATGTGAAGAAAGAGCCTGCACACCGCAAGCTCTTTCTTATTAATGAATGTTTTGATGAGAAATGTTTGTCAGCGCTTCTCCCGCAGACTCGTTCGACATCTGATTGACTGCCAGGTCTCCAAGCGCAACGATCCCGACTAGATTGTTTTGATCTACAATAGGAAGGCGGCGGATTTGGTGCTGGGCCATCAGCTGCGACGCGTCCTCCAGACTCATATTAGGATTTCCTGATACGAGGTCTGTTGACATCACTTCTGAAACGGGTGTCTGGCCATCTCGGCCCTGAGCTGTAGTTCTTAATGCAATGTCACGGTCAGTCAGCATTCCTTTTAAAACACCTTGCTCTACAACGGGAATCACCCCGACGTTATGCTGTTTCATGAGAGAAGCCGCTTCCTGAATCGTTTGATTCGGTGAAACGGTTGCCACCTGCGTTGTCATTGTATCTTTTACTGAACTCATTGTCAGCACCCCTTTCAATCATTAGTATGTTCAGACACGTGCCGATTAAAAAGGGAGTTAGAGGAAAGGTTTTATGATATGATTTCTCTGATGCAAAAAAGAGCTTTTCTGAAAATGGAAAAGCTCTTGCTGCAAGATTATATCAGCCTTCTGTGACCGAAAAAGGCTTTGTTTGTTTTCGTTTGAAAGTCAGAAAAAGCAAACGGAAAATAAATCCCGAAATCATTCAGCATCTTGCTGTTTTTCTCAAAAATCGCCTGATCACTCTCATCAAAGTGCGGCGAAGGCTTTGTCAGGATAATATGTATCATTTGCAGACAAGCCATAATTTGAAACGCTTCTTTTAATGTTCCTTGGTAATAATGGTTATTTAAAGACAGAACGCCTTTCTTTTTAAAGCGCTGAATATCCAGTTCAGAGAAATAAAGAGGAAATACATCATGGAATAGCTCCATTGACAGCTCCTTAATAAAGCTCTCCTGTTCTGCAGTTGCTGCGTTCATAATTCTCACGTCAATCACCTTTCTTGCCATCGAATATCCTAAGTCTTAATCAAGAATAGCACAGAAAAAAACACGAAAGCTAAGGTAAGTGTTTCCTATGAGAAACAGCGGCCTTCCGCTTCGAAAAGGAGCCATTTGACATGAAACAAAAAGGCAGAGGGCTTGAGCTCCTCATCAATGACAAACAAGATGGCCAATGGATGTTTTCTGTACTGAAAACAGCGCTCAAAGCCTCTAAACCCGTGATTCAAGACTGGGTGTCGCATCACCAGATAAAGGTCAATCATGAATCAGTCACAAACAACGTCATCGTTAAAAAAGGTGACCGCGTGTTCATTGATCTTCAGGAAAGTGAAGAATCCTCCGTCATTCCGGAGTATGGAGAGCTTGATATTTTATTTGAAGACAATCACATGCTCATCGTCAATAAACCTGCTGGCATAGCGACCCATCCCAATGAGGAGGGCCAAACCGGAACACTGGCTAATTTGATCGCATACCATTATCAGGTGAATGGCGAAGCATGCAAGGTGCGCCATGTTCATCGCCTTGATCAGGATACATCCGGTGCAGTCGTTTTTGCCAAGCATCGTTTGGCACATGCCATCTTAGATCAGCAGTTAGAGAAAAAGACGCTGAAGCGTACGTATACCGCCATCGCTGAAGGAAAGCTAAAGACGAAAAAAGGGACAATTGATTCACCGATCGGCAGAGACCGATCACACCCGACAAGACGCCGGGTTTCACCAGACGGGCAAGCAGCAGTCACTCATTTCAAGTTGATTGCCAGCAATGCGAAAGAGCGGCTGTCACTCATTGAATTAGAGCTGGAAACAGGCAGAACACATCAAATTCGTGTTCATATGGCGAGCATCGGCCATCCGCTGACAGGAGACTTGCTTTACGGAGGCGGGAGCAAACTGCTAAACAGGCAGGCGCTGCACGCCAAAAAGGTACAAGCGGTTCATCCGATAACCGACGAGCTAATTGTTGCCGAAGCGCCTTTCCCAGTTGATATAGAAAGCCTTTGCCACACATATTTTTCATGAAGAAAAGCCGCAGGAATAGCCTGCGGCTTTTTAAGTGATTCGTTTTCCGTATATAATATAGCGCTTCGGGGCATTGCCGATGTATGAAAACGGATAGCAGGTCGTTAGAATGAGTTCTTCCTTTTCATGCTGGAGTGTAATAATGGATTTGTCATCCTTATCGACAATTTTTGTTTTTACAATTTCATATGTGAACTCTCCATATGACAGGAGAATACGAAGCCGGTCCCCTTTTTCCAGCTCTCCCGTCCGGCGAAACACGGTATCCCGATGTCCCGACAGCACAATTTGCCCGTTTTCATCAGGATAATAGCTGTCCTTATAATGCCCGACACCTTTTTCTAAATCATCTGCATCGGTGCCCTCCACGATCGGAAGTTCTGCGCTGATTTTCGGTATTTCCAAAATGCCGCTCGCTTGGCCGGTCTCAGGCTTAAATGATGCTTTATTCTTTGCTTGATCTGCACTTTTTTTCGTGTCCGAAGCTTCCTGGGGCTTTTCAGCCGCCAGTTTTGCTTCTTTTAATGTCTGTTCGGTCTTCATATTCGTGTCGATTAATTTAAGGCCCCCATAGCCTGCGATCACTAGACCGGCCGCAATGATGACAAGTGGAATAACTTTTTTCACGTTCTGGAGGCACTCCTTTTTCTTCTGACATATAGATAAGTTCCGGACAGTGTCACCGCCGCACCGATCACCATAATGTTATAGTAGCCCGCTGATGTATCCGGAAGCTGATGATCAGACCCGCTTTCCGCAGTCTCATTTTGTAAAGGCAATGTGCTGATCTTGTCGGCAGTGTCAGCATTTTTTTCATCGCTCGGTAATTCACCTAATCTCAAAATGTCTGAAGGCGTCAGCTGATGAACAGGTACAGTACCCGGAGTCTCTTTTATATCAGTCTGATCTTCAACAGGCTCTGGATCCTCTTTAACAGGCTGCTCTGTCCCCGGGCCATCTCCCGGTTCTTCCGTAACGGGGTCTTCTGTTACAGGGTCTTCAATGTCACCCGCTTTTGCAAGCTGAATTCTTCCCTCTTTTGTATAAGCAATTGGCTCATCAAAGCTCTTCACGTACTCAACTGTCGCTTCCAAATCCTCGGGACCTGTCACCGGATTTTTCCCAAGCAATCCGATTGGCTGATATTTGGTTCCTGTCGCCGTCGCCATAAAATTGTTGACGGTCAGTGTGTATGTGGCATCGGGCTGAATCTCGGTGCCATCTGCCATTTTCATCTCGACAGCTTTTCCGGTTTCTTTATCCCACGTATACGTAAACCCGCTTATGCTGTAGTCAGGCCCAAAAACCGGCGAGATTTGCGCATTGATAATCTCTCTTAAATCTTTACCTTTAATCTCAAGCTTCGTTAACACATTTCCGAACGGCTGGATATTGTAAAGATCTCCCCACGTAATGGGACCCTTCTTCAGCGCTTCCCGTATTCCGCCGCCATTCATAAGGGCAAAATCCGTTTTCATGGACGCTCTCATGCCATCCGCAATCAGGTTTCCAAGAGGGGTATCGCCGTCATTCGAATACCCGCCTTCCATATCAACAGCCGCTTCACCGACAACCTCGCTAATAATCGGTTCAGCAAGTGTTTGGTATTGCTTTAAAATGGCTGACGCGCTGGCATCCGGTTCTATTTTGCTTTGATCGACATATTCGATTTCTGCCGACTTTTTGACAATGTCTTTTGTTGTTTTATCGATCTCTACATCAACAACACCTATCGCTTTTCCATATTCAAACGCCTGAACAATCAGTTTCCCGTTCACTTCACCGTTAACAACCTTATGATTATGCGCTGCAAAAATTACATCGATTTCAGAATCTGTTTTGTTTGCAAGATCAGCAGACTCCCCGGTAATAGATGTGCCATTTTGCTCGGCTGACATATGCGCGAGAACTGCGATGGCCTTTACGCCTTTTTTCTTCAGCTCTTCGGCCGCCTCATTTACCGCTGTCACTTCATCTGTAAACTCGATGTTTTTGATTCCGTCAGGCATGACCATGCCCGCTGCCGACTGTGTGACAACCCCGATAAAAGCAACGGGGATGCCCTCCACATTTATGATGTCATATGCCGGCAAAAAGGGCTCTCCGGTAGATTTCATTTTACAATTGGCGCATACAAGGGGAAAGTTCTGTCCATCATATCCGCTTGTGCCTTTCGGGTGATCTCCGCCATTTAAGATCCTCAGCAGTTCATCCGTACCTTCATCGAACTCGTGGTTGCCGACAGTTCCGACATCAAATCCGATGTCCTCCATCAGTTCTACAGTCGGTTCATCTTGAAGAAGAGATGAAACTGGAGAACTTCCTCCGATCATATCTCCCGCATGCACAATCATCGTGTTTTTCTTTTCGGCCTTTTTTTCCTTCAAATATGCGGCGGCATAGTCCATGCGTCCAAATGTGCCGTCTGCAGTTCCGTCTCCATCAAGATCAAGCTCATATTGCTGATCGATCTTGCCATGTAAATCATTCATGCTTAGAATTCTTAGCGGCACATTTTCTTTGGGTGCCGTTTGCCTCTTTTGATATCCCGCGTTTTCCGCTTCACTTGCTGAGGCGAAGAAAATTCTGTTTTCCACAGCTATCTGCTTCCAGTCAGCCGGCTGCACATACGTTTTATTTGACGAATCTCCCACATATCTTGTCAGGCCTTTTCCCTGCTCTCTGGCCCTAAACTCAAACGGCATTTCCATGAGGGGATCGGCTTCATTCCAAATGCCTTTTTGCTCTTTTTTCGCAGCGGCTGCGGCAGCCTGAAACTGCTGATAATCCTCTTCATTGTCAACCGGCCAAATAAAATACGTCGGAGCATAGCCATTTTTCACAAGCTCTAAGTTCACGTTTGAACCCGATTCGGTTATGACCTGCCCGAGAAGTCTGCCATAGCTGTCCTTGGCTTCACTTCCGACCTTGACAGTAATCTTATCTCCTGGGGACAGAACCGTTTTTAGATAGTCAGATGCTTTTTTGCCAAATCTTAATTGATTTTCGTCTGCTTCATTTTTTGGTGTGTGATACGTTTCAGGTGTATCTACATTTACGAACCGGATTTTTGTCGTTCCAAGTACCGGAGATTTGAGATGAATGGTATCACCGTCAACAACGCGATCAACAATACCTTCATATTCACCCTCCGAAGACGGAGGTGCGGGCTGTTCTTCAAGCAGCTTCAGGTCAGATGATTTTCGCGGAAGCAGCTGAAAGGATTGGTATCTGCTTAATATACCGGTAAATTCATACCATTTGCCCTCATTAAGTCCGTCTATTATCCCTGTTTCATTCATAACCCGGAGCATCATAGCATGGTGATCTTCATCAATCACCGTTACATTGTACCCGCCTCCGGCAGGTGAATTTGGAATTGAGGAAACATATGCTTTTAGTGCCACAAGACGGCCTTCAAGCTGATCACCGAGACTGCTGTTAACCAGTTCATTGATTGTTGAATGTTTAGGAACGGGGAGAGATTGATTTGACTGGTTGATTTTGATGCCTGATGAGTTAGGAACAATTTCTGTCAGCCCTTGGTATGTCGTGATTTTCCCTGTCACCGTGATGTCCATGCCTTCTTTTAATTCAGGAAATTGTTCAGGGGCAGACGAATAAATGTTAATGCCTCCGGTTTCATCCTGCATAAAGGTCGACAGCTTCCCGCCTCCGACCGCGCTTTGATCAGCAGTGACGATCCCTTTTATCGTTACTTCTTCATTCAGCCGTCCCCGCGCTTCATTTATCGACACTGGCTGTTCAGCCGGCGGAGTTTTCGTGTCATCTGTTAAGTCCATCGACTGGACGTTCTTAAGCCCTGTTGTGCTAAAGTAATCTTCAAGCTGTCCTTGAACCGTTATCTTTTTTCCAAGAAGAAGCGGATTGGTTTGCAGCCCAAATTGGCTTCTGAAGGCGGAGGGGATTTGCACAGGAAGGATGTGATCGGGCGATGTCTCGTTTTCACTGTCTGCCAGCGCAACATTATAATTATTTGAAAAGGGGCTTGCCTGCTTATAATGCTGCGGGGAAACAGCCTGGCCGACAGCGTATCCTTTGACAAGAGCCTGTCCTTCTTTTTGCTGTATCGCTTGATCAACCGATATCGGCTGCTGCTGCTCAGCTGCCTTTACTGCTTCGCAAGTGTACATCACATTCAAGAACACCAATGTCGTGATTAACACAATATGCAGAATACGCCTCATCATTTTTCCTCCCTTAATATACACAATATGACAACGACTTTGTCTGCTTTACATTTCGACAGCCAGCATTTAATTCCTTTCAGGCTTCTGCATAAAACGCGGCAGACTGACACAAAATACAGCTGATCTGAAAAAAAGGAGGAATTGGGTTTGGATCAGTTAAATCAGCAGCAATCCCAAATGAATAAAGGTATCCCTGGCAAGCCGCATAAAAACCACGGCGGACATGAAATGTTTGATATGCACGAGGTGCTTTCCGGAACCCTTACTGTGCTTGATCAGTTTATGATGCTGAGACAATTTTGTAAGGATCAGGAATTATTAAATATCCTTGATCGTCAATATCAATTCATTACGTCTCAATATAACTTAACTGCAGAATGCTTTAAAACAGGAAACGAACCTTCACAAAAAACAGCAACTTATATGATGAAGGAAGACAATCAGACTGTTTACGGCATGCAGCCGTCACAGCCTAAAAAACCGGTTCAATCCATGAATGATATTGATGACAGCATCATCAGCCGACAAATGCTTTGCGCGATTAAAGCACAGGCTTCTATGCTGACAATGGCTTCACTGGAAATGACAAACCCAGCCGTAAGACGCGTACTGTCAGCGCAAATTCAGGAGTATGTTGAAATGGCTTTTGAAATTTTCCTATACCAAAACAAACACGGCTATTACCAAGTTCCTCAGCTTGATGCGCAGGATATGGAACAAATGAGAAATTCATTTGCTCCTGCACAAGGACAAATGCCTCCAACGCAAGGCGGAATGGGCCAGCAAGGACTTCATTAATAACAAAGGCATTGGATAGCTACTATCCAATGCCGCACTGTTTTCTTCAAATGTTTTCTTAAATTCTTTTTCAAATTGATCAAGACTTTCCTTTGTTGCCGATTTAAATCCTTTCTTAAAGTCCCCTTTTTTTGCCGTTTCCTTTATCATTTCTGAAATAATGTCTTTCCCGTATTTGTCCGTCAGCTCATTGATCATATAAAAGCTTTGCAAATAGACATCAGTTTCATATTCAGCTCGGGCTTCCTGCCAATCTTGATCTGTCTGCAAACGGTCAAAGGGCACAACAGAAAACGAGATCGGATCTATGAGCAATTCATAGTTCGCGATCCACTCGCTTAACCCTTCATGAAACCATAACGGAAACTTATCGGGGTCAGCCTCAAGCTCCTTCAATTTCTGGTGAAACGCATGGTGCGTGTATTCATGAATCAACAATCTCTGATACAAATAAACCGCTACCTCGTCACCTTCTAAAAGCTTCTTTTTCTCTTCAGGCAACAATCCGATCAGCTGCTCCTGCTCAGAATAAAAACCGACTACATCCATTAAACCGGAGTAAGCCTCCATCTGTTTTTCATTATGAAAAAAAATAATATCAATAGGCTTTTGATTCGAATATCCAATCATAATCTGATTAATACTGACCGCATATTCAAGCGTTTCTTTCGTCAATGGCAGTAAGGACTTTTCCTTAGAAGTGTAATAAATATCGGCCTGTTTGAATGACTCTTTCTTCATGTGCTTCGTCACTTGTTCTTTTGTTATACCAGATGCCTGCCCTGGCAAAGACAGTATATACATCGTGCTTGATACGATGGCTGAACTTACAGCCAGCATCACAAGGACTCCGCACAGGAATAGAGCGGATGCCGCACGCTTTCCTATGCCATCCCGCAAACGTCTCCCTCCCTGAGCCGGTCCGTCTTGTACCTTTTATTTTTACTCTATGCAGCCTGAGTTCGCGGTGTGTCATTAACGCAAAGAAAAAGCCGCACAAATTATGCGGCTTTTTTCATTTATTCAGCTTGCGGGAATATACGCTGTACAGTTTCACTGAATTCATCAAAGAATCCTGCAATTGGATCGCCATTTTGTATCCGCTCGCCATAGCCCTGCATTCGGTCTACAAAGTCCGGATTTGCAGAAACATAAACATTATCCATGTTTTTGTCAGTGTCTCTCACTTTATCTGAAATCTTCTTTTTGAGGTCTTTTCCAACTTCTTTATTTCCATTTGTTAATACAACTGCAACATATGCTTGATTTCCGGCAACAATTACATTTGCATGTTTTACTTCTTTCATATCAGTGATTTTATCGGCAGCGTCGTCAGCAACATCTAATTTACGGTTGTTATTACCGTTATTATTGTTGTTATCGTTATTGTTGACATTGTCAGTTACATTATTATCGACATTGTCACGATTATTATTGACATCGTTAATATTTCTTGTGCCATTATCGTTCACCGGATTGCGATAGTTAACATTTTCAGGTTCTAAATTATCACGTCTGCCCTCACCCTGGTTGGCCATTCCGCAGCCAGTCATAAGCAAAGGGATAAGAAGCATAGACGCAAGGACTTGTTTTTTTCCAAGCATGTGAATTCCTCCTTTATCACTTTACTTATAGGTTTTTCTAATTGGCTTTAAATATGCATGTAAATCTGAAGGAAATGCTTTCCCGGGAAATAAAACGGTTAATTTGTCTAATGAGGGGGAAAATATGAATACACTAAGAAGGAGGGATCATGTTGTTCAACCAGCGAAAAGGAATCAGGCCCGCAACATTGATTATAGGGTCAACTATGCTTATTGCTGCTTTATCACCTCAGATTCGCCAAAGAGTCGGCGGATTTATTACAGGTCAAATGAACAGACAGAATTCTGAAAATAAGATGTTTGATGCTTCTAATGTAGGTAATATGGTCAAACAAGTTTTTGGCGGCGGCAATAACCAGGAACGTTCGCAAAACCAAAGCCAGCAGCAAAATGGCCGTCAGCATCAGAATGCCGGACAGCAGCAAACACAGCACCAGCATACCCAGACTCAAACTAGGCAAGCTGAGACAGCAACGCAAAAAAGACAGCCCCATTATGCCGAACCCATTCATTTTGAACAAAGCGCAATGAATGTGATGGACGACAACACCATGATGGGAATACTTGAGGACTTAGAACCCGGCCGTTAAAAAAACGTGTAATCTCAGGCGGATTGCATAATGGTTTAAGTAGTTGATTTCATTGGCTTTTCAGGAGTTTTTTGCATTTTTCCGCCTGTTTTGAATTGGAGCATTAAAAAAATCCTTCTTTCGTTCAATGAAGAACGCTTGAAGGATTTTTTTAATGCTGCCACTCTATCCAAAGTATCTTTATCATTTCATTGTTAGTTCCCACATCAAAAGTTGAAAAGGACAGAACACTAGTTAACACTGCTACTGCGAATATAACCCGAGTGAGTTTCATTAATAATTTAATTTTATTTCTTGCTTCAACGCTCAACATATAATATTCACTCGAGTGTTGAAAATCCTGTCAGCAATATAATAACAAACAAGCCGAAGCCCATTTCAATATGTGTTTTTATGTTTCCACTTCTAGTGATTTAGTTCGTCTAAAAGATATCAGGTGAATACCTTTTTAGGCTCTTTAATCATGATTTCCTTGAATCAAATTGGTTAGTATCTATTATGAGAAATCATCCACTCTTTTTCTTACTTTTTTACTTAGCTTAAAGCCGAACCTATTGATATACTCTTCATTTTTCGCCATTATTTGATAAGCCTCAATTATCGGCAAGGTGCGAATTAAAATGTAGACACCAATAACGATCAAAACAACACAAACCGGATAGTAGGCATTGAAACCTGAGACTATATGTTTTCTTTCAAGAAAAAAAGGAATTCCGCCTGCTACAATGGAACAAACACCAGCGCCCATGATAGCAGCATACCTTTTTTTCATATCATTATATCTCGCTGTCAGCTCTTTATGATGATTTTGGTCAAAAATCAGAGCCTCTTTCTTGAGCACCTTGTATTTATCTTCTACCGAGATCAATCCTGTCACAATAGCCCCAATGCCGAGTACAGCTATGATCATGATAAGGAGTGTATAGATGGCAGGTTCTTGTTTAAAAACCAAATAAGGGACAGTGGATAAAATAAGCAGGCTCAGTCCGAAAGAAACATATTTGGAAACTTTGCGTTCATGCAATAAAAAGCCGTCTGCCATTTCTCTGCTAACATAATATCCTTCTTTATTGTCACGACGCGGCTCAACAGAATCTTTTAACAAATAATCAATTGATACTTCAAAAATGTTTCCAATCATTAAAAGCTTTTCGGTTTCAGGAAACCCTTGCCCATTTTCCCATTTGCTAATCGCCTGCCTTGTCGTGTTTACTTTTTCAGCTAAAGCTTCTTGAGACAGTCCTTTTTCTTTTCGCAACTTAAAAAGTTTTTCACCAAATGTCATAGTTAAGAACTCCTTTGCTTTGATGACTATATTGTATGAAAACAACGATCCTTGTTCTATCTTTCAGCAAATGCACTTTGTCAACTTACGGTTGCAACGATGTTATACAGTGTGTTTTTGCCTGTTCAGACCATGTCTAGAATAAAGAGGAGTAAATGTTTTCAAAAATAAACATCTAATTCCTGTTCCTTCTTTAGTATAGATAAACAATTCATTCTTTTCCACTTTTTATCCATTCCCCTTAACTTGTTATGTAACAGTCATGAAAGAAGCATTGAGGTATGAAGGGCAACCGTATGCATGAGATGGTTCAAATCCGAAAACTGGATTTTGATTGTTCAGTGGTCTTTTGAGGAAGCTGGAATTACTCTTCCCAGAACATCACAAGAACAGCATGAGGCAACAAAGAAACAGGGGGAACAGTTGCTTATTTCAGCGTGCAAAAAAATCACAGTAGAATTCTTGAGGACATTATAAAAAGACCACCGTTGATGGTCCTTCACTACTAACACACCCATTATTTCAACAAGACGGAAACATTAAATTACCATCTCTGAGATTGTTGAGATGCTATTGTAAATTAAAATTTACAGTACCAAAAAATCGCAATTTCATTTGCTGTTGGAAAGTTGGAATAAAGCATAGTATCAATTGCACCTATTACAAAGTGGTTTTTGGCATAAAAATGACAAGCTGAAACATTAATATCTTGTGTTTCAAGCATAAGACCACTAAAGTTATTCTCCTTTGCCCATTCAATGGCTTTATTTAATAATGCTGTTCCAACACCATTTTTTCTATACTCTTTTGCAACAGCAATGTCCTCTATTAGTGCATATCCATTCCAATTAGAACGAATCTTAATCCGACCAATGCAATTGTTCTCAACATAATAAAAGAAAACAACTTTCCCCTCTTCTTCAATATAACTAACATCAATTTCATCATCTTCATATTTCTTGAAATAAGGTTCAGAAAATAGTTCCTCTGTATATTTCCAAACATTGTTTTCAAATGTAGGTATAATTCTACCTGAAACAACGAAAGGTTCGTTTGGTTTATTAAAATCTTTCATATTAAAATGATTCATTTTAATTATCATATCAATCTCCTTCCAAACGAAAACTTGTATTAAGAACTCCCAACTTCCATTATATGTTATCTGATAAATAAATCAATAACCGCTCTTAAAACAACAAACTTTGTGAAAACAGCACTTAAGACGTCCATCAACCTTTGTTTCCAATAACTTTTAGTAAGTGGAGTAAAAGCAAATCATAAAAAAGAACCCATGAAACCTTTATATTACAGGGTTCATGAGTTCTTTTATTGAAATGAACTATCAATCCTAGGCGGATATACGTTGTTACGCTTCTTCTGCTTCAACCACTCTGGATTGATCATTGAATACCCCTGGATCAATTTCCTTCGTTACCTTACTCGTAATGAGACCAGATGTCATACTTCCGCTGACATTCAGAGCAGTACGCCCCATGTCAATTAACGGTTCGATTGAGATTAGTAAACCGGCGAGTGCCACAGGCATATTTAATGATGATAAAACTAGAAGCGCCGCGAATGTCGCTCCGCCGCCAACTCCGGCAACACCGAAGGAGCTGATGGCAACGACTGCGATAACTGTGATGATAAACACCGGGTCAAACGGATTTTGGCCGATAGTTGGGGCAATCATCATCGCCAGCATCGCAGGGTAAATGCCCGCGCATCCATTTTGGCCGATCGAAAGACCGAACGAACCGGCAAAGTTTGCGATTCCTTCCGGCACACCCATGCTTCTCTGTGTTTTAATATTCAGCGGTAAAGCACCCGCGCTTGACCGTGATGTAAATGCAAATACAAGTACAGGCACGGCTTTTTTCAAATAAACAATCGGATTCAAGCCACTGAGCGTCAGCAGCAGCAAATGAATAATAAACATTGTAATTAACGCGGCATACGAAGCAATTACAAACATACCCAGTTTCAAAATGCTGTCAATATCACTCGTCGCGATCGTTTTTGTCATAATGGCGAGCACCCCGTAAGGCGTCAGTCTCAAAATGAGGGTGACAACGCGCATGACAATGGCATAAACGGCATCAACCAGCTTTTTAAAGGTTTCTGCCTGTTCCGGCTGTTTACGTTTCACGCCGAGGAACGCCATTCCAAGGAAAGCTGCAAAAATAACGACAGCGATCGTTGAAGTCGGTCTAGCTCCTGTAAAATCTAAAAACGGGTTTCCCGGCAGCAGTTCAACAATCTGCTGCGGCAGCGTTGTCGCTGTCATATCTTCTGATTTCTGCTGAAGCTCCTGTCCACGTGAAAGCTCTGTATCCCCTTGGTCAACCTGAATCGCCTGCAGGTCAAAAGAAAGCGCGGACGCAATGCCGACAGCTGCCGCTACAGCTGTTGTCGCAACTAAAATCCCGATAATCAAACCGCTGATTTTTCCGAGATTTTTTGTCAGCTTCAGCTTTGTAAATGCGCCGAGAATTGAAATAAAGACGAGCGGCATGACAACCATTTGAAGCAATTTGACATATCCGCCACCGGCGATATTAAACCAGTCCGCAGTTTGAATGACTATATTTGAAGTCGGGCCGTAAATCAGCTGAAGCGCAAATCCGAATACGATCCCCAGCCCCAGCGCAGTAAATACACGTTTAGAGAAGGAAACATGTTTTTTCTGCATCACAAAAAGCCCTAAGATAAGTAAAAATAAAATAAATACATGTAATACGACTAGTAAAGTCTCCAAAGCAGGTAAACTCTCCCTTCGAATTTTCTCATATACTATATTATACTAATTCCGATGGGTCAAGTGCGAATTATTAAAACAATAAAATCCAAGTAAAAAAAACTTATATAATCCCTTATTTGTCCTTTTCTTTCCCTTCCATCTTTAGTACCTTATATTAGGGTGATAATATTTGCTGAAAGAGCTGTTTGTAAACTTGACCATTTTAATCACATTTAATTATCTCTTCACCCACCTGTTTAAAGATAGGCTGGTACATAAAAAAGACAGCATACCCTTCCAAGCTGTTAAAGGACTGGCCTGCGGTTTCCTCGGGGTTATTCTGATGGTTTTTGGATTTACCTATCAGCATTCAATCATTGATTTTCGAAATATCCCTATTATGATCGCTGCTCTTTACGGGGGCTGGGTTTCAACGGCAACGGCCTTGGTTATGATCGGTGCAGGCCGCATGCTGATCACGATGAACACATCTGCACTATACTCGGTTATTATCATTTGTATTGCTGCCATCCCGTCACTCATTGTTTCTAGAAGAAAAAAAGTACAATTAAAACATGCTTTCTACCTTTTAATGATCACAAATAGCATGATCTCATTTTCCTTTTATTTTCTTATAGATTTACATTCATATGAGCTTCACTTTTATTTTTGGATCATCTCAATAGCGGGCGGCATGCTCAGTTTATATATTATTGATCATGAAACAAATGCACATCTTCTTTTTAAACAATATAAGTTTCAGGCCCACTTTGACTTTTTAACAGGCATTTATAACCGAAGAAAGTTTGAAGAAATCACACAAGCTCTGTATCAACAGGCGGCCAATACCCCGCATTTTCAATTCGCTCTGATTTATATGGATATCGACCATTTTAAAACCATCAATGACCAATACGGCCATCATGAAGGCGATCAAGTGCTGAAAGAGCTGGCTTCACGTCTGAAGCATAGCATCCGAAATACTGATCCTGCCGCACGGATTGGCGGTGAAGAATTTGCCGTGCTCCTGCCGAACTGTACGCTTAATAAAGCAGTCCAAATCGCGGAACGAATCAGGCGCGCTGTCAGTGACGAACCAGTTAGATTAACAAACGGAGAAGAGCTGTCAGTGACGATATCACTGGGGGCCGCTCATTATCCCAATAATTCGGAACATCCAGAATCCTTGCCGATTCTTGCCGATCAAATGCTCTACAAAGCGAAAGAAACGGGACGGAATAAAGTATGTTTTTCAGAAAAAAAAGAATGAATTCAATGTTCGAATTCATTCTTCCAATCTGAAAGACGTTTTAAAGGCAGAAAAGCCGGAACAAGATCCCCTTGATATTCCTTTTCTATAAATGCCGCTGTATCATCAGCTTGATAAAGTTCAAGAATGGTTTGCAGTGCTTCCCGATCTTGATCCTCCGCTCTGACAACAATCAAATTCATCTCTTCCTCTGACATTAGTCCGCCGCTCTTTATGGTGTGTTTTTTCGGGTTCAGCCCCGCTTTTTTTGCGTCAGATGGTTTCATGACAAATACATCGGCGCCGCTCACTGCATCCTGTTGCCGGACCGTTTTCAATTTCAGGTGTCTCGGATTATCTTTAATCATATCGACTGAACCTGTTCCGTTAAATCCGTTTTTCAGCGTTAGCAAGCCCGCCTCCTGAAGCACCGTCAGCGCCCTGCCAAAATCGATAACTTTATCCGGAACCGAAACAACAGCTCCGCGCGGTATATCTTGGATTCGGCCATATCGTTTTGAATAAATGCCCATAGGCGTTATGTATGTCGTACCAAGCGGTTCCAGCTTATGTTTGTATTTTTGGGTGAACGACTGAAAATATGAAATGGTTTGAAAAGCGTTAGCATCAATTTCTTTGTTCGCAAGCGCGATATCAGACTCTGCATAATCCGAAAAAGGAATCAGTTGAATATCCAGCCCTGCCTCTTCCGCCTTTTCAGCAATATAGTTCCATATTGCCCTGTCAGACTCAGCAATTCCTATTTTGATCGTTTCATGTTCTGCTGACGGTGAGCATGCAGTGAATGAAACGAGCAGAACAAAAACAAAACTGCCTATAAGCCACTTTTTCATTGTGACCATACTCCTATCTATGTATTAGAGCATGCAAGCAATATCAGACATAAAAAACATACGCTCTCTTTAGTTGATAAACGTTGTCATTTGTAATATTGGTTAACTTTTACCTTACTCATATACAATAAGGTTGTCAATTCCTATTGCATTCTCTCCAGAAAAGCAGGAATATCTAAGGCAAACGTATGATCACGTATCAAGAAAGCAGATGAATTTCCTTGAATAAATATCAAATCGAAAAATAAATATGGTATTTTCCGAAAAAAGTTTCATTTAGCAGTTGTTTTTTCTGAAGATTACTGGTAGAGTAAAGGTAATTATTTTTGTTCGAACTATCTTTAAGAAGAAAGTTTTGTAAGAGTTTTCGTCTTGGAAGTTTGTTAAGAGCAAGAATAGTGAATTTAAGCGTTATGATCGCTTTAGGAGGAAATTTCATGTTAGAAGGTAAAGTAAAATGGTTCAACTCTGAAAAAGGTTTCGGATTCATCGAAGTAGAAGGTCAAGACGATGTATTCGTTCATTTCTCTGCTATTCAAGGCGAAGGCTTCAAAACTTTAGAAGAAGGCCAAGCTGTTTCTTTCGAAATCGTTGAAGGTAACCGCGGACCACAAGCTGCTAACGTAACTAAAGAAGCGTAAGCATAAATTGATATGCATAACTGCAGGTGCAAACCTGCAGTTTTTATTTCGATAAAAAAGCTGTTTTGCATATGCAAAACAGCTTTTTTCATTAGTTCGCAATATCCCGCTTCATGAAGATTCCGAAAGCGAGCAGAAGGAAGACAACAAAGTAAACTGCCAGCATGACAACAGAGAAAGTCATGGTCATCCCTTCCACTAATGGTGTCCCCTCTACATATTGCAGCAAATTAACATTGGCAAATAAAATATACTTCGCCCAGTCAAATTTCGTTGCAATAAATGCAGTGGCTGTAGTACCGGCAACCAACAAAAAGATGGAAAATCCTACTGCAAGAGAGCTGTTTCTGAATACAGCGGACAGCATAAATGCCATCGTTGCGATCATTAAAGCCGCAACAGATTCTGAGAGATACGTTTTTGCCAAATATCCCATCATGTTTTGCTCAAATACATGGCCGTCCTTGTAGATTAAATGAACATTCGCAGCAGTGTCGCCGCCTGTCCCGAAGAAGATCAGGCCTAATAAAGTAGAACCCATAAATAAAATAAACAGCAATAAGAACCCAAACAGGAGAACTGTAATATACTTGGAGAGCAAAATCTGAAAACGGCTGAGCGGCCGGATCATTAACAGCTTAATGGTTCCCCAATTAAATTCGTTCGCGACAATTCCGGCTGCGATAATAATGGTAAACAGTCCGGTAAGGATTGTAAAACCTGCTGAATCCGTTACATAAGACCATACAGTATAGCCAGTGTCATCAGGGATGTTATGTTCAATACGATAGTTGTTGAGTGTGATTGTTTCTTCATAGCCATCTTTCAGTGAAGGATTTTCTTTCATTTCCTTCTTCAATGTGGCATTTTCCGCTTGAAGTTCTTGTTTCCAATGGGGATTTGATTCACCAGCAGAAAAATGATTCGCCAGAAATGCGTATCCAACCATTGTTAATCCCAGAATCCCGATCATCACCCATGTTCCGGCACGGCTGAAGATTTTGATCCATTCATTGTAAATCAAATTAAGCATGTCGAACCTCCTCTTTTGCTTCACCTGTCATTTCTAAGAAACGGTCCTCTAATGATTTTGTCACTGCTTTGACTTCATAAATGCGGATTTGCTGCATCACCAGCAATTCAATGGCCGCCGGGACTTCGTCTTTAGACAGTTTGACTTCCACACCGTTTGTCTTGCTCACCAAATCATACTCCTTTAGAACAGAAGCGGCTTCATTCGGCTGTTCAACATGGAAGAAATATGTATCTTTTTCATCAGTGATTTCATCTTTTACATTTTGAATATCGATAAGCTTTCCTTTTTGCAGAATCGCAATTCGGTCACACATCAGTTCCATTTCCGACAGCAGGTGGCTTGAAACGATGACGGCCATTCCTCTTTCTCGCGTCAGCTTCTTTAAATGATCCCTGATTTCCCTGATCCCCGCCGGATCAAGGCCGTTTGTCGGTTCATCCAAGATCAGCACTTTTGGATCATGCAAAAGACATTGTGCCAAGCCAAGACGCTGTCTCATTCCAAGAGAATACGTTTTCACCTTGTCATGGATTCTGTCTGTTAAACCGACTAGTTCAACGACTTCATCAATTTTTTCCTTCGTGACGCCCTTGACCATCCTTGCGTATTGCTGCAGATTTTTATATCCGCTTAAGAATTTATAAAGCTCTGGGTTCTCTACGATCGCTCCAATATGCTTAATTGCCTTGGCATAATCCTTCTTAATTGATTGGCCGCAAATGAAGACATCACCTTGTGACAGCTTCATTAACCCCACCATCATCCGGATCGTTGTTGTTTTTCCTGCGCCGTTCGGACCCAAAAAACCGAATACTTCGCCTTCACGAATCGTAAAGCTCAAATGATCAATGATTGTTCGGCCTCTGATGTTTTTCGTCACATTTTTTAATTCCAATACTGTCGTCATCATGTTCCTCCTCTTTCTAGCAAACTTCCATTTTTGATTTAAACCATTGCAAAACAGACATGCCTTCCTGCTCACGAATATCTTCCACCTCACGTTGAGCAACTTTTTCTCCATTTGCGAGTATGATTACTTCGTCAAGCAAGGTTTCAATTTCATCAATCTCATGCGTGGCGATCACAACAATCTGCTGCTCAAAATCAATGTATGACACCAGGCTGTTTACAATGGAATCCCTGACCATCGGATCAAGCCCGGAAAAAGGTTCATCCAGCAAGATGACGGATGTCCGTCTTGCTAAAGCAAGAACGATTTTCAGCCTTCCCCGATTTCCTTTTGATAGCTTTTTGATCTTTTTTTTCGGATCAAGCTGCATTTCATTCAACAGCTTATAAGCTTGTTCTGTTTGAAAATCAGGAAATTGTGACTGGTAAAAGTTCACCATATCTTTAACAGTAAAATGCGGATAAAACATATCAAGCTCAGTGAGATAAGCCGTTTGACGGACCATATCTCTCGTAACCGGCTTTTCATCCGCTTTAATCAATCCTGAAGTCGGAAACAGAAGGCCGGCCATCATTTTTAAGGTCGTTGATTTGCCGCTGCCGTTCGGTCCGATCAGACCATAAATCCGTCCGGATGATAAGGTGATCGACACATCATTGACGGCGGTTTGGCGGCCATATTTTTTTGATACATGTTCTAAAGTGATTTCCATTTTAGCCTCCCTCAGTGAATTCTTTTATCCCTTCCACCATTTCTTCTTTCGTTAGCCCCAGCTCTGTCATTTGCTTCACAAAGCCTTCCAGTACTTCTCGTGTCAGCCTGTCTTTCAGCTCATCTACGATTTCTGCTTTTTCTGCTATAAACGTTCCTTGACCTCTTCTTGTCTCCACAATACCCAGCCTTTCCATCTCACTGTATGTCCTTTGAATTGTATTGGGATTTACCTTGGTTTGAATCGCCATTTCTCTTACAGAAGGAAGCTTGTCTCCTGGGAGCAGTTCCTTTCTGACCAGCCGATAAAAAATCTGATCAGCGATCTGCAGATAAATCGGTTTCGAGGATTGGAAATGATTGTCCATATTCACACCTCTACTTTACGATCAAGCAGTTTTGAAGCCGCGATGAGCAGCAAGATCGTGATGACAATAGCAATAGGAAACCCAAGCACGGACAGGTGTATCGGTTTTAATTCCAATCTCCAAACGTTGCGGAAGTGGAAATCAAAATTACAATAGACTGTTACAGGCCAGAAATGCTTTTGAGATTCAACTAAAGGGCTTATGATGTATTCATCGAAGAAGAACCACACTGTGACCAACAGCCCCATCGCAGCCCATCGCATTCCGCGCCAGTTCCTAAGTGAGTGGAAAACAGTCCAAAACACAACTACAGTCACTGACATATATAACGAAGAAATAAGACCGTACATATTCAGCAATACCGTTGTACTTGTTATATCAACTTGATGCTCCAGCAGATTTTTCACAGAGAGCATATGATAAATCCAAATACCGTAAGCGGTTAATGCCAATTGAATCAGAAATTGATAGAGCAAAGATGCTGCCAATTTAGAAGAAAGCAGCCAGAAACCGCCGTTTGGATTGTACAGCCAAAGCTGTGATTTCCCTTCTTTGTGAAGATGATAAAACACAAAAACAGGGGATAAGAAAAGCAGAAAAAAAGCAACTGCAACAAAGAAACCAAAAATGACAAGAGGTTCTTGCGTGCGAGAAGCTATGATATGGCCTGTCACAAATAAGAAAATGATTCCGCATATCCAGACTAGCAGCCATATTCTTGAAATTTTTATATCTTTCTTTAACAGACCTAAAAAAGAATCCATGTCTTTACCTCCCGGAAGCCTCTTCGGTGTATGAGTAACATAGTACACTAGATCAAAAATGAATACAACATATTCCAGGGATTTATTTGATAAAAAATCATAATACATACATGAAAACAACAAAAAAAAGCAAATCCGCCATGAGTAAACGGATTTGCCTTTTTTATTACTTCTTCTTGTTTTTCATGGAGAGCAGCGCATCACGATAGCTGCTGTCCTGCATTTTGTCACTTTTCTCAGTGACCTCTTCTTCTGCCTGATGTTCATCAGAATGCTTAAACTTTTGCAGCGCCTGCCTGTAAATATCATCACCCATTGTGTCTCGTTTCTCTTTTGGAGAATCATTTTTCACAACAGCTGGCGTATGCTCAGCAGCCCTTGCTTCAGCTGGGTATTGCGCTTCGTTTTTTTCCTCTTCTGGAGGTGTGATTCTTTCGGTTGCTTCTTGCTTCTCGGGTCCAGGAGAGGCGTTGCGGACATTGAATGTAATAAGAGCCGCAATGACAATGACAGCAGCAATAATTGCTATAATAATGGCCATTTCAACCTCTCCTTACTGTCCTGCTGTTAGGTTTCCTGTAACTTGGGTGACGCGTCTTCCCAGAGCGCGTCCCAACTGAATACCTTCCTCAGACATTAACTCATCACTGTCAACCGGACAAGTGACGCCTGCTCCGTAATAAGAGCCGTACAGTGCGTTTTCAGGCACATTGCCAGGCAGGCCGACAACGATCATGCCTTGATGGAACATCGGCGTGATCAAGTTGTGCATTGTCATTTCCAAACCGCCGTGAGTTGTTGCCGTTGTGCAGAAAACAGCGCCGACTTTGTTGATCAACTCACCTTCAGCCCATAAGTAGCCAAGTCTGTCGATCCAAGCTTTAAGACCGGAGCTGATTGTTCCGAAATGCCCCGGGCATCCCCAAATAATCGCATCCATATCTTTCAGCTTGCGGATATCTGCTTGATCGACATGGTCGATCAATACCTCAGCCGCCTCGTTTTCTCTCGCGCCTTCAGCAATCGCTTCTGCAAGAGCCCTTGTATGTTCACCTTCACTGTCATACACTACATAAATTTTCATGCAGGAAACCTCCTTATACAGATTAAGATTCCTTCACTTCTTTAGGAGCCGGAAGCAATGAAAGCTCCTCTTTTTTCTTTTTCTCCGCACGAACTTTATCTTTTCTCACGTCACGCAAGAACAGACTTAGAATCAAACCGAACACACAGAATATTGTTGCCCACATAAAGGCATCATTAATCCCCATAACGTTTGAATCAAGTGACGCATGCTTGTAAAGATGAGAGTAAACATACGTTTTCGCTGTGTCATAAGACATGTTCATATTCACCATTAAATTAGAAACTGCATTTTGGAATGCATGGAGGAAGTTCGGGTCCGCCGTGCTTGTTTTATCTGCAATTTGTGAATAATGGAACGTCGTACGGTTTGTATAAATCGTCGTAATTAAGCTTGTACCAATTGATCCGCTGATTTGGCGAAGCGTGTTGCTCATCGCCGTACCGTGGCTGTTCAGACGGGCAGGAAGCTGGTTCATACCCGCTGTCATAACCGGCATCATTAAGAGTGACATACCGAATGCACGGATTGAGTAGATCAGCATGATGTGTGTATATGGTGTATCAATCGTTAATTGCGTATATTGATATGTTGTCACCACTGTAACGAGAAGCCCGATAATCGCAAGCGGTCTCGGACCGAATTTATCAAACAAAATACCTGAGATCGGTGACATGATCAGCATGACGATCGCACCCGGAAGCAGAAGCAGCCCGGATTGAAGCGCCGTAAAGCCGACCAGATTCTGAAGATAAATCGGTAACAGGAACATACCAGTGTACAATGCTACTGTAATAATGATATTAATGACACTTGAAAGTGAGAAAATGTCGTATTTAAACACTCTGAAATCAAGCATCGGATCATCATGACGCAATTGCTGAATAACAAAAGCAACAATTGCAATCACACCTATTACAACTGTAGACAGGACAACCGGGTCAGTCCAGCCGTCAGAACCCGCTTCACTGACTCCGTATAATAAGGAGGCGAATCCGACAATTGAGAGGATCGCTCCAAGTGTATCGAGTTTGATTTTTTGCGGCTCCACCAAATTCTTAAAAATGAAGAAAGCCACGATGATAACAATTGCGCCGACCGGCACAAGTCCGTAAAACATGATGCGCCATGTGTAATGCTCAATAATCCACCCGGAAAGAGTCGGACCGACCGCCGGAGCGAACATCATCGCAAGTCCGAAGATCCCCATTCCTTTCCCCCTGCTTTCAGGCGGGAAGATTAACAGAATGGTTGTCATAACGAGCGGCTGCAAGATACCTCCGCCCACGGCCTGAATCAAACGGCCGATCAGCATTACAGAGAAGTTAGGTGCGATACCGCAGACTAACGTACCGAGCGTAAAACAGAACATGGCGACGAGAAAGAGACTCCGTTGGCCAAAACGTGTGATCAGGAAGGCAGATAACGGAATCAATACGCCGTTAACAAGCATGTAACCTGTTGTCAGCCACTGAATCGTCGTTGCACTTACACCAAATTCAGTCATTAAGTGCGGCATTGCGACGTTAAGCAATGTTTGGTTTAATATTGCCAAAAATAAACCCGCCATTAGCACAATCAGCAATGTCATAGGGCTTTTTGTATTTTTTTCTTTGCCTGTAGCCATCTAAGACAACCTCCTTTCATGGTTTGATGACTGATCTGTTTTACTCAGAAATCTTAACAGATGCATTCATACCAGGAAGCACCTTATCAGATGGGTTTTTGATTGAAATTTTCACAGGAACTTTTTGTGTTACTTTTGTGTAGTTTCCGCTTGAATTTGTAGATGGAAGCATATCAAAAGTTGAGTTAGTTGCATAGCCAATTTCTTCTACAGTACCGTCAAATGTTGTATCAGGATCTCCGTCAACTACTACGTCTACACTATTTCCAACTTCAACATCCGCAATATCTGTTTCTTTAATATTTGCTGTGATGTACAGGTTGTCCATGTCAATTGTTTGCGCAATTGTTGTACCAGCCTGTACGGTTTGTCCGTTTTTCACTTCGTTTTTCACAATTGTTCCATCCATGATGGATTTTACATCAACAGTTTGTTCACCTTTGATTTTTGCAACTGTGTCGCCTTTTTTCACTGTTTTTCCTTCTTCAAGATCCCAGTCGGATACTTTACCTGCTGCTGGAGCTGAGATAGCTGCCATATCGCCGGCTACTTTTGCTTCATCTGTTTTTACGTAGTTTGTGCTTTGATAATAGTAGTAAGCACCTCCGCCTATAATTGCAAGAACAACAATCAAACCGATAATGTTGGTCAGAATTAAACGTCCTCTGTTCATTTTGTTTTCTCCTTTCGTTTCATCCTCTATCATTTTGTGGAAAGCTGGTGAAAATATGTGAGAAGTTTTTAATTACCGCTTTTTTCTGAACAGCCTTTAGCAAGCTTTGTTAAGCTTCCGGCAAGCTTGCGCAAATACTGCAGCTGGGATGTGTCGAGCTTCTGATACAGGCTCGCACCCATTTTTGCATATTCAACAGCGGCTTTTTCTATCAGTTCTTCCCCCTCTTCGGTTAACTGAATCATGACGATACGGCGGTCATCCGGACTGTCATATCGATTCATCAATTGGCGCTTATACAGAATATCTGTCATCCGCGTCACAGAAGCGGGCTTAAGATCAAGCGACATCGCCAGCTTGCTTAGCGGGGTGCTTCCGCTTTGATGAATTTTAAACATCAGCAAATATTGAAGGACTGTAATATCAAAAGGCTCAAGCACAATCTCCAATATCTTCTTCTGTTTTTTATAGATCGACCGAGACGTATCGAAGAGCTGTTCAAAAGTGAGCAAAGCACGTTCTGATTCAGTCAACTCCTTTTCACCTCATTCCTCAATAATAGTTCACAAGATAAAATATTAATAAATGAAAGAAGATTTGTCAAAGGAAAAATTTCTTTTTCTCCCGTATTTTTTTCGCAACCGTTTTCTTACTTTTATTAAATAAAAAAAAGCCCTGAAACGGGCTTTTTTTACGAAAATTGATGGCTGACGCCAGACTCCTCATTTCTGAAAAAGTTCTTCAGCGCCTGAAAAACATCTGACTTTTGTTTTAAAATATAGTACTTAAATTTCTCGTCTTTCACATTTTTGTATGCAGACATTAGTGTTGAATGCCTGTTGTATTGATTGACCTCGCCGTAGCAGAAAAGATTGGCCTTCTTCATAATATCATTAACCAGTTTCACACACCGCGCGTTATCCGATGTCAGGTTGTCACCGTCAGAAAAATGAAACGGGTAAATATTATAGCGGGCGGGATTGTACTTTTCATCAATCAGCTCAAGCGACTTCCGGTATACGGATGAACAGATGGTTCCGCCGCTTTCTCCCTTTGAGAAGAAGTCCTCTTCCGACACGACTCTTGCTTCCGTATGATGGGCAATAAATTCAATTTCTACAGTCTCATATTTCGTCCGCAAAAAACGGGTCATCCAGAAAAAGAAGCTTCTGGCCATGTATTTTTCCCAAACACCCATACTGCCGCTTGTATCCATCATTGCTAAGACGACGGCTTTTGACTCGGGCTTTGTTATGTCATTCCATGTCTTATACTTCAAGTCTTCCGGGTAAATCGGATAGAACGACGGCTTCCCTGTCATCGCATTTCGTTTAAAAGCTGACATCATCGTTCTTTTCTTATCAATATTACCGGTTAACCCTGTTTTACGGATATCATTAAACTCTATATCTGTATGAATGATATTGTCTCGCTCTTTTTGCTGGAGGTTCGGAAGCTCTAATTCCTTAAAAAGCGCTTCTTCTAAATCCATTAATGAAACTTCTGCTTCATAATAATCTTCGCCTGCCTGGTCACCGGCGCCCTGCCCTTTTCCGGGTCCCTGTTTTTTGTCTGATCCATCCCGGGCCACAACATCTCCAACCTGGCTGTCGCCGTCTCCTTGCCCTACGTGTTTATTTTTATCATAGTTATAACGGATTTTATACTCATCCAGTGAACGGATTGGGATCTTCACTACATCTTTTCCATTAGACATAATAATGCTTTCCTCAGTCACGAGGT
This sequence comes from Bacillus sp. G16, assembly GCF_021282335.1. Classification (NCBI taxonomy): domain Bacteria; kingdom Bacillati; phylum Bacillota; class Bacilli; order Caryophanales; family Bacillaceae; genus Bacillus; species Bacillus sp. G16. Next base: position 14,021 of record NZ_JAJSOZ010000009.1, on the reverse strand, counting down.
CCGGAAGATTGTTTTTGATCGCTTCCTGCACTTTTTTCTGGTGGCGCTGCTGGTCATCGAAGCCTTTGCGATGGAGGGACCAGTTTTCCTCAGAAATCAAAAAATGGCCGCTGTCATTTTGGGACATGAATTCCCCTCCTTAACCATTTGTGGTCGTGATACATACGTATTCCGGCTTGTGCCAGATTATGAAACAAGTCTTTTGAAAAGATTTATATTCATCATATGCACAAACATACGGTTAATTGACAAACTATTTAGAAAATGGGACAAAATAACCCGCCCTATTCGGACGGGTCACGTTGCTTATCGGTTCAGCAGGCTGCCGACATATTTCAGCAGCTCATTGGCGCTCGTCGAGTTGTAGCCGTGCTCATCAATTAAACGGGCCACGACTTCATTTACCTTTTTCAGCTGCTGCTCATCCGGTGTTTTTGTTGAAGTCGTAATTTTAACGACATCCTTCAGATCAGCAAACAACTTTTTCTGAATGGCTTCACGCAGTCTTTCATGAGAATTGTAATCAAACCTCTTACCTTTTCTCGCATACGCCGAGATGCGGATTAAGATTTCTTCGCGGAACGCTTTTTTAGCGTTTTCCGAAATGCCGATCTGCTCTTCAATTGATCTCATCAGCTTTTCGTCCGGATTCATTTCTTCTCCTGTCAAAGGATCCCGAAGCTTGTTTTTGTTGCAATATGCCTCTACGTTGTCGAGGTAATTGTCCATAAGGGTTTTTGCTGATTCTTCATATGAATACACAAACGCTTTTTGAACTTCCTTTTTCGCAATATCGTCATATTCCTTGCGGGCGGCAGAAATAAAATTCAAATACCGCTCCCTGTCCTCGCTTGAAATCGAAGGATGCTGATCAAGACCTTCTTTTAAGGAACGAAGAACATCAAGAGAATTAATCGATTCCATATTTTTTCTGATAATCGTTGAAGAAATCCTGTTGATCACGTACCGCGGATCAATTCCGCTCATACCTTCATCATTATATTCTTTTTTCATATCCTCAACGTCGACAGAGTTATATCCTTCCACACTTTCCCCATCATACAATCTCATTTTCTTGACCAGATCAATATCCGACCGCTTTGGTTCTTTTAATCGGGTAAGAATCGAGAACATCGCAGCGACCTTCAACGTATGCGGGGCAATATGAACATCCGCCACATCGCTTTCTGCGATCATCTTTTCATAAATTCTCTCTTCTTCAGACACTTTTAAATTATAAGGAACAGGCATCACAATGATTCTCGAGTGCAGGGCTTCATTCTTCTTATTAGAAATAAATGAGCGATACTCCGTTTCATTCGTGTGAGCCACGATCAGCTCATCAGCAGAAATTAACGCAAATCGCCCCGCTTTAAAATTCCCTTCCTGTGTCAATGAAAGCAAATGCCAGAGGAATTTCTCATCACATTTCAGCATCTCCTGAAACTCCATCATCCCGCGATTCGCTTTATTCAGTTCTCCGTCAAACCGGTAAGCGCGCGGATCTGATTCTGAACCGTACTCAGCAATGGTTGAGAAATCAATACTTCCCGTCAAATCGGCAATATCCTGAGATTTCGGATCAGACGGGCTGAATGTTCCGATTCCCGTACGCTTATCTTCTGAAAAGAAAATGCGCTCAACCTTCACATCCTCTATTCTTCCTCCGTACTCTTCCTCCAGTCTCATCACATTTAAAGGAGAAAGACTTCCTTCTATTCTTATGCCGTACTCTCTGTAAAAGTCATCTCGCAAATGATGGGGGATTAAATGTAGAGGGTCCTCGTGCATCGGGCAGCCTTTAATCGCATATACAGCACCATTATCCGTCAGCGTATACGCTTCGAGACCTTTTTTAAGCATCGTGACCAGCGTGGATTTACCGCCGCTCACAGGTCCCATCAGCAATAAAATCCGTTTTCTGACATCAAGCCGTTTCGCGGCCGGATGAAAATACTCTTCAACAAGACGCTCCAAAGATTCCTCAAGCCCAAACAGCTCGCGGTCAAAAAAGCTGTACTTCTTCCGTCCGTCAATCTCCTCTATCCCGCTGTCTTTTATCATATTAAAAACACGAGAATGAGCAGATTGCGCGACCATTGGATTTTCTTTAATAATCTCCAAATAATCGGCGAATGTTCCTTCCCATTTCAGCCGCTGCTCTTCCTCTCTGTACTGTTCAATTTTCTTTAATATATCCATAAGGACCTCCTCCATCATGTTTGATGCGCTATGCAAATAAGGTACTTTGATACAATCTATGCCGCCATCTCGTGATACATGCTTTGGTTTCTTAAAAATAAAGATACTTATACGGCGTTGACAAGGCAGACCGCGACCGTTCATAATAAAGAAAAATACAGAATCATCCAGACTCGGGCAGCACGGAAAAATTGAAGAGGGGGAGAGACGGTGAAAACAATCATCATGATGGGTGTCATTGTCACTTTTTTAGTATCAATTTTTACTGCAGGGTACGAAAGCAAGCCGGGAAAAGAATAAAAAAGGGTGCTCCTCATAAGAGCACCCTTTTTGTATAACAGAACAGTGTTTTACAGTTTTATTTTTTCTTTAATCTCTGAATGATGATCGCATTCGTATTTGTTTTTGTACTCAATTGTTCCGATGCTGCAGCCCGGCCCGATGATCACTTCTTTTCCCCTGACAACTGCCGCCTCGGTATTCTCCAAATAAACCTGATCTCCTTCTATGACATCGGCAATCAGTTTTGTATTCTTCCGTTTAAAAAAGCTCGCGCGTCTTTTCACTGTTATTGTTGTTCCGCCGATTTCCCGCACATAGCTTACATCATGGCTCAATCCAAGCTTAATGTCACCCGCATTCAATAATCCTGACACATCAACGCTACCTGTGACATGGAACATTTCTGTTTCACAATCGCCTTTGACGCTAAGCTTCCCTTTCACATCGCACGATTCTCCAGTCATATTCCCGCCAATTTCAGTCAGGCCTTTCAGATTGAACCGATCAAATTGAAGTGAACCGCTCACTTTCATTGTGCCGTATACATTGATTCTGCCGGCTGTCAGATCGCCTTTAAACTCACTTTCTCCATACACATGCAGCCGATCAGTCTCTGCTTTCCCAAGAAAACATCCTGTTCCGAATATGCGGCAGCCCGCGGCAGACAGCCCTTCACCGACCACACCTTCTCCTTTGATGCTGACATGGTGATATGCGCCTCCTGCAGCGTGACCGGCGCCATATAATTTTAAATTTCCCAGTTTTGTTGTCTCCATTACGATCCTCCTCACATCTTCGTGCATGTTTCTACCGATGCGCTCGGATCACAAGTATAGTCCCCGCTGTATTCCACGGTTTCAATCTGGCAATTTGGTCCGATTTTCACTTTATTTCCGCGCACGGTTTTCGCCTTGGTATTTGTCAGTTCAATCACGTCACCTTCGATCAGTTCAGCCGTTAAAACAGGCTGCGGCATCAGTCTGAGCATTGTCAGCATCCCTTTTCTTCCTGTCACTTGAAGATGGCGGCAGCCGATCTCACGTACATAACTTTCACCGGCAGAAAGCTTAATGATTACCTGGTCAGCGTTTAAAAGCCCGCTGACTTTGCATTTCCCTTCCGATTGAAAGGTTTCCGTTTCACAATCCGCTTCCATGACTGCTTTTCCGCTAATGACAATGTCATCAGCCTTGACTGTACTGCCAAATGTTGATGATCCAGCAATCTTCAATTGTTTTGCAGATACCTCTCCCTCAATTAAACCTGTTCCGTTAATCCGAATAGATTCTGCTTCAACGTCTCCATGTATCTTACCTGAACCGCTGATGGTTACCGCTTTCGCTTTGACGCTGCCGTCAGCTTTTCCGGTTCCATTAAAAGAAAAAGTATCACACTCCACGTCCCCGGCGACTGTTCCGCTGCCGTTAATTTCAACTGATTGAAATGTTCCTCCCTTTGAACTTCCTGATCCGTTTATCACCAGCTTTTCCATTACATCCATTGATGGCCCTCCTGCATATATGTTGTTTTTAATTCCTCTGACGCCTTAGCTAAATCTACCCGTTCCACGACCTTAACGGACGATTCAAACAGAATGCTGTCCGCTGCAGTTGCTATAAAACACGTTGTGACACCGAGCTTCCGCAGCACAATCAGCTCCGTCTGTTTCTTGATCTCTTCAGCATCATGCAGCTTTAACACCCCTGCAGCCATTTTCGCTTCTGCCAAGCTGACATTTCCGGACTGCAGCAGCCCTTCAAGCACATACAGCGAAAGAAGATCGCGGGAAGAAAAAACCGATTTCTCACTGCCTTCTGAAAAGACATCAAGAGCAGTTCTTGAAATCAAACCTTTATGAATCAAATCATCAGCGGTCATGCTGACATCCTTCATTTTCGGCGACAGCATTTCCCTCATTTCATCCAGTGACAAATTTTCCTTCATCTTTTGAATCATTGAAATGCGTTTTAAAATATCCTCTCTCGGAAAAAACGTCTCTTGCCCTGTAAATGTGGACTTGCGAATAAACCATTCCTCAGGAATTAAGTTTTTCCGCTTCCACCGATACAGTTGACCGTAAGAAATCGATGTTTTTTCAAGTAATTCTTTTTTAGAGATTAATTGTTCTTCCATAGGTCCAGCTCCTTCGATGGATCCATTGTAACATAACACTGTTACGTTGTTAAGCCCAAATACAAAACAAAGCATCTCTAATAACATAAAAAACCCGCCCATCATTGATGAGCGGGTTTTTTTACTATTTTAAATCACGGTAATTTTGCTGGCGCAGCGCTTCATAAACGAGAATCGCCGCAGTGTTGGACAGGTTTAACGATCTGACGTGCTCAGTCATCGGAAGACGCAGGCAGCGGTCCATGTTATTTTGAATTAAATCCTTTGGCAAACCGCTTGTTTCTCTTCCGAACACGAAGAAATAATCCTCGTCAAGATCAGTGTAATCAAACGATGTATGAGGCTGCTGGCCGAATTTCGTGATAAAGAAAAACTGGCCTTTTTGATATTCCTCAAACAATTCTTCTAACGAATCATGATACACAACGTTCACAAACTCCCAATAATCGAGTCCGGCACGCTTCAGCATTTTATCATCCGTTGAAAAGCCGAGCGGACGAATCAGGTGGAGCGTTGTATTGGTTGCTGCACAAGTACGTGCAATATTCCCTGTATTAGCAGGAATTTCTGGTTGATATAAAACGACATGTAATGCCACAATGTTCACCTCTGTTTTTCTTATCCGCCCATCATTATATCATTAATTACTCTTTTGTCGTATCATCAAGAATATGAAAAAAGGCATATCGTATTGACGGCGTGTATGCCGTAGAATCCTCGTATGACCAATATCTCATCCGGCTGTCATAGGACTGGGCATTGACAAGCGGCATATTGCCTTTGTCTTTTGCCACGACAATCGTTGTGTGATTAAACCGGCCGTCACCTTCAAAGTCATAGCAAATCACATCGCCAGGCATCAGCTCTTCCGCAGATTTAACCCGCACTGCACGAAGGCCGGCCTTTGAATTCGCCAAATACATTTTCATAGAGTGAGCCACCGTCCAGCTGTAGCTCCAGGAACTTTGCTTCATCCACCAGCCTGATCCTCTGTTCGGATGGCCGCGCATCGGTGCGCCTCCAGCATGGAGACACTGAGAAATAAAATTCGTGCAGTTATCGCTGAAATTTTTATAAGCCGGGTTGCGCTTGTTCCAAAATTTCTCGGCATATTGCACAGCACCAAGGCGATCGTATTGAAAGGCTCTGCCAAACGCTTCCCTGTCCTCTTGAGAATAGTCAATAATACTGGTGCCTTCATGAAATCCAGCCGGTGTTTTCGCAATTTCCTGATCACTAATCAAAATGTGATCATAAAGAAAAGCGATCCGCTCCTCTATTTGCTCTTCCATATACAAGCTGTCGTCCTGCTCCTTATACACGTATTCGTAATGAATGGTATACGTAATGCAGGTCGTTCCGTCATCCTCAATCCGTACATGATCGATGACGGCCTTCGCTTTCGCTTTTATAATGTCAACTTTACGTTTTTCCAGAAGCTTCTTCTTTCGCTCCATGACTTCAAGGTCTCCGACTTCAGACTCCTGTCTCATAGCATGCCCGTTAACCAGATAGCTCAGCCGCTCCTCCGCTAATTGTTCTAAAATGTGCTTCAAGCTCACCCCACCCGCCATACTTTTTTATAGAGAAAAAACACTTGGATGCATCTCAAGTGTTTTTTCCTTCTTCTCTATACGTATGTCAAGACAGGCCTTGTTTAGTCATGCCTGAAGCTTTTAGCAAATCAATTCCTTTTTCAATTTCCAGCTTTGCCTCTTCATCCTTCTCTTTTTCCAGCGCTTTTTCAAGCTCTTCCGCGTATGCGGGGTCTCCGATTTTCCCGATTGCCCATGCAGCTGTTCCCCTGATGACAGGACGCGGATCCTTCTGCATCAGTTCCGCCAATTCAGGCAGTGCGGAAGCATCCTTAAAGTGGGCAAGGGCGAGAATGGCGTTTCGCTGAATCGGTTTCTTCCCGCGCCAAGAACCTGAGACATGCCCGAATTTCTCCTTAAATTCACGGTTGCTGATGGTCAAGAGCGGCTTCAATAACGGTTTGGCTATCTCAGGGTCAGGCTCCATTTCCGGATGAAGATGAAAATCCTTCCCTTTATTAAGAGGACACACCGTTTGGCACGTATCGCATCCGTACAGGCGGTTTCCGATCTTTGTCCGAAATTCATCAGGCAAAAATCCTTTCGTCTGGGTCAGAAAAGAGATGCAGCGCTGCGCATTAAGCTGTCCCGGATTTACAAGCGCTCCCGTCGGGCAGGCGTCCAGACATTTCGTGCAAGAGCCGCACATATCTTCAATCGGCACATCAGGCTCAAAAGGTATATTCGTAATCATTTCTGCCAAATACACATAAGAGCCGTACTCAGGCGTTGTAATCATACAGTTTTTCGCACTGAATCCGATGCCGGCCCGTTCTGCAACCGCCCGATCAGACAATTCACCTGTATCAACCATTGACTTTGTTCTGATATCCTCATGCTTGCTTCTCAGAAATTCCTCCAGCAGATCGAGCTTTTCCCTCAGCACATCGTGATAGTCTTTGCCCCAGGAGGCTCTGCAAAAAATGCCCCTGCGCTCCGTTCTCGTGCTTCTCGGCGCATCCTTCATTCTGGAAGGATATGCGAGTGCAATCGCGACGATTGATTTCGCTTTCGGCAAAAGCAGCGTCGGCGTCACCCTTTTCTCAATATCGGGCTCTTCAAAGCCGGAAAGATAGCCGAGTGATTCTTGAAGAATCAAACGGTCTTTTAAACTGTCAAAAGTATCAGCGGTCGTAAAACCAATCTTGTCCACACCAATGCTTTTCGCGTATTCAATTAATTCTTCTTTGAGCTGATAAACGTTCATGTTTTGCACAGCCTCCTTTCTTTGTGATAAAACAATACAGGGTTTATAATAGGTTGATATCCCGTAACTGGAGTGAATGCTTGTGAATATCAAACTTGATTCTGTTATTACTGAACGTGCGGCCGGCTTACAAGCGGCGGCTGTGTTTTATAAGAATATCGAAGTCAGTTCCTCTCCGCAAATGCTGAAAGGCAGGCTTCGCCTATTTCAAGAATCCCTGTTTTTCGACTATGCGGACGGCGGAATATCCGATGAATCCTTCGCCAAGGAATGGCAGGAACTTTTTAAACAGCTTAACCCTTCATTTGAGGGAGAAACAACCCCAATGGAGGACATGCTGATCCTGATATCCAAAGAACAGTTCATGGAAAGCAAGGATTCAGCCCATGACACCATCGATTTTTTTTCATTAAAATATTCTCTGCCCATTATGATTTATGATGCCGGCAAGCTTCATGAGCCAGTCCGCATCTCATTGGGTGAAAAAGAAAACATACTGCTTTACTCTGATCAAAACGGCATATTTGGCGATTTTAAAAACAGCGTCAATCGCTGTCCCGTTATAGATGAGACCAAGAGCATGCTGCAAATCATCTTTTTCCCGCCATCGATTGAAAAAAACAGTGCTAAAAAACTCTTATCATCATTAACGAAAATGTTCGAACAAATTCACGGCGGCTCCCATACAGTACATTGGCTTACGTAAAAGAACACGAATGACGTGTTCTTTTTTACATAAAAAAACGCAATACTTCGTTTATCTGAGAAACGAAACACTGCGTTAATAACGTATGTATGGAGCGGGTGATGAGAATCGAACTCACGACATCAGCTTGGAAGGCTGAGGTTTTACCACTAAACTACACCCGCATTTGTGGTTGTCAGCAACAGTACCGCTCTGACTTTTCTTATGTTACACGTTTATTGATTTTTCGTCAAGGGAATATGAAAATTTTGTCGAAAAAAAGTTTTATTTTTGTAAAGATGTTAAGTTTCATTTACATAATGTTAATCATACTATACAATATATTCAATCGAGAATGTGAAGGGGACAGACGTCATGATGAAAAATAAAGTAAAAGAGCTGAGGGCACGTTTCGGCTTTTCTCAAGAAAAACTCGGGGAAACGGTCGGCGTCACAAGACAGACTGTGGCAGCTATCGAAAAAGGCGATTATGTTCCCTCACTGCTATTAGCACTGAAAATCTGCAAAGCCTTCTCCATGAAAATGGAGGATGTCTTTTGGTTAGAGGAGGAAAACTAAGATGAGCATGAAAACAAAAGCAGCTTTTCAACTTTTTCTATTTGGCCTTGCATGCTGGACGCTGATTTCGTACTTTGAAGCTTCAGAAGGCATTGCATCCTTTTTCCGCACAAAGAGCGGCGAGATGGTGTTTGAATTAAACCTCACCCCCTTTATTCTGTTTGTTGCGGTGTCTGCGGTTTATTTGTACTTACAAAAGAAAAGCCGCCCTGCTGCAAAAAAGCTTCTTCTGCCTGATGAATTTGAAGAGCAGGACGAAAGAGAGAAGATGATGACGGCAAAAGCATGCCGCGCGTCATATATCGCCGTCTACTTCTCGCTTCCTGCCGCAGCGGTTCTTCTCATTTTTTATCCGCTTTTTCAATCGCGTATTCCGTTTTTCCCTATTATTATAGTGTTTATCATCATGATCATACAGCATCTATCCTACGTCATTTCTTTCAAGAAAAACGAAAAAAACTCCGGCGCGCTGTAATCGGCCGGAGTTTTTTCTTACCAGCTTGCTTTTTTTACACCGGGAATCTGGCCTTTATGGGCCAGCTCCCTGAAAGCGATTCTGGACATTTTAAACTTCCTCATATATCCTCTCGGGCGCCCCGTTACCATGCAGCGATTGTGGAGTCTTCCCGGTGCTGAATCTCTCGGCAGCTTGCTGAGTGCCTCGTAATCTCCTTTTTCTTTTAGCTCGCGTCTAAGTGCAGCGTATTGTTCAACAAGCTGCTGGCGTTTTAACTCTTTTGCCACTTTTGATTTTTTAGCCAAGATATAGCCTCCTTCTCAAATCGAAATAATTACGATTTAAAATGTATCACGCACAATATAAAAAAGCAAGCATACTGCTTTGTAAAACAGACGGCTGAAAGCCGCCCGTTTCTAGTGATCATACAGTAACGCATCTTGATGCTTTCAAAATAAACAAATTGTAATGTATCGGATTTTTCCTCAGAATAATCTGCACTTACCGGACCAATCCTCTCAACTAGCTTTCCCTTTTGATAATGTTCGATGTACATGTCGGCTGAAGAAATACCTTCACTGATATTGACGGCTACGGCAATGAATGACTGTGAAGCTGCAGCATCCATTCAAGCTCTGAGATGTCCGCCGCTTTGACTCCATCTGCTTTGAATGTCCGCATGCTCACAGCATAGCTAACAGGCAAATGACTGATGCGCTTATCAATGTGTTCAGAAAAACAGCCCCCTTTTTGAATACCATGTTCGGGGGCTGTATTTTACTTAAACTGACGCATTTTTCTCTTTGACAAAATAAGTGTTCCCGACCGCTTCTCCCCTTTTGTTCTGAAGCTTTCTCGTCCGCTCATTTTCAAATGGCAAAAGCGGAAACACAAGCTCTGCAAAATAATACGCTTCTTCTAAATGAGGATAGCCAGAGAAAATAAACGATTCTATGCCGAGTGCCTGGTACTCTGTTATCCGATCGGCAATAGTCTGCGGATCACCGACAAGAGCTGTCCCTGCCCCGCCTCTGACCAGACCGATACCCGCCCACAGATTCGGGCTGATTTCAAGCTTCGTCCGATCGCCTTGGTGAAGGACGGCCATCCGCCGCTGGCCTGAAGAATCGTATCGGCTCAAAGCTGCCTGCGCTTTGGCGATGGTGTCATCATCTAAGTGGCTGATTAAGCGTTCAGCCGCTTCCCACGCCTCTTGTTCAGTTTCACGGGCAATGACATGCAGCCTGATGCCAAATCGAACGGATCTCCCCTCTTTTTCAGCTTGCTTTTTGACTCTCTCAATCTTTTCTTTTACTAGTTCAGGCGGCTCGCCCCACGTTAAATACACGTCTGTATGCTTTGCAGCTGCCTCAATCCCCGCCTGTGATGACCCTCCGAAATAGATAGGCGGATGCGGCGCTTGCTGCGGCGGGAAGAGCAGATTGCTGTTTTCCACTTTTATATGCTTACCTTCATAGGAAACCGTTTCTCCCTGCAAAAGTCTCCGCCAAACGGTTAAAAATTCGTCTGTCGCTTCATAGCGTTCATCATGGTTGATAAACAGGCCATCTCCAGCCAGCTCGTACGGATCGCCTCCTGCCACAACATTGATCAGCAGCCGGCCTTCTGAAATGCGGTCTAAGGTGGATGTCATTCTGGCTGCTAGAGAAGGCTGCATTAAACCGGGTCTTACCGCGACTAAAAACTTTAAGTACTTTGTTTCTCCTGCCAGCGCCGATGCTGTAAGCCACGGGTCCTCACACGATCTTCCCGTCGGCAGAAGAACACCCGTATACCCCAGCCTGTCAGCCGCCTGCGCGACTTGTTTAAAGTAAAGATGATCCGCAGTCCGTCCATCGCTTTCAGATCCTAAATATCTCGCGTCTCCATGAGTCGGTATAAACCAAAGAATTTCCATATCTATCTCCCCTTCACGTATATTACCCTTCGTAACTGTTTCTCCATTTTAATAGTTTTCGTTCAAGCAGCCTGACAAAGGAATCCGTCAGCTTTCCAACCACCGCAAAGATGATAATCCCAGCAAAGACTTTGTTTGTTTGTGAAAACTGTCTAGCATCCATGATCATGTAGCCGACTCCTGAGCTGGAGCCCATCAGCTCTGCTACAACAAGTCCGAGCCATGCAATGCCGAGCGATAAGCGAATGCCGAGCAATATATTCGGCAGAGATGCAGGCAATATCACTTTGGAAATCTGCTGATGCCATTTAAATTCAAGCACCCGGGCGACTTCAAACAGCTTCGCGTCAACGCCGCGGATGCCGTTAAATGTATTAATATAGACAGGAAAGAAGGCGCCAAGCGCAATCAGCAATATTTTAGATACTTCATCAAAACCGAACCATAAAATAAACAGCGGCGTAACCGCCAGATGCGGAACGGTTCTAAGCATTTGCAATGACGGATCAAGATACAGCTCCGTCCGTTTGGAGAATCCGGCCAAAATCCCGATGATCAAGCCAAACCCTGCGCCAAGCAAAAAACCAAGCGCCGCCCGATAGATACTGATTTGCAGATGGCCGAACAGCTCACCGGAAAAAACAAGCTCTTTAAACGTCAGGACGATCGTAACGGGCGTAGGCAGCACTGTAGCGGACACAACACCAAGGCCGCCGATGATCTGCCAGATGGCAATGATGACAACGGGCAGCAAAAGCCCCTTCATCCAGCCGTATTTCATCCTTCGGGGCTTTTTTTGCACCGCCTCCGCATTCGTTTTGGGCAGCGAGCCTGCAGTCTCTGCTTTCATCATTGATCACCTCCGGAGGAATTTTCCTTTAACGCTTTTTTAATAAATGTGTTATCCACAACCTCTTTCACGTCGATCTTCTTGTCTATCGCCTTTGTTTGATATTGAAAATCTGCTGTCTCCTGCTGCGCTTTCACAATGTCGTCACTGATAACCTCATTAAGAGGCTCAGTATTTTTCAGCACATTTTTGACGACCTTTTTATCGAGATCTTTAATGTTTGCATACAAGTCCGCGGCTTCATCCGGATGTTCCTTTTGCCACACAACAGCCTTATTAAATACCTTCAGAAAACGGACCACTTCGTCTGGATGCTCCTCTGAAAACTTTGTTCTTACTAGAGTAAATCCGGGTGAATATAAATCTGTGCTTTCCCCGTTCACAAGGATTTTTGCTCCATGCTTGATTGTTTCTAAAGACAGGTACGGCTCCCAGATGGACCAGGCATCAACAGATCCGTTTTCAAATGCGGAGGCTGCTTCATCGGGCTGAAGCTGAATGATCGTCACATCATTAGCTGACAAACCCACTTGATCAAGCGCTTTATACAGAAAATCAAAACCGCTGCTGCCTTTGGCGACTGCAATTTTCTTTCCCTTTAAGTCCTTGACGTCCTGAATGCCGCTGTTTTGATTCACAAGGATGCCATTCGCTTTCAACCCATCCTGGGATAAACCGATTTCTTTAAAATCAATGCCTGCCGCCTGACCTGCGATCACAGGCGAATTGCCGACCTGAGAAAAATCAAGTTTGTCTGCCGCAAGGCCTTCGAATTGGGGCGGACCGCTTTGAAACTCCACCCACTTCACTTTGATGCCTACTTTTTCAAATGCATCTTCAAACCAGCCTTTCTCCTTCGCAATCAAAAGCGGGCTTAAGCTTTGCTGAATACCGATTCGAATTTCTTTCAATGGTTTGTTGTCACCGCTGGCTCCATTTGCTCCGCAGCCTGCCAGCAGAAAAAAAACGGTAACCAATACAATGAGTCCTTTTTTCATTTCTGCTTCCGCCCTTTCTATATCCCTGATCCCTCAGCGTACTCTAGATCTTCTGTTTTCTCGAATTCCGACAGCACTTTCTGTCTGATCGCTTGGAAATCCGGTGTCGTCCGGTTTCGCGGATACGCCAGATGAATGGGCATCAGCTTATGGATGTTCCCCGGTTTGGCCTTAAGGATCGCAAGCTCATTTCCTAAATAAACAGATTCATCTATATCATGAGTGACGAGAATCATCGTTGTTTTTTTCCTCCGCCATATATCCAGCAGCACGTCCTGCAGGTGTTTTCTTGTAAAAGCGTCGAGTGCACCAAATGGTTCATCTAAAAGCAGCACCTCAGGCTCCCGCAGAAGAGCCCGTGCGATGGCCACTCTTTGTGACATACCGCCTGACAGCTCACGAGGATATGCTTTCTCCGATCCTTTCAATCTGACAATCTCGATCAGTTCATCCACCTTCTGTTTGACTTTTGGATCTTTCAAGTTCAAATCAGCGGCAATATTCTGCTCAACCGTCAGCCATGGAAAGAGGCGGTGCTCCTGAAAAATAAATCCTTGCTGAATACCCGGAGCTGTTACGCTGCGTCCGTTAATTTCAACACTCCCGTCATAATCAGAATCAAGTCCTGCAATAATCCTTAACAGAGTGCTTTTTCCGCACCCGCTCGGTCCGATGACCGTTAGAAATTCACCTGGTGCGATTGATAATTGAATGTTCTCCAAGACCGTTGTTTTGCGGCTCTCTTGAACAAATGCCTTTTCTTTGATGCTGATGGTCACAGCCACTTTTATCCCTCTCTTTCTGCCAACCCCGCCTTCTAAAAAAACAAAAAGGCCCCCATCTCTGTTCTTTATAGAGATGAGAGCCTTCGGCGGTCCGATCAGCTGCCCAATTGTTTTTTTGTTTGAATATCATGTTAATTCAAATTATTCCGATATGTCAACTATTTTTTAAACGAGATTTTTGTCAGCCTTGTTTATCACTTACTCTGCTTGTTTCGCAAATAGAGAGGAAAAAATCATTTCTTCAAAAATCTTTTCTCTCTCCTATAAGCTGTTATAACAAGGGTTTATCAACATTTTTAATACTAGATATCCCTTAATAGAGATAACTAT
>NZ_JAJSOZ010000008.1:0-205565 GCF_021282335.1 Bacillus sp. G16 | reverse complement strand
TTATTATATAGTCAATATTTTGTAAGAGTACTGCCATAATTTATCCCTCACTTAATTTTTTGGTCGCCATTAATATAGAGTACATAACTTTGTATCATTCCAAAGTTATTTTTGAGAAAGCATGATGTCATAATTAATTTTTTCTACATTTTCTTTTATTTTGATAATACATTTCTACTTTTAGTTTATCAATAGGCAAATTATCATTTTCAATAATGTTTAAAATAATCTAAATTCAATGGATTTTTATAAAATCTATGCTCGACTCATTTATACAACAATTATATAATTCTTATAAAGTTAGGTTGTTGTTGAAAGTAAGCCTTTTTTCTTTTTTTTTGTTTTAATACTTGTGAAGAATTTATATATTCTTTTATATTCCATATCCTTTATTAATAATAAATCCAAGGAAATCATGGCAATTGCAAATTGTACAAGCCCCATAAAGAAACCAATCGCAAGATGAAAACCTATAGAACCTATTAATATCAGCCATTTTAAATATTTATTCCAAATTAAAAAAGGAAATGCAATTTGACATAAAATCGCACTGTAAGAACCTATAACCACTAAATATGGATTATTATAAATGAAGTGAGCCAGGCTTGGAAGACTATATTCTTCAACGTTTAAAACATAGTAAAGAGCTGTGCCATTAGTCCACATATGCCCTTGAGCCTTAAAAAAACCAGAAAAGAAATATACTATACATAGTTGCGCAATACATGCATAGATTGCAAAATTGTGTGCAATATTGGCTACCTTATTTTTAGATATTTTATTATACTTTGATTTTATAGAAAAGTATTCACCCACATTTGCAAAAATTAAATAAAACATGCAGATAATTAAAATATTATTACCGCCATCCAAGGTAAAAGGGTTTCTTTCGTATAGAGACCAAACAAATACAAAATTTAGGAATCCTGTGATTCTAGTCTGAAAACCTACTAAATACAAAATAGCTATAATTAAACCTAAAAAATAAATTACCTCGAAATATAGTACAGTATCTGAGAACTTATATAGACTCCATACCTCATTATGATTTGTTTGTAATAACCCTAATGGGTATATCCCATCTGGTCCCCAAATATAATCTCGTTGAAGCAAATGGACTAAATAAGTATAAATAATATGAAAGCCGAAACCTATTCTTAATATGCTGGCCCCAATAAGATAGTTTTCTTTTTCAAAATGGTTTTTAAATTTCACTAATATATTTCTAATCATACTTTAGTTTCTCCCTTAATCCATTCTAAAAATTATTTAGCCATTGGCAATGTAAAAGACTGTGTTGGTAAATTAATTTCAAAATTTTTCTCTGTTTCATTTCCTTTTCCGTACTCAGGAAATAAATTTACTACCACTTTTTTTTCAACATTTGAAAAATGATAATTTGGATAAACTTCATTTAAAACTTTAGATGAAAATCTATTTAATATCATAAATTCTTCAGATTTATCAACATCCAAATTCTTTAAATAATCTTTATCACGGTCAATTCTATTTAAAAGCTCAGCTACAATTGAAGATTTCATACTGCTTTCTAATCTTAGAGGTGTTAGTCGGTTATTATGGACAACATTATTCAAGGGAGTACTAGCATCAATCCATTCAGTTTTTTTTAATTCGCCTGTTTTATCTTTGTATTCACCTCGAATATAAAGAATATTATTTGTGCTAACAGGATTTGGCGCAAAAAGTTTCCAATTTTGTTTGAATAAAGGCTCCATATAATTTTGAATAGTGTCATAATATTTATTACTGATTGGGTTTAAAGGGAAATTATAAAGTAGTGTAAATGAAAAATGAAAAACAAAGAGACTTGCCATTACAATTATCATTAAAGTTGACACGCTTTTTTTAATCATAATCATCACCATTTCTTTAACAAATCAAGGTCAAATAGTTTATATTTGCTTCTCACTATCTTACATAATTTATTCCGTTAATTTCCTGTTGATAAAATATGAGAGATAATATCAGCAATATTCACTCAGTGGAATTCATTGTTAATGACATCCATCTCCTCATTCTAATGAGGAGATGGATGTTTTAAAATATCATCTACCAAAGGAAGCTTCACTTTCAACTGGATCCTCTGACACACGGTAACAAGCATATTTTCGTGCTGGAGCAGCTGAATAAATTGATTGAGCTGTTGCTTTTTGAGCTTGTTTCCCCACCCAGTTTCCAGCTGCATCAACAAGCTTACCAGTGACATATCCTCCTACAGCCCATGCCAGATTAGCATTTTTAACTTGGACCGGTTCATCCGCCTCTTTGTCGAAATGGGTTACCATCTCTTTACCATCCGAATAATCAACATTTGAAGCAGCACAAACAATAGAATTACCTAGCAAGCCAAATCCTAAAACACCAGTAATCACTAATTTCTTCAAATTTAAATCCCTCCTTTAAATCATAAAAAATACTTATTTTGGATATATCTAGGTGACGATATAAAAGTACCACGCACTTACTTTCCTTACAATAGGAGATTTCATTTTTCAAAAAAATGAGAATATAGACCTAATTAAAATATATTTTAAATACTAATAGAATTAATATAAAATACTATATTTTACAATTATGCCAGTTGCGTTTTTTTGTTTTTCTAGAATGATGTTTCTACTTGTGTTTTCTCTAAGAAGAAATCAACTTCGTTTAAACCGAGAGAAACCGGGAATACCTTACTCACACCAACTGAAAGGAGCATATACGTGACGGAACGCTCTCAGCAAAAAAACATTTCTGTACCTGAAGGAATCTGGATCATGAGACAAACTTGGAATGATGTCTTATTTGCCCACTGGCCTGTTGATGCTTCTAACCTTCGGGCGATGATTCCGCCGGTTTTAAAGTTAGATACATATAACAGGCAAGGTTGGATCAGCATGCTTCCCTTTATGCTCACGGACCTGAGGGCGCGTTTTCTTCCTTCCATTCCCGGTGCTCGTGCATTTCCTGAGCTTAATCTCCGCATCTATGTCACGTATAAAGGCAAGCCCGGCATTTATTTTTTTAGCTTAGATGCTGATCATCGGCTGGCGGTTCTGGGCGCTCGCACGTTCTTTCATTTACCTTATTTTTACGCGGATATGAAAGCTGAAAAAAACAGTGATGGCATTGACTATGCCAGCAAGCGGAGAGACGACGGAGAAGCAGCATTCCGCACCGCATACCGGCCCATTTCAGCACCTTTTACAGCGGAAGAGGATTCGCTCGATTATTGGCTGACGGAACGATACAGACTCTACACCACTTATCGGAACAAACTCTATTACGAAGACATTCATCATCATCCTTGGCTTCTGCAACATGCCGAGGCCGAGTTTTCGGTCAATACGGTTGCTGAAGCTCACGATATATCATTGCCAGATTCAGACCCTTTGCTTCATTACGCTAAAAAACAGGACGTGTTATTTTGGCAGCTTAGGCAATGGCGCTGAATGCAAGAAAAAACCCGATGCGGGCAAGCGCACTCGGGTTTTCCTTTTTTATTTCGCTGCCTCTTCAATAATGGCAACAACCATTTCTGCCGTTTTAACGAGTTCTTCGATCGGCATTTTTTCATTCTTTGTATGAATTTGCTCATAACCGACAGCAAGGTTGACCGTCGGGATGCCATGGCCTGCAATAACGTTCGCGTCGCTTCCGCCGCCGCTTGTTTGCAGCTCGCTCGGACGTCCGATTTTAGCTGCCGCTTTTTTCGCGATTTCAACCACTTGGTCGCCGTCTTGATATTTGAAGCCCGGATACATGACTTCAATTTCGACTTCTGCCCGTCCGCCCATATCATTAGCGGCCTCTTCAAATGCAGCTTTCATTTTTTGAACCTGAGCTTCCATTTTCTCAGGAACTAAAGAGCGTGCTTCAGCAAGAATATGGACTTCGTCGCACACAATGTTTGTCTGTGTGCCGCCTTCAAACCGGCCGATGTTTGCTGTTGTTTCTTCATCAATACGGCCCAATGGCATTTTTGAAATGGCTTTGCTAGCGATTGTAATCGCTGAAATGCCTTTTTCAGGTTCAACCCCGGCGTGTGCGGTTTTCCCGTATATTGCCGCTCTTACCTTCGCTTGTGTCGGCGCGGCCACAATAATATTTCCGACTTTTCCGTCTGAGTCAAGGGCATAGCCGTAGGATGCCGTGATCATAGAACGGTCAAGCGCCTTTGCTCCGATCAGGCCTGATTCCTCACCTACAGTGATGATGAATTCAATCGTGCCGTGCTCAATATTTTCTTCTTTCAGCACTTTAATCGCTTCAAACATAGCAGCCAGCCCTGCTTTATCATCAGCGCCTAAAATCGTAGTGCCGTCTGTTTTGACATAGCCTTCCTCAACAACCGGTTTTACGCCGTTTCCAGGTACAACTGTGTCCATATGAGATGTAAAATAGATCGTATCTGCTTGTTTTGTCCCTTTTAATGTGCAGATCAGGTTTCCCGCTCCGTGGCCAGTGATATCCATTGTATCGTCTTCTTTAACGTCCACACCTAAATCAGAAAATTTTTGTTTCAGCACTTTGCAGATTTCTGCTTCGTGTTTTGTTTCTGAGTCAATTTGGACAAGCTCTAAAAATTCTTCCAGCAGGCGTTTTTCATTCACCATTTGTAAGTCCCTCCATGTTAAAGCGGTATGTTACCGTGCTTTTTTTTCGGTCTCTCTTCTGTCTTATGTGCAAGCATGTGAAAAGCTTGAATCAGTCTTTTCCTTGATTCTTCCGGCAAAATGATGTCATCAACCATTCCGCAGGCCGCCGCTTTGTATGGACCGGCGTTTTGCTTTTTGTATTCAGCGGTTTTTTCGCGTTTTGTCTTTTGCGGGTCGGCTGAAGCTTTTATTTCTTTTTCATACAAAATCGATGCCGCACCTTCTGAACCCATCACTGCGATTTCAGCATTCGGCCATGCAAACACAAGGTCCGCTCCGATTGCTTTGCTGTTCATAGCGACATAGGCGCCGCCATACGCTTTTCTGATAATGAGCGTGACTTTTGGGACGGTCGCTTCTGCATAGGCAAACAATAATTTTGCTCCGTGCCTGATAATTCCGTTATGCTCCTGCTGAACACCGGGCAGAAACCCCGGAACATCCTCGACAGTTAACAGCGGTATGTCAAAGGCGTCGCAAAAACGGATGAACCTCGCTGCTTTATCTGCAGCGTCAATCGTCAGGCTTCCCGCCAGATGCTTCGGCTGGCTCGCAACGATGCCGATCGTTTTTTCACCCAGCCTTGCAAACCCGATAACAATGTTTTTCGCAAAAAACGGCTGAATTTCAAAAAAAGACTGCGGATCAGCCAGCTCCTTAATTACCGTCCGCACATCATACGGCTTTGTCGTGTCAGCGGGCACGAGACGGTTTAATAACGGTCTGGAGGCCTCTTTCTCAGGTAGCGGCGCTGCTGTATGGCCATTCAGCGGCAAATAAGACAGCAGTTTTTTCACTCCTGTCAGAACCTCCTTCTCCGTATGTCCGGAAAAGTGGGCGTTTCCGCTGACGGCATTATGTATTCCCGCTCCGCCTAAGCTCTCCGCATCAACCTGTTCTCCTGTCACTTTTTCAATTACCTTCGGCCCGGTAATAAACATCCGGCCGGTCTGTTCAGCCATAAATATAAAATCTGTGAGTGCCGGAGAATACACAGCGCCTCCAGCACACGGCCCTAAAATAACCGATATTTGCGGAATGACACCGGAGTATAAGACATTTCGGTAAAATATGTGACCGTATCCATCTAATGATACCACACCCTCTTGAATTCTCGCACCACCTGAGTCATTCAGCCCTATAATCGGCGCCTTATTTTTCGCAGCCAGATCCATCAGTGCGCAGATTTTTTTGGCGTGGGTTTCGCCAAGCGCCCCGCCGAACACTGTGAAGTCTTGCGCAAATACATATACAGAGCGGCCATCAATTGTGCCGTACCCTGTCACGACTCCATCCCCTAACATACGCTGTTCTCTTGTTAACACTTGACTTTCCATGAAGGGATTCAACTCGATAAAGCTATCCTGATCAAGAAGAAACGTGATCCTTTCCCGAGCGGTGAGCTTTCCCTTTTGCCGCTGCTGAGCCAGCTTTTCATGTCCTCCGCCTTGTTCTGCCTGCCTGCGTCTCGTGTATAAATGATCAATATGCTCATTCATGTTCAACGGTTTGGACTCCTTTCGGCTCGCATAGCTCTACAAGAATGCCATTTGTTTCCCGCGGAGAAAGAAATGCGATCTTTTTCCCATTAGCTCCCTGTCTTGGATACTTGTCAATCAATTGAACTTGCCGGTCAGACAATGCTTGCAGCTGTTCAGATAAGCCGGTGCACAAAAACGCAACATGATGCAGCCCCTGCCCTTTCTTCTCCAAAAACAAACGGACGGGGCTGTCAGGTGTCAACGGTTCTATCAGCTCCAGCTTGACGCTTCCCGCTTGAAAAAAAGCAACATTCACCTTTTGCTCTTCAACCGTTTCTTGATGAAGAAACGCAAGCCCCAATATATCTTCATAAAAGCTTCTCGCTTCTTCTATCGAAAAAACAGCTATCCCAATATGGTCAAGCCTGTTCATTTTCATCCCTGCCTTCCGTCAATAGATATCGCTTGTCCGCCCTTTCAAAACACGCTAAAATATAGACAGATTGTCTAAGGAGTGAAATCATGTCTCAAAAACTGATGAAAAGCGTTTTAATCGTGATTTTGGGAGTTTTTATTCTTTCAACTGTACTCTCAGGAATCGTCATGTTTTTCTAACGATAAAAAAGCAGGCAACCTTATTGATTAGGAACATCCTGCTTTTTTATCAGAGCTTTATGCTCGATAGCAATCTCTTCAAAAGAGCGGGAGTCGTCCGTAATCAGCACTCTCGTACCCACCGGAATCGTTCGAAACAGATGAACGACCTCATCGTTATGCATACGTATACAGCCGTTAGACACAAATTTCCCTATTGATTCTTCCCGGTTTGTCCCATGAATTCCGTAAATCCGCCCGTCTGTTCCTTTCGCGTCAAATCCGATCCATCTTGCCCCAAGCGGGTTGTCAGGAGATCCTCCTTCTATATTTTTCTTTCTGTAGTAAGGATTCGCCGCTTTTACTGTTACCGAAAATTCCCCTTCAGGCGTCAGATCGTCTGTTTTTCCGGTCGCCACGCTGTACACTCCTTCTACTTTGTTGTCCAAGATGACAGCCAGTTCGTTTGTTCTCTTGTTGACAATGACATAAGGATCCCCCGGCAGCGGGTTTTCGCCAAGCGGCCAAATCGGTGAAATCATCATCATAAAAATTGAACATAAGAAAAAACGCATAAGCTCCTCCTTTTTCATTAGGTTGACCAATGAAGGAAGAGCTCATGCGAATCATGCGAGTGATTTTTGCGCTTTTATTCCTTTAAAATAGCTTTTGATCACTAAATATTGTTCCATTTCGCCGAGTAGATGGAAGAGAGCGGCTCGTGCTTCAAATTCCTCTCTTGTCGCTGGAAGCGGCATCTCCTCAAATTCTTTTCTCATGTCAGCAAGTCTTTTCAGAAATTTGTGCGCCGTATTTCCCGGGTGTATCGCTTCCCGCAAATCATGAATAAATTCAGCGATCATTTTTCCCTGATCTACTGTAATGGAGATGGAAGTCACTTTAGGGAGAAGGCGTTCAATAATTTCAAATTGCTTTTCTCTCATTTTAAAATAATGATAATGCAGATTTTCGTAGCGCAGAATGTGGTTTTGCACATCTCGGTACGCCAGGTTTTTCGCCTCCGTGATGAGCTGGTGTGTTTCCGGAATTTCCTTTCCAGTCCAATCTTGCTCACCAGTTAACAAATACCGCTCTATTTCTGCAAAAATGACAGCAAAGTTATCCTCTATCTTTTTGCGATAGGCAATCAGCTTCCGGTCAAGGCTCGGCATATACAAGTTCATCAAAAGAGCGACACCGATACCAACCGTAATTAACTGAACTTCATTCCAAATGAAAGCAAGCGTAATGCCGCCGGACATGTATAAATGAAGGATAATAACGGAACTGGTAACGATCCCCTCGTTAATTTTTAACAGAACCGTTATCGGAATGAATATCAAGAGAAGCGCTCCGATAACAAACGGATGATAGCCAATCAGCTCGAAAAAGAGATAAGAAAAAAGAATTGCCAGACAGCATGCGGCAAAGCGGGCCCACGACGCCTGAAGCGACCGTTTTTGTGTGATTTGAATGCACAAAATGGTGATGATTCCTGCTGATGCGAAGTTTTGCAAATGCAATAGCTGGCTTATATAAATAGCCAAAGCTGTTCCAAGCGCGGTCTTTATTGTGCGGTAACCAATTTTAAACATGTCGGACTCCATTTCTATTTGTTTCTTCAATAAAAAAGAAGAAGCTTTAGCCTTCTTCTTTTTTTCTATATTCTATAATATTTTCTCTAAAAAGTCCTGCGCTCTTTTGGATTTTGGCGAAAGAAAAAATTCTTTCGGATTGCCGTCCTCGACAATCATTCCTTGGTCCATAAACAGCACTCGGTCTGCCACTTCTTTTGCGAAGCCCATTTCATGTGTGACGATCACCATAGTCATGCCGGTTTCGACCAGCTCTTTCATAACCTGAAGCACTTCCTTAACCATCTCCGGATCAAGTGCAGAGGTCGGTTCGTCAAACAGCATGATTTCCGGATTCATCGCAAGTGCCCGGGCGATGGCGACACGCTGTTTTTGCCCGCCAGACAAGCGGTTTGGATAGTCATTTTTCTTTTCAAACAAACCGACTTTGCGGAGCAGCTCTTCAGCTTTTTCCTGTGCAGCCTGTTTTGATTCTTTTTTGACATTAACAGGCGCGTACATGATATTTTCGAGAACCGTTTTGTGCGGAAAGAGATGAAAATGCTGAAAAACCATCCCGATGTTTTCCCGGACCTTTAATGTGTTGGTTTTCGGCTTCGTGATCTCGTTGTCTTTGATTGTTATGGTTCCGCCGTTAGGTTTTTCCAACAGGTTTAAACAGCGAAGGAACGTTGATTTGCCTGAGCCTGAAGGGCCGATGACGGCAACAACCTCACCTTCAGCGATTGTTGTTGAAATGTTTTTTAATACTTCGTATTTCCCAAATGATTTTGACAGCTTTTCAACCTTAATCATTGGATTTCAGCTTCCTTTCTACAGCCTTGCCGATAAACGTTAAAATCAGGACAAGCACATAATAAATCAATCCGGCGATAATGAGCGGCTCAAGGTAATTGTAAGTGGCGGCGCCAGCTTGATAAGCGCGTCTCATGACATCACCAAGCCCGATGACGGTGACGATCGCCGATTCTTTTGTTAACGTGATTAATTCATTCACAATTGCAGGTGATATATTTTTGAAGGCCTGCGGCAACAGCAGATCCTTCATCATTTTGCCGTACGGGACACCCAGTGCGACAGCCGCCTCTTTTTGCCCTTTATCAATGGCGTTGATTCCGGCTCTGATAATTTCCGATACATAAGCGGCGGAATTCAATGACAATGCGACAACCGCAGCCCAAAACTGGTCAATTTGAAAGCCGAGCAGCTGAGGAAGCCCGAAATAGACAATCATAAGCTGCAGCACTAAAGGTGTACCGCGGAACACTGATGTATAAAAATCAGCGATCCAGATCAGAGGGCGGAACGTGCTGATCTTGCATAAGCTTAGCACAATACCCAGTATAAGTCCGATAATGGCTGATACGATGACAATTTTCAAAGTAATTGCCAAGCCTTCTAATATAAAAGGAATTTGGGGGATCGTTGCTGAAAAATCCAAATTCATAGTCTTTGTCTCCTTTTCTTACAGGAAAAAAGATTTCCTATTCAATAAAAAGGCTCAACGAAAAGTTGAGCCGCTTTTTTTACTTCTCGCCAGTGAACCATTTCTTCTTCAATTTCTCGAGCTCTCCGTTATCTTCCATTTCCTTGAGTGCTTTATTGAATTTGTCTGTCAGTTCACTGTCCTTTCTGAAAGCAATCGCTGAACCGGCTTCCTCCGCTTTCGCATCAGGAATCACGAAGCCTTGCAGGTCGTCATTTGATTTGAAATACCCTTCTGCTACCATGTCTTCGATAATCGCGGCATCAAAGCGGTCAGATTTGATTTCCTGCACCAAATCAGAAATTCTGTTGCGGTCTTCTGTTTTAAAAGCATATTCTGGAGAAAGGTCTTTCCCCTTCTCTTCCTGAATAGAGCCAAGCTGAACGCCGACTGTTTTTCCTTTCAGATCTTTTAAAGACTTAATGCCGCTGTCTTTTTTGCTGACAATCATATGGTTCGCTGTGTAGTACACATCGGAAAAATCAACTTGTTTTTTACGATCAGGCGTCGGTGTCATTCCGGACAGAACCAGATCCACCTGTTTTGATTTCAGCGCTGTGATTAAACTGTTGAAGTCCATGTCCTGCACTTCAATTTCGTAGCCAGTCTTCTTCGCAAGCGCTTTTGCCAAATCTACATCAAAGCCGACAATATTATCGCCTTCC
This sequence comes from Bacillus sp. G16, assembly GCF_021282335.1. Classification (NCBI taxonomy): domain Bacteria; kingdom Bacillati; phylum Bacillota; class Bacilli; order Caryophanales; family Bacillaceae; genus Bacillus; species Bacillus sp. G16. The sequence continues at coordinate 195,083 of NZ_JAJSOZ010000008.1, read as the reverse complement.
TTATATTCAAACGGTTTGTAATCCGCCGAAGTGCCCATAATTAACTTTTTCTTGCCGCCTTCAGAACCTGAATTGCTTGAGCCGCAAGCGGATAGTGCTAAAGTGATGCAGGCAGCTACAAGTAATAAGAGCCATTTTTTCATGATCCATTTCCCCCATATTCATTACTTTTAGTGTATTTGAATATTTATTCGTTAATATGTATTTTAAACAGTTTCTTATTTTTATGCAATACTATTTTCAAAAATTATCTTTAAGCTTATTTTCCCAGCAATCTCTTTTTGATATTACTAGATAAAAATAGATTCATTGTACAACTGCATTGAATAAACTTTTAATATTTATTCATAACCCTTTGGAATTTTATGCATAAAAAAACCGGGGCCGCTTAGGCACCCGGGGTGTTCGTCTTATACTTCTTCACAATATTCTTCAAAGGCTTCCTGCAGCTTTGCCACAACTGCCATCGGCTCATGGCCTTCAATTTCATGGCGTTCCACCATTTTCATGATTTTTCCGTCTTTCAAAATCGCAAAGGACGGAGAAGATGGCGGATATCCTTCAAAATAGTCACGGGCTCGCGCTGTCGCTTCTTTATCCTGTCCGGCAAAAACGGTAACGAGCTGATCAGGTCTTTTATCATAGTGAACGGAATGGTATGCGGCCGGTCTTGCAATTCCCCCGGCGCATCCGCAAACAGAGTTTACCATGACTAACGTCGTTCCTTTTTTCGTAAGTGCCTCATCCACCTCTTCAGCAGTTTTCAGCTCAGTATATCCGGCAGCTGTAATTTCTTGTCTCGCTTGGCGGACAATGTCATTCATAAATAAATTAAAGTCCATGTTCAATGAAGACCTCTCCTTTTTCATCATCTGTTCTTATGATAGCAAGGAAACGTCCATATCGGCAAATGACATTGCTTGGCCGCACACTTTTTTTGCTCTCCGTTTACAGCTTACAGAAAAAGGGGATTATATAACCAGATGTAAAATAAAGGAGCAGTTTTGTATGAGCCACCGGAAAGCATTACTGATTCATAACGGAAATGCCGGCAACAAAAATATAGAAAAAGCATTAGGGGCTGTGGTGCCGGTTTTATCACAATCTTTAGATGAGGTGATCATTAGACAAACAAAGAAAAAGGATGATGCGTATCATTTTTGCCAATCCATTGATGATTCTGTCGACACCGTCTTTATTCTCGGCGGCGACGGCACGGTCCACCAATGCATAAACGGCATCAGTGCTTTAGAAAGAAAGCCCGCGGTCGGAATTTTGCCCGGCGGCACGTGCAATGACTTTTCAAGAGTGCTGGGCATCCCTCAAAATCTCGCAAAGGCGGCTGAAGCGCTTGTATCAGGAAAAAAAACAAGCGTAGATGTATGTCAGATGAACGAGCGCTATTTTTTAAATTTCTGGGGGATTGGCCTGATTACAGAAACATCGAATCAAATTAACGAAACGGAAAAAGCATTATTGGGAAAAATCAGCTATTTTACAAGTGCATTGCGTACCGTCTCATCTGCCGGATCGTTTCCGATGACCTTAAAAATTGATGGAAAAGAAATTAAAGAAGAAGCCGTTATGCTGCTTGTCATGAACGGACAGTACATTGGTACGAACCGAATTCCCCTGCCGGATGCCAGTATAGAAGACGGCTTACTCGATATCCTCATTTGCCGCAACACCAACCTCTCCGCATTGCGGGAGCTGATGAGCATGGAACAGGGCACAATTGATCGTTTTACCGGAGAGCTGTCCTATATTCAGGCCTCCCGTATCGAAATTGAAACAGACACTGTCAAAAAAGCTGATACAGATGGAGAAGTCTATACTCATACGCCTGCGGTGATTCAAGTGCTGCCGCAGCACATTGATATGCTTGTCCCGTCCAATGAATAACGATAAGGATCGAACACTGTTAGAAAGATTTTGCAAATCCGTTGACTCTCCCCTAAGAGGAGGGCTTACAGTATAAGAGATACACTTTCGAAAAAGGGGAAGTCACATGGAGAAACAAAATATCACTTTAATGATATTATTAACAAATTTATTTATTGCTTTTTTAGGAATCGGGCTTGTGATTCCGGTAACGCCTACTATTATGAATGAATTGCATTTATCGGGTACCTCGGTCGGCTATATGGTTGCCTGCTTTGCTGTTACACAGCTTATTGTATCACCAATAGGCGGACGATGGGTTGACCGCTTCGGACGTAAAATCATGATCGTGATCGGTCTGTTGTTCTTTAGTGTTTCGGAGTTTTTATTCGGCATCGGAAAAACAGTTGAGATTTTATTTATATCCCGTATGCTTGGCGGAATCAGCGCAGCCTTCATTATGCCCGGGGTAACGGCTTTTATTGCAGATATCACGACCATTAAAACACGTCCGAAAGCGCTCGGTTATATGTCAGCTGCTATTTCTACAGGCTTTATTATCGGCCCAGGCATCGGGGGATTTTTAGCGGAAATCCATTCCCGCCTGCCATTTTTCTTTGCGGCAGCCTTTGCATTGTTAGCAGCCATTTTATCAATGCTCACGCTGCGCGAGCCGGAACGAAACCCTGAAAATCAGGACATAAAAGGGCAGAAGACAGGCTTCAAACGGATTTTTGCCCCTATGTATTTCATTGCTTTTCTCATTATCTTGATTTCATCTTTTGGTTTAGCGTCATTTGAATCGTTATTTGCGTTATTCGTTGACCATAAATACGGATTTACAGCCAGCGACATTGCCGTCATGATTACAGGAGGAGCGATTGTTGGCGCCATTACGCAAGTCGTCTTATTCGACCGCTTTACAAGGTGGTTTGGCGAAATCCACTTAATTCGGTATAGCTTAATTCTCTCGACGAGTCTTGTATTCTTGATGACAATCGTGAATTCTTATGTTTCAATTCTGCTGGTTACAGTCACCGTATTTGTCGGATTTGATCTCATGCGGCCGGCGGTAACGACTTATCTGTCAAAGATTGCGGGAAATGAACAGGGGTTTGCCGGCGGTATGAATTCAATGTTTACAAGTATCGGCAATGTTTTCGGGCCTATTATCGGCGGAATGCTGTTCGATATCGATGTAAACTATCCATTCTACTTTGCAACGGTAGCTTTAGCCATAGGCATTGCGCTGACCATTGCTTGGAAAGCGCCTGCACATCTTAAAGCCAGCACGTGATAAAAAGCGTATTCTTTGTGTACTGCAAAGAATGCGCTTCTTTATTATACTGATCATAGAAGGAGTGATGGCATGAAGGAGTCGTATTACTCAATTGGAGAAGTTTCAAAACTGGCGAACGTGTCGATTAAAGCGCTCCGTTATTACGATAAAATTGATTTATTTAAACCCGCCTATGTCGACCCGGATACAAGCTACCGCTATTATACAGATTCCCAGCTCATTCATCTGGATTTGATCAAATCATTGAAATATATCGGCACACCTTTAGAAGAGATGAAAAAGGCACAGGACTTAGAGATGGAAGAACTGTTTGCTTTTTATACAGAGCAGGAGAAGCAAATCAGGGAGAAATTAGACTTTTTATCAGCATTGGAGCAAACCATTTCGTTGGTGAAAAAGCGGATGAAACGGCAGATGGAATATCCCGCGCTCGGCGAGGTGTTTGTTTTAGATGAAGAAGAAACCCGCATCATTCAGACAGAGGCAGAGGGAATCGGGCCTGAAAACGTGCTCAATGCCTCCTACAGCAAATTAAAAAAATTTATCGAATCAGCAGATGGATTTACGAACAATAGCTACGGCGCTACTTTCTCGTTTCAGCCGTACACCAGCATTGATGAAATGACTTACCGTCATATCTTTACGCCTGTATTGACGAATAAACAAATTTCTGCCATTACGCCAGATATGGAAATCACAACGATCCCTAAAGGCAGATATGTTTGTATCGCATATAACTTTTCACCTGAGCATTATTTTCTCAACTTACAGAAGCTTATCAAGTATATCACAGACCGCCAATTAACAGTTGTCAGTGATGTTTACGAGTTAATCATACCGATTCATTACTCACCGAAAAAACAAGAAGAATACCGGGTCGAAATGAAAATTCGAATCGCTGAATAATGTTGCATAGAAAAAGAGCATTTTTTGAAGTTATATGTCAAAAAATGCTCTTTTTGCTTATTTAGTAAACAGATGTTTTTTCGTCAATCGATTCTAAAATTTGTTTCACTCGTCCCAGGAATCGCCCGCACACAAGGCCGTCAAGCACTCTGTGATCCAAGGACAGGCAAAGATTGACCATGTCTCTGACAGCAATCATGCCATGATCCATGACAACCGGGCGTTTGACGATGGATTCCACTTGAAGAATCGCAGCCTGAGGGTAGTTGATAATGCCCATCGACTGTACAGATCCGAACGAACCTGTATTGTTGACGGTAAACGTTCCTCCCTGCATGTCGTCTGCTGAAAGTTTTCCGTCTCTTACTTTTTTGGCAAGGTCAGTAATTTCTCTCGCAATGCCTTTAATTGTTTTTTCATCAGCGTTTTTAATCACCGGAACAAATAAAGAATCCTCTGTCGCAACCGCTATTGAAATATTGATATCCTTTTTCTGAATAATCTTGTCGCCCGCCCACATACTATTCATTTGCGGGAATTCTTTTAACGCCTGAGCGACCGCTTTGACGAAAAAGGCGAAGAACGTTAAATTAAACCCTTCTGTCTTCTTGAATGAATCTTTTATACTGTTGCGGTATGCCACCATATTTGTGACGTCGACTTCCATCATCGTCCAAGCATGCGGAATTTCTGTTTTGCTTCGTTTCATATTGGAAGCAATTGCTTTTCTTACGCCTGTGACAGGGATTTCTTTATCTCCGGCTGCAGTCGCAGGATATGAAATCTCTTCCTTCGGCTCCGGTTTTGGTGCAGACTCAGGTGCAGGAGCTGCTGTTTTCGGCTTCTCAGGCTGTTCTTGCACGCCGCCTGTCTCAATGATACGCTGAATATCTTTTCGCGTAATGCGGCCGCCGGCACCAGTTCCTGTCACTTGATCAAGATCAATGCCGTGCTCTCCGGCTAAACGGAGTACAGCTGGCGAGTAGCGCTTTTTATTTGGCTGACTGGCTGCTTCGGCACTTTCTGCAGCAGGCGTCTCAGCAGCTTCTGATGCCACTGGCTGCTCTTGTTTTTGTTCAGCCGGATTCGCGCCTTCTGTTTCGATTTTGCAAATCACTTCTCCGACTTGCAGGGTCTGGCCTTCTTCACCCACAAGCTCTGTTATCGTCCCGGTAAAAGAAGACGGAACCTCTGCATTTACTTTATCTGTCATGACTTCCGCTATCGGATCGTATTTGTTCACTTTATCACCGGGGGAGACAAGCCATTTGCTGATCGTCCCCTCTGTCACGCTTTCTCCAAGCTGCGGCATCGTCATTTGTTCAATTGCCATGATTGTATCCTCCTTACGTCTTTAAAACTCCGCTAGTTCTCTCATCGCCGCTTCCACTTTATCAGGGTTGACCATAAAGTATTTTTCCATTGTCGGCGCATAAGGCATAGCCGGAATATCAGGACCTGCAAGCCGTTTGATCGGCGCGTCTAAGTCGAAGAGACAATGCTCGGATATAATCGCAGCTACCTCACTCATGATGCTGCCTTCTTTTGTATCTTCTGTGACCAAAAGGACCTTTCCAGTTTTGGATGCGGCTTCGATGATTGCTTCTTTATCAAGCGGGTAAACCGTTCTTAAATCCACCACATGTACTGAGATGCCATCTTTTTCGAGACGTTCTGCAGCCTGTAACGCGAAGTGGACACACAGGCCATATGTGATTACCGTGATGTCGTCGCCTTCCCGTTTTACATCAGCCTTGCCGATTGGCAGGACATAATCATCTGCCGGAACCTCTCCTTTTATCAGGCGGTACGCGCGCTTGTGCTCAAAAAACAGCACCGGATCTTCATCGCGAACTGCGGCTTTTAAGAGTCCTTTCGCGTCATATGGCGTTGAAGGCATGACAATTTTCAATCCGGGCTGATTGGCGAAAATCGCTTCAACTGATTGAGAATGATAAAGGGCCCCGTGTACGCCTCCGCCGTATGGCGCTCTGACAACAATCGGACAGCTCCAGTCATTGTTGCTGCGGTAGCGGATTTTAGCCGCTTCAGAAATGATTTGGTTGACCGCTGGCATAATAAAATCAGCAAACTGCATTTCGGCAATCGGTCTCATGCCGTACATAGCCGCTCCGATACCGACTCCGGCGATCGCTGATTCAGCAAGCGGCGTATCCATAACACGCTCTTCCCCGAATTGTTCGTATAGGCCGGCTGTGGCTTTAAATACACCGCCTTTTTTTCCTACATCTTCCCCAAGAACGAAAACGCGAGGATCTCGTTCCATTTCTTCTTTCATCGCCAAATTGATCGAATCAATATATGACATTACTGACATTTGTTCTTCCTCCCTACTTCGCATACACATAATCAAGCGCTGACTCAGGAGCTGCATAAGGGGCGTTCTCCGCTTCATCCGTCGCTTCGTTGATGATTGCCATGATCTCATCCAGCATGGTTTGTTCTGTCTCATCGGACAGCAGGCCTGTTTCCTTTAAGTAAGCTTGGTAAGTAAGCAGGGGATCACTTTTTTTCGCTTCCTCTACTTCTTCACGACCTCTGTAGCTGCTGTCATCGTCATCACTGGAATGCGGTGTAAGGCGGTAAGAAATGGTTTCAATTAATGTCGGGCCTTCTCCTCTTCGCGCCCGTTCGCGTGCTTCTTTAACCGCTTGATAAACTTCCAGCGGATCATTTCCATTCACAGTTACGCCAGGCATCCCATAGCCTACGGCACGGTCGGAAATGTTCTCACATGCAACTTGCTTATCGTAAGGCACTGAGATTGCGTATTTGTTGTTTTCACACATGAAAATAACCGGCAGCTTATGGACAGCGGCAAAGTTTGCCCCTTCATGGAAATCACCTTGGTTTGAAGAGCCTTCACCAAATGTAACAAAGGCTGCAATATCCTTTTTCTCCATACGTCCCGCTAGCGCAATGCCGACTGCGTGCGGCACTTGCGTTGTCACTGGAGATGATCCCGTCACGATGCGGTTTTTCTTTTGTCCAAAATGCCCCGGCATCTGGCGGCCTCCTGAGTTCGGATCTGCTGCTTTGGCAAACCCGGACATCATTAAGTCCTTTGCTGTCATGCCAAACGCCAGCACGACACCCATATCTCTGTAGTACGGCAGTACATAATCCATTTCACGGTCAAGAGCGAAAGCCGCTCCTACCTGTGCTGCTTCCTGTCCTTGGCAAGAGATCACGAATGGAATTTTGCCAGAGCGGTTTAACAGCCACATTCTTTCATCGATTTTTCTTGCTAACAGCATGGTTCTATACATATCAACGGCTTCCTGATCAGTCAGCCCTAGTGCTTGATGTCGGTTTGTACTCATTCAAGCCCCTCCTTTATGCTTTTAAAAATGAATGGCTTTGCCGTCTGCGGCAAGCGCTGCTTCTCCAATCGCTTCAGAAAGCGTCGGATGCGGATGAATCGTTTGTCCGACCTCCCACGGCGTCGCATCCAGCACTTTGGCAAGACCAGCTTCTGAAATCATGTCGGTGACATGCGGGCCGATCATATGCACGCCGAGAATATCATCCGTATCACGATCCGCCACGATTTTTACAAATCCGTCGCTTTCACCGTATACAAGCGCTTTTCCAATTGCCATAAACGGGAACTTGCCGATCTTGACATTATGCCCCTTCGCCTTTGCCTCTTCTTCAGTTAAGCCGACACTGGCAGCTTCCGGGCTAGAGTAGATGCACTTCGGTACAAGCGTTGGATCAAGCGGATGCGGATTGAGACCTGCAAAATGCTCAACGGCAATGATTCCTTCATGTGATGCAACATGGGCTAACTGAAGGCCCCCGATCACGTCTCCTATTGCATAAATATGAGATTCCTTCGTTTGGCAGTTTTCATTGACTGAAATGACGCCATTTTCAGTGACAATATCGGTGTTTTCTATGCCGATGCCTTCGATATTTGCCTGTCTGCCGATGGAAACGAGCATTTTTTCAGCAGAGTAGGTAACGGTTTCTCCGTCTTTTTCCGCTTGTATGCTGATGTCGTCTGATGTTTTTGCCATTGTGTCAGGCAGCACTTTTGTGCCTGTAACGAACTGAATGCCTTTTTTCTTAAGAAGACTTTCCATTTCTTTTGAAATGTCTTGATCTTCAGTCGGCAATATGCGGTCCGCGTATTCAATAACCGTTACCTTCACGCCAAAATCATGAAGCATAGATGCCCATTCGATACCGATAACGCCTCCGCCGACGATGATGATCGATTTTGGCAGCTCTTCCATTTGGAGAGCCTCATCTGAAGTCAATACATGCTTGCCGTCCGCTTCAAGGCCCGGAAGCATTCTCGGTCTTGATCCTGTTGCAATGATGACTTGTTTCGGGATCAGCATGTCATTTTCTTCGCCATTTCCCCGTTCAACAGAAATCGTTCCCGGCATCGGAGAGAAGATTGACGGTCCGAGGATACGGCCATATCCGTTATACACATCGATTTTTCCTTTTTTCATTAAATGATTCACACCTGCTGCAAGCTTATCAACAACAGCTTGCTTACGCTGCTGCACTTTTTCAAAGTTGAGGGACACGCCTTCCGTTTCCACTCCGAATTGGTCGGCTTCACGAGCAGTCCGATATACCTCTGCACTTCTAAGCAGCGCTTTACTCGGGATACAGCCTTTATGGAGACATGTTCCCCCGAGCTTTTCCTTTTCAACAACGGCTGTTTTTAAGCCGCGCTGAGCGGCTCTGATCGCCGCAACATAACCGCCGGTACCGCCGCCCAAAATGACTACGTCATACTCAGTTGCCATGGTGACTCACTCCTGTCTGTCTATTCAATACGATATTGTTTGGATTGCTCTTCGCCCAGCAATACCCTGAGCGCCCCTTGGGCCAGAGACTGCAGTTCATTTTCTCCCGGATAGACTAAAACATCTGAAATCCAATCTATGTATGATCTGATACTGGAAACAAAGCTTTTGCCGTACGCAAGGCCTCCCGTCAGTACAATCGCTTCAACTTCGCCTTTTAATGCCGCGCTGGCTGCTCCGATTTCCTTTGCTACCTGATACGCCATGGCATTAAAAATGAAGCGGGCTTTTTCATCGCCACCCTGAATCATCTGTTCCACTTTTACTGCGTCATTCGTACCGAGATAGCCGAAAAGCCCGCCGGTGCCCACCAGTTTTTTCATGATTTCTTCTTTTGTATACTGTCCTGAAAAACATAAATTCACAAGATCTCCCGCAGGCACTGTTCCTGCACGTTCAGGACTGAATGGCCCCTCTCCGTGAAGACCATTATTGACATCGACCACTCGCCCGTGGTCATGGACGCCAATTGTAATACCGCCGCCCATATGGGTAATAATCATTTTCATGTTCTCATATCGTTTGCCAAGAGAGGCTGCCGCCTTACGGGCGACAGCTTTTTGGTTTAACGCATGAAAAATGCTTTTCCGTTCAATCTCAGGCATGCCTGAGATTTTTGCGAGCACTGACATTTCGTCTACGACAACAGGGTCAACGATATATGAAGGAATATTCAGGCCGTCAGCGATTTCACGCGCGATAATGCCGCCTAGATTAGAAGCATGCTGGCCGGCGTAGCCGCTTTTCAAGTCCTTAATCATGTCATCGTTCACTTCGTAAGTTCCGCCTTCAATTGGCCGGAGAAGGCCGCCTCTGGCGCAGACTGCATCAAACTTTGAGATATTGATTCCCTGTTCATGAAGCGTTTCGAGAATATGGTGTTTGCGAAATTCATACTGATCAATAATATGGTCAAATCGCTGCAGCTCTTCTATGTTGTGTCTCAATGTTTTTTCAAAAATGCTTCGTTCGTTATGAAAAACACCGATTTTCGTTGAAGTTGAGCCTGGATTAATTGTGAGAATGCGTTTTTCATCATGTAGCACTTTCATAACCTCCAGATCAATTTCTTAACGTCTGCTTAATACACTGTGGCCGTTTTGCAAAAACTGGCTTCTTGAGCGGCGCATGCGTTCAATCCGTTCCTCTGCCAAGCGGTCAGCCGCTAAATACGTCGGAATGCCGTCACGCTGAGAAATTTCAAGTACACGCTCAATATTGCCGTAAATGCCTTCAACTTTCTTCAATGCGCGTTCCGCATTATAGCCGTAAAGCTCATCTGCAACGTTGATGACGCCGCCAGCGTTAATGACATAATCCGGCGCGTAAACGATGCCCATTTCGTGAATTTGATCGCCATGACGTGTTTCTTTTAATTGGTTGTTCGCTGCACCCGCGATGACTTTCGCCTTCAGCTGTTTAATAGTGTCGTCGTTGATTGTCGCACCAAGGGCACACGGCGCATAAATATCGCAGTCTTGTGAATAAATCTCTTCCGGATCAACCGCACGGGCGCCAAAATCTTCAACTGCGCGCTGTACTGATTGTTTGTTGATATCCGTAACGATTAAGTTTGCCCCTTCCTCATGCAGGTGGCGGCATAGGTTGTAGGCTACGTTCCCTACACCCTGCACAGCGATCGTTTTCCCTTCAAGAGAGTCAGTTCCAAAAGCAGCTTTAGCGGCTGCTTTCATTCCTCTGTACACCCCGTACGCTGTAACTGGAGATGGATTTCCAGAAGAGCCGAAAGCAGGAGAAATCCCTGTGACATAGTCTGTTTCATCATGAATGATGTCCATATCCTCAACTGTTGTGCCCACATCTTCAGCTGTAATGTATCTGCCGTTCAGTCCTTGAATATAGCGGCCAAACGCGCGGAACATTTCTTCATTTTTGTCTTTTCGCGGATCGCCGATAATCACTGTTTTTCCGCCGCCAAGGTTTAAGCCTGCTGCCGCGTTTTTATAGGTCATGCCTCTTGCCAGTCTGAGCGCGTCTTCAATCGCCGCTTCTTCATTCTCATATGTCCACATTCTCGTTCCGCCAAGCGCCGGACCGAGCGTTGTATCATGAATCGCGATAATCGCTTTTAAGCCTGATTGTTCATCTTGGCAGAACACCAATTGTTCGTAATCGTATTTCTCCATATATTTAAAAAGTTCCATGTTCGTTCCTCCTAATGTGTGTATTCTTCAGATGCGCATATTGCCAGCGCAATGGAATACAGTTTATTTTCAGCGGAGTCCGCTCTGCTCGTTAAGGCAATCGGCGCTTTTGCTCCTGTAATTACAGCCGCCACGCTGGCCTTCGCAAAATAAATCAGTGATTTATATAAAATATTGCCGGCCTCAATTGTTGGGACGAGAAGGATATCAGCGCTGCCCGCTACATCTCCCGAAATCTTTTTCTGGGCTGCGGCAATTTGTGATACTGCGTTATCCAAAGCAAGCGGTCCATCAACAATGCAGCCTTTGATTTGGCCTCTTTTGTACATTTGAGCAAGAGCAGCTGCATTCACTGTCGCTTCCATTTTCGGGTTCACCGTTTCGACTGCTGCCAGAGCTGCTGCTTTTGGCATATTGTTCCCTACTGCGTGGGCCACATGAACGGCATTTTGCAAAATCTGCCGAAGCTCTTCCAGCGAAGGGGCAATATTCATTGCCGAATCTGTCACAAACATCAATCTGTCAAAGTCCGGTATATCAAACACAGCCACGTGGGAAAGGACACTGGATGACCGAAGCCCCTCCTGTCTGTTCAACACCGCTTTAAGCAAAACAGAAGTCGGCACATTGCCTTTCATTAAAACATCCGCTGATTTGTGATGCACAGCACGAACCGCTAATTTTGCCGATTCCTCAGGCGTATCGGCATGAACGATTTCCACTTGATGCCCTTGCATAGATGCTGTCAGATCGTTCAGTTTTTTGCTGTCGCCCGTTAACAAAAAACGGGCGGATAGATGCTCGGCTGCCAGCTTTACTGCCCGGATCACTTCCTCATCCTCAGCATGGGCAACCGCAATGGTCTTGTTTTTGTACATCGACGCTTTGCCGATTAAATCTTTCAGCTTCATCTGTTACCACCTTTCTTATTTCGACTCCGCCTTTTATTATGCAAGTTCCATGCCAGCTCCTCACCTTGCTGTCATACCAGATATATTGAAAAATCCGTGCAGATGCTTGCGTTTATTCTGCAAATTATTGCATGCCTTCATTTGCAAGGCCGTATTTATCCATTTTGTAATATAAATTCCGTATGCTGACACCGAGGGCTTTCGCTGTTTTTGTCCGGTTAAAATGATGCTTTTCGAGCGTTTGCTGGATCAAATGCGCTTCAAATTTCTCTACTGCGACAGACAGCTTTTCGCCTTCAATATCCGGAAAATCAAAACCTGTCCCCTGCTCTGTATCACTTTCTTTTTGTTCAAGTTCGAAAACAGGCAAGTGATCTTTTTCAATCCATTCCATATGCGGATTTAGAAAAATCATGGCTCGTCCAAGGACATTTTCCAGCTCGCGGACATTCCCAGGCCAATGGTACGCGGATAAGGCACGCACAGCTTGCTGTGAGAGCCCCTTTACATTCCTGCCGTAATCCCGGTTAATCTTTTGGATAAGCCTGACGCTTAATGCCTCAATGTCTTCCAGCCGCTGCCGTAAAGGCGGGATGGAGATGGGATAGCGGTTGATCCTGTAATACAGGTCTTCGCGGAACGTTCCATCCGCCATCGCCTTTTCGATATTTACATTTGTCGCCGCGATTACTCTGACATTGACAGGGATCGCTTTCGTGCCGCCCACTCTGACGATTTCTTTCTCTTGAAGGACGCGGAGCAATTTCGCCTGCATATTTTGTGTCAGCTCACCGATTTCATCTAAGAAAATACTGCCGTTATTGGCTTCTTCAAATAAGCCCTTTTTACCGCCTCGCTTCGCTCCTGAAAACGCACCATCCTCATAGCCGAACAATTCAGATTCGAGCAGGTTTTCAGAAAGGGCTGCGCAATTCACGCGAATAAATTTATTAAATTTCCGGTCGCTTTCGTTATGGATGGCATGGGCGAACAGTTCTTTTCCTGTTCCTGATTCCCCGCGCAGCAAAATGGTAGCCGGCGTTTTCGCCCCGAGCTTCGCCTGCTCAAGCGCAACCAGCATTTGCTCGCTTGTGCCGATAATGTCGTCGAAAGTGTATTTCGCTTCAAGCGTGCGAATGATTTGTCTGGCCCGATTAAGCTCCGCAGTCAGCATTTTAATTTCTGACACATCATGAATCACACCGACGCTGCCTTTCAAAATCCCGTCTACAATCACCGGCGCTACATTGACGATGACTTCTTTTTCATTGGGGCCGACCTTCATTCTGACACCGCGGACAGGGCGTCTTGTTTCAAGCACCTTTAAGTGCATGCTTTCGCCTTCAGAAATATCAGTGTTTGCAGGCTTGCCGATGACTTCTTTTTCAGAAAGCCCCGTCATTTTCGTATATGCTTTATTGATCAAAAGGCCAATACCGTTTTCATCAACGACAGAAATCGCCTCATCGGAGGATTGAATAATCGCCTCCAGCATCGTACGGACCTGCTTTAAATTTGTCACTTCCTCTGCCAGCTCGACAGCATCAGTGATATCTTTAAACACACAAAGCGCCCCGAGCAGACGTCCGCCTTCATCAATAATCGGCAGCCTAGTGGTCACAATTTGCAAATGATCGCCTAAAAGCTGCTTCTGGTTATATTCAGGCTCTCTCGTTTTTAAAATCCGCGGCATCTTTGTGCTTGGAATGACTTCTTTTATCGGTCGCCCGATGACTTCCTCGCGTTTTTTCCCGACCATTTTTTCGGCCATATGGTTAAAGAGAATGATTTCTTCATTGATATCAATGAAAATCATTCCGTCATGAGTGGAATTAAAAATTCTATCGTGTTTATATGTTTGCTCTTTCAGCATTTGAATCAGCTGCTGCTTCTCTTCCATCAGCTGAAAAACGATGTACGCCATTTTTCCCGGCATGACAATGGTCTCTTCATGCTTTTTCTGAAGGAGTTCGTCAAACACGGCTTGATCGCCGGTGGTATGAATGACGATATCCGGTTTTTGTTGTATGTAAGGTTTCCAATCAGATGAAACGGCAATTCCATACCGTTCTGCTTCTTTCAATCCCGGCGCCTCGGGGTCTTTGTCAACCACGGCAATGATATCTATGACGGTTGTTTTGATTAAAATATGTAATAACGCCGTTCCCCTTTTGCCGGCACCTACAATCAGTACCTTTTGCATCCCGTTACCCCTTTGTATGAAAAAATTTGCACACCTATTTATTCCGTTGCAATAATTTGCACAACCCTATGTTACCACGTTTTCTTCTCTTGACAAAATATTTTTTCCGCTGGACAATAAAGGAAATGAAAAGATAAAGGGGTTTTCTGAGGATGAGCCGACTTCTTGCGCTTTTGATATTAGTCCTCCCCGGCGCCATTTCCGCTTTAGGCATTAAACTGATGAGGGATACACTTTTCGGCAATACGATAAAGCCATTTGCAGCTCTTTGGCTCCAAGGTTTGTCAGGATTCATCTTTTTTGCGTTCGGCCTTTATGTGCTGGCCGGGTTCATTTTATACAGAGACAGAAAACGCAATCAAGTCAGCCCGCGATTCAGAAAACGATAGCTGCAAAAAAGCCGGAGAACGCCCCGGCTTTTTTTGATCAAAACTATTCGTCAGGCAAAACGGTTTTGGCAATCGTTTTATCTAACGCTTCATAGTCATAGTAAGAAATCGTATCGTACAGTTCTTTTCGTGTCTGCATATCATGCAGGCCTTCTTTTTGCGAGCCGTGCTCCTTAATCAAACCAAACATCCGCTCATAAGCTTTTGCCGCCGCTCGAAGCGATGTGACAGGATAAATCACCATGTGAAACCCCATATCTTCGAATTCATCGGCACGATAATACGGCGTTTTCCCAAACTCGGTCATATTCGCAAGGAGCGGAACGGAGATGCGCTCAGCAAACTGGCGGAATTCGTTCTCCTCCTGAAGCGCTTCCGGGAAAATCGCGTCCGCTCCAGCCTCAATGTAAGCCGCTGACCGTTTCATCGCGGCATCAAGCCCTTCCTGCGCCCTGGCATCAGTACGGGCAACAACGACAAGGGAGGGCGCCGCTTGTTTAATCGCTTTTATTTTTTGCGCCATCTCCTTTATCGGAACAAGCTGTTTGCCATTTAAATGACCGCATTTTTTCGGAAGCTGCTGATCCTCTATTTGAACGGCGGCTACTCTGGCTTCTAGCATCTCACGGGCGGTTCGGGCGGCATTTAACACACCGCCAAATCCCGTATCGATATCAACAAGCAGAGGCAGATCTGCTGCGCGCACAAGATCCTTGGCCCGATCAGCCATCTCTGCCGACGTGATGATCCCTAAATCAGGAAGCCCCCTGCTGGCTGTATATGCCGCACCAGACAAATAAATAGCAGAAAAACCGGCCTCCTTCGCAAGCAAGGCGGCCATTCCGTCATGGGCGCCGGGAATTTGCAGAATGTCCGGTGCTGACATCAGCTTGCAGAAACGGCCGGCAAGCTCCTCTTGTGACGATTGCTTATTGACGATCCACGACATGACACAAATCCTCCTTTTACATGCAGAACATATCTACAAATTCATTTACGCGCATCGTTTGTAATGTCTCATAGCTGGTACAGTGCTCATAAATGTGTTTGTACTGTTTATCAGAAAAATGGGTTTTGAGATTGGCAGAAAACTTTTCCAGCAGTTTCGGCACTGCCTCGTTTCTTCGAAAACGATGGCCGAGCGGAAATTCACATTCCACCATCTCCGTGCTCGTTCCGTCTTTAAAATGAATTTGAACGGCGTTTGAAATGGAACGCTTGTCGGGTTTCAGGTAATCCTCGGTATATACTTTATTTTCAGTCACTTCCATTTTACCCCGAAGTTTATCTATTCTCGGATCAATCGCTGTTTCAGCCTCATAATGCTGCGCTGTGATATCACCAAAAAGCAAACCGATTGCTGTGATGTATTGAAGGCAGTGATCACGATCTGCCGGATTGTGAAGCGGGCCTTTTTTATCAATGATTCGGATAGCGGATTCATGCGTTCTGATGACAACACGGTCAATCTCATCAATCCGGTCCTTTACCTGCGGATGAAGAATGACAGCACACTCCGCCGCTGTCTGAGCGTGAAATTCCGCAGGATAAGACACTTTAAATAACACATTTTCCATAACATAAGCGTCTAGCGGGCGGGCGAGTTTGATCTCTTGCTTATTGAATAAAACGTCTTGGAAGCCCCATCCCGGTGCGCTCAAAGCTGTCGGATAACCCATTTCCCCTTTTAACGCCATCAGCGCCAAATGAACACCTCTACTCGTTGCGTCTCCTGCCGCCCACGATTTGCGCGAGCCGGTATTCGGTGAATGCCGGTATGTCCTCAAGGCTGCATTGTCAATCCATGCATTCGAAAGCGCATTTTTGATTTCTTCTCTTCCGCCGCCTAAAAGCTTTGCTGCAACAGCGGCTGTCGCAACTTTAACGAACAGAACATGATCAAGGCCAACTCGGTTTAAGCTGTTTTCTAATGCAAGCACACCTTGAATCTCGTGTGCTTTGATCATCATTTCAAGTACGTCTCGTACCGTTAAAGGCTCTTTTCCTTCAGACAGCCTCACTCTCGATACATAATCGGCAACGGCAAGGATTCCTCCCAGATTATCGGACGGATGCCCCCACTCCGCCGCCAGCCACGTATCATTGTAATCGAGCCAGCGGATCATGCAGCCGATATTAAACGCTGCCCTCACAGGATCGAGAACATATGACGTTCCCGGTACTTTGCTTCCATTCGGCACAATCGTTCCGGGAACAATCGGGCCGAGCAGCTTTGTGCATTCGGGATACCGGAGCGCCAAAATCCCGCAGCCCAGCGTATCCAGCAACACATGCCCTGCTGTTGTATACGCCTCGGAGCTTGTAATCTCTTTCTCAAGCACATAGTCTGTGATTTCTTCAATGATATGATCCGTTTTCAGCATTCTACCAGTTCCTTTCATCATTTATGATTCGGCCTGATGGCGCGGGCCCATATAGCTGACACGAGGACGGAAAAGGCGGTTATTGGAATGCTGCTCAATTACATGGGCGCATAAACCCGACGTTCTCGCGCTGAAAAAGACAGGCGTATACAAAGGAATCGGTATGCCGAGCATCCAGTACACCGGGGCAGCGTAGTAATCCAAATTCGGGTAAAGCCCTTTTTCCTTCTCCATCAGCCGCTCGCCTGCTTCACACATCTCGTATAAACGATGGTCTTCAGCTTTATCGCATAATTGCTGCAGCGCTTCTTTCATTATGAGTGCTCTCGGGTCCATTTTTTTCATATACACCCGGTGGCCGAATCCCATAATTTTTTCTTTTCTTTTCAGTTTCGTTTGCAGAAGCTGCTCAAACTCGGACGGTGTTTTCGCATCCAAAAGCATATACATCACGGCTTCGTTTGCTCCTCCGTGAAGATTCCCTTTCAGGGAGGCGACAGCTCCTGTCAAAGCGCCATAAAGATCTGAATGTGTAGAAGCGATGACCCTGGCCGCAAATGTTGAATTCGGCATCTCATGCTCACTGTACAAGACAAGGGACCGATCAAAAATCTGCTCTTCCAGTGAGGACGGCAATTTCCCTGTCATCATGTATAGAAAATTTGCACTGTAGGATAGGGTTTGAAGCGGAAGAATCGGCTCTTTCTTATTGATGATCCTGTAGCTGGCAGCAGTGAGGGCAGGCATTTTCCCCAGAAGCTGATAGGCGCGTTCTTTATTTGCAGAAGGAGACCGATCATCAATTTGCCGATCATAGCCGGCAAGTGCTGACAGTCCGGTCCGCAGGCTATCCATTGGATGAGTGTGCTCAGGGAGCAGCTCAAGCAGGCGGAGATGATCAGCCGGCAAGCTTGATGCGCTGTTTATTTTTCTTTCCAGCGTTTCCGTTTCACTTTCTTCCGGCAGCCTGCCCTCCAGCAATAAATGGACAAGCTCCAGGTAGCTTTTTGTTTTAGAAAGATCAATTAAATCATAGCCTCGTATCAAAATCTGGCTGAACTGCGTGTCAAGATAAGAAATATGAGTTTCTGCCGCGATCACACCGTCCAAACCTGGAGAATAATGCTGTTTCTCCTCCATATCCTCAACCTCCGTTTTGCGTTTTTGTCTATCAGATTCCGCCAAGCAAATGCTTGGAAATAATCAGTCTTTGAATCTCGTTCGTCCCTTCATAGATTTGCGTCACCTTTGCATCGCGAAGCAGACGCTCGACCGGATAATCCTTCATATAGCCGTATCCCCCGTAAATTTGGACGGCGTCTAACGCCGCCTTTACCGCGGAATCGGATGCAAATTGTTTAGCCATAGATGCTTCTTTTCCGCAGGCCAAGCCGCGGTTATGAAGGTCTGCCGCGTGATAAACAAGATGCCTTGCCGCCTCAGCCCTTGTCGCCATGTCAGCCAGCTTAAACGATATGCCTTGATTGGCTGCGATAGGCCTTCCAAATTGCATTCTCTGTTTCGCGTAATGAACGGCATACTCAAGCGCCGCCTCTGCAATCCCAAGCGCCTGTGCCCCAATGCCGATGCGGCCGACATTTAAATTCGCCATGGCAATGTGAAATCCATCACCCTCTTTGCCAAGCAAATTTTCTTCAGGCACTTCTGCATTGTCAAAAATCAGTTCCGTCGTATTGGAGCCATAGAGCCCCAGCTTTTTTTCTTTTTTTCCAACGGTAAAACCAAGGGTGTTTTTTTCAACGATAAAAGCCGAAATCCCGTGCCTGCCTTGATCTGGAGCTGTTAAAGCAAACGTGATATAGATATCGGCGGCTCCGCCGTTCGTAATGAATATTTTCGATCCATTTAATAGGTATTTGCCGTTCTTTTTGATTGCTGTTGTGCGAAGGCTTCCGGCATCCGATCCCGAGTGAGGCTCCGTCAGCGCAAATGCGCCCAAATGGTCTCCTGAAGCGAGCTTCGGTATATATTTCATCTTCTGTTCTTCGTTGCCGAAGTACAGAATCGGATTTGTGCCGACTGAGGTATGAACGGAAAGAATGACACCGACAGCCGCGCTGATTTTAGAAATCTCATGAATCGCCAAAATATAAGAAACAATATCCGCCCCAGCGCCGCCGTATTGCTCCGGCACCGGTATTCCCATCAGACCATGTTCACCCATTTTTTTGATCAGCTGAGACGGAAATTCGTCCGTTTTCTCCATGATTTCCGCAGCGGGAGCAATTTCTTTTCGGGCAAAATCACGCACCATTTTTCGCATCATGACCTGCTCTTGGGTTATATGCAACTCGGCCACCCCCGGATGGAATTGACTTCAGGAAGTCCTCTCCTCATATTGATAAAAACCGCGTCCGCTCTTTTTGCCAAGCCAGCCCGCTTTGACATATTTGCGAAGCAGCGGGCAAGGACGGTATTTGGAATCGCCAAGGCCGGAATGAAGAACTTCCATAATCGATAAACACGTATCAAGCCCGATAAAATCCGCTAATGTAAGCGGGCCCATCGGATGATTCATGCCCAGCTTCATCACCTCGTCTATTGCCTCCGGCTTCGCCACTCCCTCATACACACAATAGATAGCTTCATTAATCATCGGAAGAAGAACGCGATTGGAAACAAACCCCGGAAAATCATTAACTTCTACCGGTGTTTTCCCCATCTTTTCCGCTAATCCCATAACATCTAAGGCTGTTTCTTCTGACGTAGCCAAGCCGCGTATCACTTCTACCAGCTTCATCACAGGAACGGGATTCATAAAGTGCATGCCAATGACTCGGTCAGGCCGGTTTGTCACAGCAGCGATTTCTGTAATAGGCAAGGAGGATGTATTGCTGGCCAAAATCGTATGAGGCGGGCAAATGTGATCAAGTGTTTTAAACATCTCGGTTTTCGCTGTCATGTTTTCTGCGATAGCCTCAATCACAATGTCCGCATGCTTTGCCTCCTCAAGCGTTTGAGAGAGCGAAATGCGGCTGATCACACTCTTTACTTCCGCTTCGGTCTTTCTTCCTTTCTCAGCATCACGGGTCAGCTGTTTCTTCAACCGCTTCAATCCTGCCTCCGCAGCCTCCGGGTTCACATCGTACATTCGCACATAAAAGCCTGCGTCAGCAGCTGTTTGAGCAATTCCGCTTCCCATCTGTCCTGCGCCAGCTACCATGATTTGTTTCATTTCCATTCAAATCCCCTTTTTCGTCATGTTTTAATGAACCTGCACTAAGACGGCGTCCCCCTGAGCCGCACCGCTGCAAATGGCGGCAACGCCCAGTCCCCCTCCCCGGCGCTTTAATTCGTAAACAAGCGTCATGAGAATTCTCGCCCCGCTTGCGCCAATCGGGTGGCCGAGCGCGATCGCACCGCCGTTCACATTTACTTTTTCAAGATCGAAACCGACGATTTTTTTGCATGTCAAAACAACAGAAGCAAACGCTTCATTTACTTCAAACAAGTCAATATCTCGGACGGTTAAACCGGTCTTTTTCAGCAGCTTATTGATTGCAAACCCCGGTGCTGCCGCTAGCTCGTGCGCTTGCATTCCCATAGTAGAAAAACCAAGAATTGTAGCCAGAGGCCGTTTGCCAAGCGTAGCAGCTTTGTCCTCAGACATCAGCACGAACGCACCGGCTCCGTCATTGACTCCGGGAGCATTGCCGGCTGTGACGGAACCGTCACTTGTATAAATCGGAGAAAGTTGTGCAAGCTGATCCAGACTTGTGTCACGCCGAATCGCTTCATCTTTGTCAACAATGTTTGTTTTTCCTTTTCGTCCGATCCAGCTGACAGGAACAATTTCATCCTGAAGCTTTCCTTCATCAGCTGCCTTAGCTGCCCGCGCATGACTTCTTAGCGCCCATTCATCCTGCTCCCTGCGTGAGATTCCATATTCCTTGGCCGCTGTATTTCCGTGAACAGCCATATGCACCTCGTCAAACGCGCACGTTAACCCGTCATAAACCATTAAATCTCTAAGCTCCCCATCTCCCATCCGCGCTCCCCAGCGCCCGGCGGGAACAGCATACGGAATATTGCTCATGCTTTCCATTCCCCCGGCAACAAGAATGTCCGCATCTTGCGCCCGGATCATTTGATCACATAGGGTGACCGCTCGAAGTCCGGATGCGCAGACTTTATTCAGCGTTTCTGACGGCACACTCCAAGGCATTCCAGCCAGACGGGCAGCTTGCCGGGAAGGTATCTGCCCTGAGCCGGCTTGAACAACCATGCCCATGACAGTTCCTTCCGCATCGTCTCCAGAGACTCCAGCGCGATGTAACGCCTCCTTCATCGCAACGCCCCCAAGCTCAGCAGCTTTCACCTCTTTCAACGACCCTCCGAATTTGCCAAATGGTGTTCTTGCGGCACTTACAATGACTGTTTTCCTCATGGTTTCACCTCATTCAGAAGATAGACAGCGCTTACAATTTCTAGTTGTCTTCTATGAATGTATGCTTTGAAACGGGCATGAATGAATGAAAAAAGAAGGCTGCGCCAACAGCCTCCTTCTAAAACAACTATTTATTTTTTAACAATGCCAAAGCCTTTGCAGGAAAATCGGTGAAAATGCCGTCTGCCCCCGCTTCAAAGAGGCGCTTCATATCTTCCGGCCGATTGACTGTATACGGCCTTACCTTGATCGAACTGTTCCTCATTTTCTTCAGTACTTTATCCGCTGTTGCCGGGCTGTTCAGCTTCGGGTGATAGCCGGAAGCCGGAATTGATATGATATACCGATCAGCCTGATAAAGCACATCTGAAGTCAATGCCGCCCGTTCGATATGGGGAGCAAGCCGGGCGCATAGCGCCAAGCTTTCATGGTTAAATGTGGACAGGATGATTCTCTCCTCTATATTGAATCGCTTCACTGCCTTCAGCACTTTTTCTTCCATTCCCTCATAACGGATCACGCTGTTTTTTAATTCAATGTTGATGAGAAAATTCTTTTTTTCTGCCCATGAGAGCACGTCTTCAAGCAGCGGCACTTTGATATCATTGTCCATTTGATTGTGATTTGCTGCCGCATTTGCCGTTTTTATCACATCATACGCTGTATCCTTCACGAATCCTTTGAGCGATGTCGTCCGGTCGAGTCTTTCATCATGGATCACAACAATGCGTCCGTCTTTTGTCAGCTGTACATCAAGCTCTATTCCATGCGCTCCGGCTTCAATTCCTTTTTCAAATGCAAGCATTGTATTTTCGGGAAATTGACCTGATGCCCCCCGATGGGCAAAAATCTTTGTCATCGTTTCACCTCAAGCCCTAACGTTTTCTCCATTATACTGATTTTGGCGTTTCCACTCTAGGATTAAGGCTATATCAATCTACTGTTCGTAATAAGAATCAATACCGTTGACAATCGCATCCGCGGCCTTTTGCTGGTATTCTTCGCTTCCGAGCTTGTCCGCGTCAGAGCTGTTTGTGATAAATCCAAGCTCCGCCAGCACACTCGGCATTTGTGAATATGTAATGACGTAAAAGTCTGATTCCTTCACGCCTCTGTCTCTTGTCTGTAAGGATGAGACGAGCTGTGATTGAATATCGGTGGCCAGACGCCGGCTGTTTTCCCCTTCATAATCAGATTGAAAATACGTTTCTGTTCCTGAAGCTGAAGCAACCCCGGAATTCACATGAATGCTGACAAAAAGATCGGCGTGATTGGCACTTGCCTTTGCCACTCTGTCCTCCAAGGTCAGAAAATGATCGTCTGACCTAGACGCAACAGGATTGGCTCCCTCCGCTTTTAGCTTGTCCGTCACATGCTCGGAAACTGCTAAATTAATATCCTTTTCAAAGAGCCCGTTCCCGACTGCTCCGCTGTCTTCACCGCCGTGTCCGGCATCAATGTATACTGTTTTCCCTTCTATCGGCTCTGCAGCCTGTGCACAAGGCGCGAGCGTCAAAGCCAATCCGCATAGCGCCAAGCTCCTCCATAACATTCTCAACTTTCTCCCTCCGGTCTTTTTATGACGAATTCTTCTGCAGCTGAATATCTTCCAGCTGTAAGGTTCCATTACCCTTTTTTATATATTTCACCTGGACATCTGTGTGATCTGGCAGTGATTCACATTCATCACGTTTATCCTTCGGAACTTGTATCATGGTTTCTTCTCCGTTAAGGGAAACCGCGATCGTATGAGGATCAGCCGAGCCAATGTATTTTCCCTCTTCGGTAAACCTTGGGGCTGAGTCATCCGCACTTGCAATACTGCACCCTGAGAGAAGGAGCACAGTAAACAGCAAAAGAGCCGTTTGTTTCACATGATCACCTCTTCCTGATGTTTGGCTTTTATCTTTGACCAGAATGGCAGATTTGTAAAGATGTTGTGAAAGCAGGCGATGAAGTTCCATGATTTTCAAAAGGGCTATCCGACCTGATCATTTCCTGTTGTTAGAAAGAAAGCAATCGCATTTGTCTATGAGGATGGCTCTAATTGAGGCACATATTAGAAAAAATTAACGGAAAGAAGCAACTTTTTATTCATTTTGAAAAAATGTGAGGAATGAGGTGAGCAAATCGTTTGACGGCTGAATCAGCCAGGCGTAACCTTTTAAAGGATATTCACTTTACAGAAAGAAGTTACACCCATGAAAAAATTCGTTCTGCTGCTCGCTGCAGCAGTCATCACTTGCACCATCGGCCACCAAATCAGCGGCGGCTACAAAGCCCCCGAAAAAGAGCGCAGAAAACATCACTCTGTACTCAAGATATTCAGCCGGTAAAGCAGATCAATTGCATTAATTTTTACATATAGGCTAGAATATGTGCGAATCCAAACGAAAGAAGATGATCAAATGAACCCTAAATATAAACCGCTGTTTGAACCATTTACGTTTAAAAGCGGCGTTACAATTGACAACCGGATCACAGTAGCACCAATGACTCATTACGCTTCTAATGATGACGGTACAATATCTCAAGCAGAGCTTGATTACATCATCCCCCGTTCAAAAGAAATGGGAATGGTGATTACAGCCTGTGCAAATGTCACACCGGATGGAAAAGCATTTCCCGGGCAGCCGGCCATCCATGATGATGCCAACATTCCAGGTTTAAAAAAATTAGCGCAAGCCATTCAGGCGCAAGGCGCTAAAGCCGTTGTACAAATTCATCACGGCGGCATTGAATGTCCGTCTGAGCTCGTTCCGCAACAAGATGTTGTAGGGCCAAGTGACATGTTTGATAACGGCAAGCAAATTGCCCGCGCCTTAACAGAGGAAGAAGTAGATAACATTGTGAAGGCATTTGGAGAAGCGACAAGACGCGCCATTGAAGCCGGCTTTGACGGTGTCGAAATTCACGGCGCAAACGGCTACTTGATTCAGCAGTTTTATTCTCCGAAAACCAATCAGCGCACAGACCGCTGGGGAGGTAGCGACGAAAAACGATTAGCCTTCCCGCTTGCTATTGTCGATGAAGTGAAAAAAGCCGCTGCAGAACATGCGAAGGGTGCGTTCTTAGTCGGCTACCGCCTGTCTCCGGAAGAACCTGAGACACCAGGATTGACAATGACTGAAACCTTTACGCTTGTTGACGCTTTAGGGGATAAAGAATTGGATTACCTTCATATCTCACTGATGGACGTGAACTCAAAAGCGCGCCGCGGTGCAGATCCGACTCGCACACGCATGGACTTGTTGAATGAACGTGTCGGAAACAAAGTGCCGCTTATCGCCGTCGGTTCCATTCATTCCGCAGATGACGCGCTGGCCGTAATCGAAAACGGCATTCCGCTGGTCGCGATGGGACGCGAAATTCTAGTTGACCCCGACTGGACGGTGAAAGTAAAAGAAGGCCGGGAAAAACAAATCGAAACAGTGATCAAAGGCACAGATAAAGAAAAATATCACTTGCCTGAACCGCTATGGCAAGCAATTGTGAACACGCCTGGCTGGGTGCCTTATAAAGATTAATGTGTGGAGACTGCCGAAACGATATTTTAAAAAAAGCCCCTTGTATAAGGGGCTTTTTCTCTAATCAAACAGTCTGTGTAAAAACCTAAATGGCAGGAACAGCAATAGGTCTGCCGCTTCAGAAAGCAAATCCAACAGCAATCCGTCACGTTTTCCGGCTTTTTTCTTTTTCATTCGTACGTCTTCTTTGTTCATGAATACGTCCTTATCTTACGAGTTTGCAGGGGAAAGGTTTCAATTTGATCCTGATTGTTTGTTTTTGATAATCCAAGCAGCGAAAACACATGAAACCATGACTGTAAATGAGATGAAGTCGATCAGGGTGCCTGCCATGTGTGATTCTGTAATGATGTTCGAATTGACGCAAAGCGCAAGAATAAATAACGCAATCAGCAGTCCGTACTTTTCAAACACATTATCACTCCCTCCGGAAAATGTGCTTCCTATTCATCATCCATTATAATAAATGTCCCTAAAACAAAACGCCTCCTATTTATCAGCGCGAACTAATAAATAAAAGACGTTTGATTTAATCATCGCTTAATATACTCATGCTTAAGAAGCCTTATGCTCTAATCTCAGCTTATCCGCAACCATTGCAATGAACTCTGAATTTGTCGGTTTAGCTTTTGTCATGCTGACTGTATAGCCGAATAATGAGGAAATGGAGTCAATGTTTCCTCTGCTCCACGCCACTTCAATTGCATGGCGGATCGCTCTTTCTACACGGCTTGCGGTTGTGTTGAATTTTTTGGCGATGTCCGGATAGAGGACTTTTGTAATGCTGCCGAGCAATTCGATGTCATTGTATACCATTGAGATTGCTTCGCGCAGATAGAGATAGCCTTTAATATGCGCCGGGACGCCGATTTCATGGATAATGCTTGTGATGCTCGCGTCGAGATTTTTCTTTTTTGGTTCAGGCTGGCTGCTGCGTATAATGCTGCTTTGCGATGATGGCGCACGGTGCGTCACGCTGCTGGCATTTCCGCTGACCTGACGGATATGTCCGACAAGGTTTTCCATATCAAACGGTTTGAGAATAAAGTAGGACGCGCCTAAATCGACGGCCTTTTTCGTGACATCTTCCTGTCCAAAGGCTGTCAGCATAATGACATTCGGCTGTTTTTTCAGATCTGATTCCCTCAGCCGCTCTAAAACCGCAAGTCCGTCCAAATGCGGCATAATAATATCCAATACGAGCACATCGGGATCTTTTTCTTTAAACAACGACAGGCATTCCTGTCCGTTATAAGCTACACCGATCACTTCCATGTCTTCCTGTCCTTCTATATATTCACTCAACAGGCTTACCAGCTCTCGATTATCATCAGCAACACAAACTTTAATTTTCTCCACGTTTCTTCCTCCCCAAATGTAGTTAACAGGATTCACCCTTGCTACATGTTTACATTCGACAAAACCGCTATATACCCTCTAAAAAAATCATAATCACCAATATTAGTGGCATATCTTTGTTATTCTATGTTTTTCTCCGTTTTTCGACTAAAAATGAAATTTGACAAACAAGGAAACGTGAATTTGTCGAAAAATCTTCTTTTGTACATTTTACCGTATGTATTCTGAGAAGTGAAGAGGAATAAAAACAAAAAAACTGCCGGAAATTCCGGCAGTCAGCTTGCTTTTTCTTTTCCGTAAATATCGATTCCTGCTTCTGACAGCATCCATTCAATATGAACGCCGTAGCCGCTTGTCGGATCATTTACAAACACATGGGTGACAGCGCCGATCACTTTTCCATTTTGAATGATCGGGCTTCCGCTCATCCCCTGTACGATGCCTCCTGTTTCTTTCAACAGCCTCGGATCGGTTATTTTTAAGACCATTCCTTTTGTCGCCGGGAATTTTTGCGGCGTCGTGCTGACGATTTCAATATCAAATTTTTCTACCTTGTCATCATCAATGACCGTTAAAATTTCAGCCGGCCCTTTTTTGACTTCATTAGAAAACGCAACCGGCAATGCTTGATCTGAAATGTTGTTTTGAATTGGCTGATGCAGTGTGCCGAAAATCCCAAATGGGCTGTTTCTGTTAATATCCCCGATCGTTTTGCGTTCTGAGGAAAATCGCGCCAGTTTTTCTCCCGGATTTCCGCCTGTCCCTTTTTCAATTGATGTTACAGTGGATTTGACGATTTCTCCATTCTCCACTACGATTGGTTTCTTTGTGTCCATATCGGAAATCACGTGGCCAAGTGCTCCGTATTTTTTTGTTTTCGGTTCATAAAAGGTCATGGTGCCGATGCCAGCAGCCGAATCCCTGATATATAATCCGATTCTGTACTTGCCTTCTGCTTCATCCTTTTCAGGAATGAGCTTTGTTTTGATTTTTTGCTTATCACGTTTAATCAGCAAATCTAACGATTCTCCGGTTTTACCTGCCTTCTGGATAAATGGGGCTACATCATTCATTTTTTCAATTTTCTGTCCATTCATCTCAATAATGATGTCACCCGCTTCAATGCCGGCCGTTTCTCCCGGAGATTTTTTGCCTTCACTTGTGTTGATTTGATGAAACCCGACGACAAGAACACCGACGGAATGAAGTTTAACACCGATTGATTGTCCGCCAGGTATGACTTTTAAATCAGGAAGAACTTGCACTTTTGTTTTTTTGATTGGAAATCCGGCAAGATCGTATACTAATTCTGATTCACCTGATTTTTTGCCTGTCACCTTGATTTCATGCGGGTCTTTTTTTACTGTAAACGCTTCTGACGATTCTTGTGCATGAGCGTTTACCGATAAGCTCGTTTCAATCGCTTGTGTTTGGGTTTCAAATACTCTCATTTGCGTTGGAATCAGTAAATACTCTTTTAGCGGTTTGCATAAACCTACACTTAATAACGAAACAAGGAGAATTAAACCTACTGCTTTTCTGATGTTATCGGGCATTCACTACTTCACTCTCCTCGCTCCTATCCCACACCTTCTTTATGACTTGCTGCTACATCATTTAATTTTGCCTTCTGACGCCTTATTTATAACTGTCATATAAAGAAAAACATTGGATATACTGATGAACGAATGGATGTGTGCGAAAAAAATAAGCTGCGCTTCTCGCGCAGCTTACCCAGTTGTTTTGACTTGATCCGCTTGTTTTAAAAGTTCTTTCGCATGGCGTTTCGTCAAGTCTGTTACTTCGACTCCTGCAATCATGCGCCCGATTTCCACTACCTTTTCCTGCTTAGACAGCGGCTTGACATGTGTCGTCGTTCTGCCGTCTTTTAACTCCTTCGCAATATAAAGGTGCGTATCGGCCATGGCAGCCACCTGAGGCAAGTGTGTAATACACAGCACTTGTGATCCTATTGACACTTTATGGATCTTCTCAGCGATTGCCTGGGCGACTCTGCCGCTTACACCGGTATCGACCTCATCGAATATAATCGACGTCACATCCTGCTGAGAGGAAAAAATGCTTTTTATGGCAAGCATTACCCGAGACAACTCTCCCCCGGAAGCGACTTTCGAAAGAGATTTTAGCGGTTCACCTGTATTGGTTGAAATTAAAAACTTCACCAGATCTATCCCTTGTTCAGTCAGCTGAACAAGCTGGCCGTTTACAATCGGCGCCTCCTCATTGCGGGACGCTGTTCTGACCTTAAATTCCGTATCAAACGTTGACTTTTCCATGTACAGGCTTTTTAATTCCCGATGAATCTCATCGGCCAGCTTTTTCGCCCATGCTTTCCTGATTTGTGAAACATTTGCCGCTTCCACTGCGACATCTTTGCCGACTGAGTCAAGCTCCTTCTTCAAGCTTTGAAGGTGGCTGTCCCTGTTTTCAATTTGGTCAATCTCTTCTTCAATTTTAGAAGCGTATTCTAAAATGTCCTCAACAGATGCACCATATTTTCGTTTCAGCTGTTTGATTTCATTAAGACGTGTTTCAATATAATTCAGGCGTTCCGGATCATACTCAAGCTCGTCCAGCATATTTCTCATCTGAAATGTAGCGTCCTCCAGAAGATAGTAGGAGTTCGAAACACTTTCAGACAGTTTTTTCAGTGGTTCATTAATATCGGATATATCTTCAAGCTGCGCTGATGCCATTCCGACCCAGTCCAGTCCGCCTTGCTCACTGCGAAGCGCGTTATACGCATTTTGCAGCGATTCATATATCTTCTCAAAGTTTGAAATTTGCTGGCGTTCTTCTTGGAGCTGTTCATCTTCATTAAGCTCAAGCTTTGCCGATTCGATTTCTTCGAGCTGAAATTGAATGAGATCAAGGCGGTGGGCCATTTCCTGTTCGCTTTCAGAAAGATGTTTTAGTTTTTTAAGCAGCTTCATGTAACGCTGGTATCCTTCCTGATACGCTTGGAGCGCGCTTTCCACTTCGGCTCCGGCAAACTTGTCCAAAAGCTGGAGATGATTTTCGTCCTCCATTAACAGCTGGTTATCGTGCTGCCCGTGAATATCTAATAAAAGCCTGCCGATCTCTCTTAACGAGGCAATCGTGACAAGCTTGCCATTAACCCGGCAAACGCTTTTTCCACTCGTGCTGATATCCCTTCTCATAACGATCATTTCGTCTGAAACGTCGATTCCCTGCTCAGCGCATACATCTAAAACGGGATGGCCGCTCTCCAACAGAAACAGCCCTTCAAGCTCGGCTTTTGCTTCTCCATATCTGACAAATTCAGAAGATCCGCGGCCTCCGACTAAAAGAGAAATGGCATCTATGATGATGGATTTGCCGGCTCCGGTTTCTCCTGTTAAAACCGTGAGCCCGCGTTCAAAAGAAATCGTCAGTTCCTCAATAATGGCAAAGTTTTTAATCGATAGTTCAGCTAACAAACAGCATTACACCTCTTATCTTTGTTAGATTTCTGTTACAGCAGCTCAAGCAGTCTGTTTTTTACGCCGTCTGTATCTTCAGGAGTCCGGCAAATAATTAAAATCGTGTCATCTCCGCAAATGGTCCCCATAATTTCATCCCAGTCCAAATTGTCCATCAGCGCCCCGATTGCCTGGGCGTTGCCCGGCATCGTTTTCAGCACAATCATATGGCTTGCAGAGTCTACTTTCACAAATGCGTCCATCAGTGCCCGCTTCAGCTTGGACAGCGGATTGAAACGCTGGTCTGCCGGAAGACTGTATTTGTAAGAGCCGTTATTCGTAGGCACTTTTACAAGGTGAAGTTCTTTAATATCCCGTGAAACCGTGGCTTGCGTTACTTTGTATCCATCCTGCTTCAGCATGTCGACCAATTCATCTTGCGTTTCGATTTCATTGCTTGTAATGATCTCTCTGATTTTAATATGCCTCTGGCCTTTGTTCATGTAAGCACCTCTATTTCCAGCTTATCTGTTCTTTTATGTTATATGATTCTCTGCAAATTGTACATGAATGCAGAAAAAAGGAATAATAGTCGCCCTATTATTCCGGTACATCTGCTTTTTTTTCTTTTAACGTCTTATGTGCCTCTTCTACAATGCGGATGATCTCTTCTTCCGGCAGCTCCTGTCCTTCCTGTCCCTCTCCCGGCCAATGCAAATGAAGGAGAAATTCAATATTTCCGTCTCCTCCCGTGATAGGAGAAAATGACAGGCCTTTGCAGATATAGCCTTCAGCCGCAGAAAAACTGATCATTCGCTTGAGAACATCAGCATGCACTTTAGGATCTCTGACAATCCCTTTTTTGCCGACGGATTCCCGTCCCGCTTCAAACTGCGGCTTAACAAGAGCCATGCAGTCACTGCCCGGTACAAGCAATGTTTTGAGAACAGGCAGGATGAGCCGCAGTGAAATAAAGGATACATCAATCGTAGCAAACTCCGGCATGCCCTTTGTAAAGTCTGCCGGTGTTGCGTAACGGAAGTTGGTCCGTTCCATTACGACGACCCGTTCATCTTGTCTGAGCTTCCACGCAAGCTGATTGTAGCCTACATCCACCGCGTATGACTGTTTAGCTCCGTTTTGCAGAGCGCAGTCCGTAAAACCGCCGGTGGAGGAGCCAATATCAATCATGATTTTATCCTTAACAGAGACGGGAAACTCCTTCAGCGCTTTTTCAAGCTTTAAGCCGCCTCTGCTCACATATTTTAGCGGGTTTCCTTTGACGGTTAACGGTAAGTCACGGTCAATTTTTTCTCCGGGCTTGTCCAAGCGGTTTTCGTTTGAATAGACGATCCCCGCCATAATAGCTCTCTTGGCTTTTTCCCGCGTTTCCGCCAGCCCTCTTTCCACTAGTAATACATCTAAACGTTCTTTCTTTGACGTCATGATCCAATTCCTTTATGTGTCTTCGGCGGCATCAGTAATCTAATCCGGTCTGCCACCTGCTGTTTTGTTAGTCCAATTTCTTCAAGAAGCGCCGTTACGCTTCCGTGTTCAATAAAACGATCCGGGATACCCATTCTGTCAATTGGTGTAAGATATTCACCTTGATCATGAGCGAATTCTAAAATCGAGCTTCCGAAACCGCCTTCTAAGACCGCTTCTTCAATCGTTAAAATTGGCAAGCCTTCTTTTAGGATATCCTTCATCATCTTTTCATCAATCGGCTTAATAAAGCGCGCATTCACAACGCGCACGGAAAGCCCCTCTTTTTGCAGCTCTTCAGCTGCTTCAAGCGCCATTTCGATTGTTGTTCCAAATGTTAAGATGACAGCGTCGTTCCCCGGACGCAGCACCTCCCACGTGCCGATCGGAATCGTTTTCAGCTGTTCATCCATTTTTACGCCGAGTCCGTTTCCGCGCGGAAAACGCATCGCAATCGGGCCTTCATTATAACTGAGTGCTGTATGAACCATGTGCTGTCCTTCATTTTCATCTTTTGGCATCATTAAGACGATGTTTGGAATGTGACGCATAAACGCAATATCAAACACACCTTGATGTGTCTCTCCGTCAGCGCCGACGAGCCCTGCACGGTCAATACCAATAAACACATTCGCGTTTTGGCGGCAGATGTCATGAACAACTTGGTCATATGCCCTTTGCAGGAAGGTTGAATAAATCGCCAAAAACGGCTTCATCCCCTGCATTGCCATAGCTGCTGCCATCGTAGCGGCATGCTGTTCTGCGATTCCTACGTCGAACATGCGGTCAGGGAATTCCTTTGCAAAGCCTTCAAGCTTAGAGCCGACAGGCATAGCCGGCGTAATGGCTACAATGCGTCCATCCTCGCGCGCCATTCGCTGCACAGTGCCGCTGACTAGGCCACTCCATGAAGGAGCTGCGGCTTTCGGTTTTACAAAGTCACCGGTATTAATTTTATATGGTCCAGTACCATGCCATGTTCCAACCGTATCGGTTTCAGCCGGTTTGTACCCCTTCCCTTTTTTCGTAATGACATGCAGGAGAACAGGGCCTTTCGTTTTTTTGGCGTATTGAAGATTCTCAATCAGCTCATGATAAGAATGTCCGTCCACCGGGCCTAAATACGTAAAACCAAGCTCTTCAAAAAACATTCCCGAGACGAGCATGTATTTCAGGCTGTCTTTGACTCGTTCCGCCGTGGCAGCAAGTTTGCCCCCGACTGCCGGAATCTTTTTAAACAAGTATTCGAGCTCGTCTTTTACCCACTGGTATTTCCCTGCAGTGCGCAGTCGTCCGAGCATAGAATGAATGGCGCCGACATTCGGTGCAATACTCATTTCATTATCATTCAGGATGACAATCATATCTTTTTTCTCATCGCCAATGTGGTTTAGCGCTTCGAGCGCCATTCCGCCAGTCAGCGCGCCGTCACCAATGATCGGAATAATAAATTCATCCGTACCTTTAATATCACGCGCAGCAGCCATCCCCATCGCACCTGACAGAGAAGTTGAGCTGTGCCCGGTTTCCCAAACATCATGCTCGCTTTCACTCCGCTTTGGGAATCCGCAAAGCCCTTTGTACTGGCGAAGCGTCGAAAATTCTTTTCCGCGTCCTGTCAGCAGCTTGTGGACGTAAGACTGGTGGCCTACATCCCACAAAAATTTGTCTTTCGGGCTGTTAAATTCCTTATGCAGCGCAACAGTAAGCTCTACGACACCTAAGTTTGGGCCGATGTGGCCGCCGGAAGCAGATAAAGTTGTAATTAAAAATTGACGGATTTCATCACTTAATTTCTCTAATTCATCAATGGACATGTTTTTTAAAAACGACGGGTCCTGTATTGATAAAAGATCCAAAGCGGATCAACTCACTTTCAGCATGAATTTCTGCAATGATACATGTCTTCTACAAGCCGAGCTGGACAATGGCCAGTTCTCAGACATAAAAAAAGACAAACACGCTTTTCCTTTTCATTTTTCATATAAACTGCTTACATTTTACCATATCTCGTGCAGCCGCTTCAAATTAGGATCGTTTTAGTGATCTCTTGCCGCAATTAAATCACAAAGCTCAAATAAAAGATCTTTTTGAAGAGAGAGTCCGCCGATTAAACGCTTCGCCTCATTGATGTGAACATCCAATTTATGTTTGGCCCCTTCCAGTGAAAGAAGTGACGGGTAAGTCGATTTGTCGTTTGTTGTATCCGAGCCGACACGTTTGCCGATTTTCTCTTCACTGCCTTCTAAATCTAAAATATCGTCTCTGATTTGAAAACCGATTCCAATGTGACTGCTGAAGGTACGCAGCGTTTCAATGTCTTCCTCAGGCGCATCCGCCAAAATAGCACCGGCAATTACGCAAAAACCGAGGAGCTTGGCTGTTTTCCGTTCATGAATGGATTCGAGCTCTTCAAGCGTGACTTGGCGGTTTTCCGCTTCCATATCAGCTACTTGCCCTCCGACCATGCCTTCAGTGCCTGCCGCTGAAATCAGTTCATTCACAAGCCGAAGGCGCTTTTCTGCTGACACCTCGTCTGATACGTGGGAGGTGATCAGCTTAAAGCTTTCCGTAAGGAGCCCGTCACCCGCTAATACTGCTGTCGCTTCACCGAATACTTTATGGTTTGTCGGCTTCCCGCGGCGCAAATCGTCATCATCCATACAAGGAAGGTCATCATGAATTAACGAATATGTGTGAATCATTTCGACAGCACACCCAACTGGAATGCCGTCCTTTTCACTTTTCCCATAGGCGTTTAATACAGCCAGTACAATGAGAGGACGCAGCCGCTTTCCGCCAGCCTCAAGGGAATACAGCATAGACTTTTTTAATGAGTCCGGCATATCAAGCTTCTCTGTATAGACAGAAAGCTGATTTTCAATCGTTTTTTTCCGCTCCGCCAGAAAGCTCGTTAATTTATTTGTCACCTTCGTCTTCCTCCTGAACACTAAAAGGTGCCAGTTCGCCGTCTTCTTTTAAAATGAAATCCATTTGTTTTTCGACTTTTTGCAGCTTTTCGTGGCACATTTTTGAAAGAGCCATGCCTTCTTGGAAATAGTTAATCGCTTGCTCTAAAGGCACATCGCCCTCTTCAAGCTTTGACACAATGCTTTCAAGCCCTTTCATCGCTTCTTCAAATGTCATGTTTTCATTTTTTTTCACGTCTGTCATTTTTCTTCCCCTCTCTTTTCTAATACTTCACAGGTCAGCACGCCATCCTTCAGCTTGACCTCAACCTGGTCCTTCTCTTCTATCTGACTGACACTTTTAATGAGTTCGTCTTCTTTATAAGCCAAGCTGTATCCTCTTTCCATCACTTGAAGAGGACTTAACGCATTCAGCTTGCCAAGAACAGTTTGAAATTGGGAATGCAGCTGCTTCATTTGGATATTCATATTTTTTCTCAGCTGATTTGTTTGTTCCTCGTATCGTGTTCTCACTTGCTTCAGCTGTTCATGAGGATGCAGCGCCTCTAATCTGTACGTTTCACGCTCAAGCTGTCTGCTTTTTCGATCTAAAAGAGCGGTAAGCTGTGCTTGAAACTGTTGATAGGCAAGGTCAAACTGCTGCTCTTTTTGCGCATACAAACGCTTTGGAAAACGAAAGGCATACGAGGATTGCAGCGTTTGAATCCGCTCTTTTTTCTGGCCGAGATGCTGCTGCATCGCTCTTGTCATCCTGACTTCCGCTGTTTTTGTCCGTTCGATTAAATCAGTGGTATGCGGTACGGCAATCTCAGCTGCTCCTGTCGGCGTTGCGGCTCTGATATCAGCGACAAAATCACTGATCGTAAAGTCCGTCTCATGCCCGACTGCCGATATAATCGGAATGTTAGAAGCGAAGATCGCACGTGCTACAATTTCTTCATTAAATGCCCACAGTTCTTCAATCGAACCGCCGCCTCTCCCAACAATTAATACGTCGCAAACCTCTTTTTCATTTGCCTCTTCAATGCGCTGAACGATGGACCTGCTCGCATTTTCGCCTTGTACGAGCGCTGGAAGAACAATAACTTTTACAAGGGGATATCTTCTTTTTAGAGTTGTAATGACGTCTCTGACAGCGGCACCCGTTGGAGATGTCACAACCCCGATTGTGGCTGGAAATGCGGGGATTTGTTTTTTGTAGCGGTTATCAAATAAACCTTCTCCGGCAAGCTTCTTTTTTAGCTCTTCGTACGCTAAATAAAGCGCTCCGACCCCGTCAGGCTGCATTTCTTTGGCATATAATTGGTAGTTTCCGCTCGGTCCATATACGGAAATTCCGCCTCTGACCAGCACCTTCATGCCGTTTTCAGGTTTAAAAGGCAGACGCTCGCTCTGTCTCGCGAACATCACCGACTGCATTCTGGCATTTTCGTCTTTCAATGTGAAATAAATGTGGCCTCTTGTGTGTATTTTTACATTCGATAATTCGCCTTTAATCCAAATATTTTCAAGGTGAGGATCTACATCGAATTTTCGTTTTATATACTTTGTCAGCGCTGAGACAGTAACATACGCTGTTTCGCCCATGTCTCAAACTCCTCTCATAAGCATTCCTGCACCATAACTAAAGAAAACCCGCCCTGGCTTTAGGAGCCTGAAGAAGCGGGTATCGTGCTCATATTCACAGCGGGCAAAACGTCCCGCCTGTGAATATCTCCAATTATCTATGATAACGTACGTTTCGCAGATTTAACAGTATTATGCGCAAGCATCGTGATGGTCATCGGACCTACTCCGCCAGGAACCGGCGTGATGAAGGACGCTTTTTCCTTTGCCCCTTCAAATTCAACGTCTCCGCAAAGCTTTCCGCTTTCCAGACGGTTAACGCCGACGTCAATGACAACAGCGCCCTCTTTGATCTGGTCTGCACTGATGAAGTTAGCTCTGCCGACTGCCACCACTAGGATGTCCGCTTTTTTCGTATGTTCGGTAATATTTTCTGTTCTTGAATGACAGTAAGTAACCGTCGCGTTTTCATTTAATAAAAGCTGGCCGACAGGTTTGCCGACAATATTGCTTCGGCCGACTACAACAACCTCTTTACCGGAAAGGTCGATATTGGTTTTCTTCAAAAGCTCAACAATTCCATGAGGCGTACAAGGAAGAAACGTATCTTCGCCAAGGAGCATTTTCCCTACGTTTAATGGATGAAAACCGTCTACATCTTTATCAGGAGAGATACGTTCGATCACCGCTTTTTCAGAAATATGGTCTGGAAGCGGGAGCTGAACGAGAATGCCGTGAAACTCAGGGTCTTGATTGTATTGATCGATTATGGATAGCAGTTCAGCTTCTGTGAGGCTGCTGTCAAATTGATCGAGCTTGAAATTCATTCCCATTGTTTCAGCCGCTTTTTTCTTTCCTCGCACGTAAGAGTGAGAAGCAGGATCATCTCCAATCAAAATAACCGCCAGTCCAGGAGTGACGCCTTGCTTTTTAAGCTCTTCTACCTCTTTTGCCAATTGTTCGCGTTTTTCTCTAGCCGTTTCTTTTCCGTCGATGATTGTTGCAGTCATTTTCTTTCCTCCTATGATTGTTCAATATCAGATTTAATGTTAGAAAGAACCCCGTTTACAAACTTTGTCGCTTTGTCATCACCAAACCGTTTTGCCAGCTCAATCGCTTCGTTCATGGAGACATTCACCGGAATGTCTTCGACATATGCCATTTCGTATGCTGCCAGACGCAAAATCGCGCGGTCAACATTGGCAATTCGATCGAGCTTCCAATTCACCAGATGCTTGGAAATCATTTCATCCAGCTGGACTTGGTGTTCCAATACCCCGTGTACAAGCTGTTCAAAGAAAGGATCTGTTTTTTCTTCATCCAATGCGTGTTCAATGGCTTCATTTACTGCGATATCGCTGACATCAATTTGAAATAGTGCCTGCAAAGCTTTTTCTCTTGCTGTTCTTCTTTTCATTTTCTTTCTCCTTTGATCCTCTTTATCCGCTTGTCGTTAAGCCACAAAGAGATCATAACATATTTTTTTCGTATCCGCATATTGAAATCAAGGTTTTTTACCCTATTACCGAATATTTTCACACACCTTGATATGATCATTCGGATTTCACGTTCATGAAGAAACTCGGCTGCCTTGAGCCGGCTTTCTTCATGCTTTGAAATAAAGGGTAACGTGTAAAAAAACCAAAGGGCCGCCCTCCCCTTGGTTTTTTGTTAAGCCATTTACATTTCTTCGTCGATTTGGACTTCTTGGGCTTTTGTGTCAAATTGAATGCCGACGATGTGAATATTGATCTCGTTAATCGAAAGAGACGTCATATTTAATAAGGTTTGACGAATGTTTTCCTGAACGGACGCTGCAACTTTCGGAATCGAAACGCCGAATGTAACAACGCAGTATACATCGATCGTAATTCCGTCATCCGCCAGGTCGACTTTGACACCTTTGCCATGATTCACTTTACCGAAGCGCTCGACGACGCCTGTCGCAAAGTTTCCGCGCATTTCGGCAACACCGTCAACTTCTGAAGCTGCTATGCCGGCAATGACCTCAATGACTTCCGGTGCAATCTCAACCTTACCTAAATGCGTATCTTCTTGATCCATTTTAAGCAAGCTGTTGTCTTTCATTCAATTCACCTCCGTAAAAATTATGAGCCCATTACATCATATGTTTCTAAAAATTTCGTATTAAACTCTCCGCTAACAAATGTTTCGTGTTCAAGCAGTTTTAAGTGGAACGGGATTGTTGTCTCAATGCCTTCGATCACGAATTCGCTCAATGCGCGCTTCATTCGGGCAATCGCTTCATCTCTCGTTTTTCCATATGTGATCACTTTTGCAATCATGCTGTCATAGTACGGAGGGATGGAATAGCCCGGATACGCAGCTGAATCTACACGGACACCAAGACCGCCAGGAGGCAGGTACATTTTAATTTCACCAGGTGACGGCATGAAATTTTTACTTGGGTTTTCTGCGTTGATTCGGCATTCGATAGCCCAGCCTTCAAATTCGACATCTTCCTGCTTGAGACTCAGTTCCATTCCTGATGCAACTTTGATCTGTTCCTTAATCAGGTCGGTTCCCGTTACCATTTCTGTGACTGGGTGCTCTACCTGGATTCTCGTATTCATTTCCATGAAGTAGTAGCGCTGTTCTTTGTAGTCATAAATAAATTCAACAGTTCCCGCGCCTGTATAGCCAACTGCTGTTGCAGCCTTAACCGCTGCATCTCCCATCTGCTCCCTGATTTCTGAATCAAGCGCCGGAGACGGCGTTTCTTCCAAAAGCTTTTGCAGGCGTCTTTGAATCGAGCAGTCGCGTTCGCCCAAATGGATCGTATTTCCGTAGTTATCGGCAAGCACTTGGATCTCAACATGACGAAAATCTTCTATGTATTTTTCGATGTAAACACCTGGATTTCCGAATGCTGTTGCAGCTTCCTGCTGTGTAATCTTAATGCCTTTGACCAATTCCTCTTCGGTGCGGGCAACCCTGATTCCTTTTCCGCCTCCGCCTGCGGTGGCTTTTATAATTACAGGATACCCAATTTCATTAGCAAGCGAAACCGCTTCTTCCACATTTTCTATAATTCCTTGTGAACCCGGTACGATCGGTACGCCGGCCTGTTTCATCGTTTCCCGCGCAACATCTTTTGTTCCCATTTTTGAAATGGCGTCAGCGCTCGGACCGACAAACGTGACGTTAACTTCTTCACATAATTCCGCGAAATCAGCATTTTCAGCTAAAAATCCATATCCCGGATGAATGGCGTCCGTGCCTGTCAGCTTTGCAACACTCACTATATTTGTAACGTTTAAGTAGCTGTCTTTTGATGCTTTCGGTCCGATACAAAAAGCTTCATCGGCCATTTGAACATGAAGGGCATCTTTATCAGCTTCTGAATAAACAGCGACAGTCTCAATTCCGAGCTCTTTGCAGGCTCTGATGATTCTGACAGCAATTTCTCCTCGGTTGGCGATCAATAGCTTTTTAATCATGTTAAGTCTCCTTACTCTGCTTTTACAAGAAATAGAGGTTGTCCGTATTCGACCAGCTGGCCGTTTTCTACTAATACTTCAACGATTTCACCTTTTACTTCCGCTTCGATTTCGTTGAATAGCTTCATTGCTTCTACAATGCAGACAACTGTATTTTCATTTACTTTTGAACCAGCCGTTACATAAGGGCCCGCTTCCGGTGATGAAGATGCATAAAACGTTCCTACCATTGGCGAAGTGATTTTATGCAGATTTTCATCTTGCTTCGGTGCTTCTTGGGCAGGTGCCGGCGCTGCTTGCTGCGCTTGCGGCTGAACTGCCTGCGGAGCCTGAGCTTGTACAGGTGCTGCCGGCGCCTGCTGCATCACTTGAACAGTGCCTGCTTCATGTTTTTTCAGTTTTAAGGATACACCTTCATTTTCATATACGAATTCGTCAATTGTAGACTCGTCAATTGCTTTAATCAGCTCGTGGATTTCTTTAATATTTAACATTCAATCGCACTCCTATGTATGAAATTTCTTTTTTATAGGTTACTACTAAAAGTACATACTATGTTTATCTTACAGGAGCGGACTTTTGAATTCAACTCTAATATGATTGGCACGCAAAAAGCCCGCTGCTTAAGCGGGCGTGTTTTTCCTCTTTTTCACTTGGATGGCTCAAATGTGACAGCGACGTCTTTCATTGTTTTGATTTCTTTTGCCACAAGGTCTATGATGGCTGTCGCCTTCGATTTGGAGTGTTTGTCTGATTTGACAGTAATGTTGATTTTATCTCCTTCAGCATTGACGAGCGCGTCTTTGTAGCCTTGTGTTTTAATAAGGGTTTCCAGCTGTTTTTCTGTTCCTTCTACTTCACTGAGAGCCGTCATTTTATCATATGCTTCGCTCTTTTCCTTTGCTGTTGCATCATCGCTTGACACAATCGCATTCAGCTCTTCTCTTTCTTTGCTTCTGGCATCTTCTAAATCAAGACGGTACGTCGTAAACAGATCATCATCAGCTGTTTCAGTTACAACAGTTCCTTTTTCACTGGCTTCAGCGGATGTTTCCTTGTCTCCAGATGAATCTTTCGTGCCCTTTGTTCCATCTTCTTTTTCCGTTTCTGTTTCAGTTTCTGTACCGTTTTTTTCCTTCGTGTCTTGCTTGGCAGGCGCTTTTTCAGTTGCAACCTCTCCGCTGTCAGACGCGCTTTTTTCACTTTGCATTTGCACGGCATTTTTACTTTCCGGCGACATGATATAGTAGACGCTTAACACCACGACAAGACTGAGCATTGTTAATAGCCAAACGGTTTGTTTTTTAAGCATTTATGAATCCTCCTTTATTTTTTTAGGGGCAACCGCAACCCGGTGGCTTGGAACATCCAGGACCCGTGTCACCGCTTCAATAATGGTTTGTTTTATTTGAACGTTGTCCACTCCTTGAGCAACAACGAGTACACCGCGTATATCAGGCTTTTTCGTTTGGACGACGACGGGCGTTTCCTTATCGCCGTTTTTGATCATGACAATTTCTTCTTCTGACGTCTGGTCTGTAACGCTTCTTGTTCCGCCTTCTTTGTCTGTTTCTTCAGTGGTTGTATTTTTGTTTGATTTGTTTTTTTCGTATACTTTCAGCGACGTTGCATCAACATTCACGACAACAGAGACATCGTCCACACCTATGATCGTTTCAAGAATTTCTTTCAGCTGATTTTCGTATTCTTTTTCATAATCATCGATCGAGTGCTTAGGTTCATCAGATTTTGAGGCTTTAAACACTTCGGCTGTTTTCTCTTTGCTGTCTTTGGTATCTTGTGATGGTACTGCCGTTATCGTTTTGGCGTTTTCTGTTTTCTCAGGTGAAGAAAACAGCTGGCTGACAAGCATAAAGGAAACTCCGAGAACAAAAACGAACAGAAAGTAATGATATTTGGTCAGCTTCGGCTTTTCACCGTCCTTCGTTTGCCCCGGAAGAAACTGCTTTTTCAATACATTCCATAATCCGTTTTTATTCATTGCCGACACTCTCCCCGCCTTCCATATGAACCGTAATTTTCTCACTTCCGATTTCCCAAATGTCCGCAAGCTGTGACTGGATCTGTTTGGCTTCTTTTTGTTCGGCTGCTTCTTTCGTTACGTATGCATGATCTGTATCAATGTTGACCGGCGCGACCGTTTGGACCGTTTTTTCAGAAGACGGGGCCATATACACGCTGATTGTTTTAATATCCTCTTCTGAATCTACCTTTTCTCCTGCCGTGAGTTTGATGTTGTCTACTTTGTATTCATCATGACTGAATCTCTCCTCCGCTTTCTTTTTTAGTTGGACAGCCATTTCTTCTAAAATATATGCGCGCTGGGAAGCTTGTATTTCTATTTTTTTTGAATTGATTTGATTTTTTATGTCGGCAGACTCTGACTGCCCGTTTTTTGTGAGGTACTCAAAGATGACTGCAGGGTCTGTGTTGAAAAGCTTAAAAATCGGCGTGAGCATGACGACAATCAAGAGCAGGCTGACTACCATTTTTGCGTACTTTTGCATGCTGGAGCTCGGCAGCAGCATATCAATTACAATTGCAAATAGGATAAACAACACGATGGTGGTCAGCCATTCAGTTAAAAAACTCATCCGCCAGCCTCCTTTATTTCATCATCATCGTGAGGTTTCCGGCTGTGATTATGACGGTAAGGCTTAAAAAAAACATGAGAGATACAATGGCGAGAGCTGCAAAAATATAAATGACGCTTTTGCTGATGACATCGAGGCAAGTAATGACGGGCCCGCCTCCAAGCGGCTGAAGAATCGCGGCTGCCAGTTTATAAATAAAAGCGAGGGAAAGCACTTTGATTGCCGGAAAGGCCGCAATACAGATCAAAATAGCGACACCGAGAATCCCTACTGTATTTTTCAGCAATAAGGAAGCACTGATCACTGTATCTGTCGCGTCTGTAAACATCCGGCCAAGCACAGGAATAAAGTTTCCGGTTATAAATTTAGCCGTCCTGAGCGTAATGCCGTCTGTCACTGCAGCTGAGGCTCCCTGAACAGAGATGACGCCGAGAAAGATGGTGAGAAAGACGGCCAGTGCGCCGATGGCGATATTTCTAAGCAGGTTGGCCAGCTGCGTTACTTTGTATTGTTCGGTCATTGTACTGACAATGCTCAGAATCGCTGATAAGAAAATCAGCGGCATGACGATATTCTGAATCAAGAGACCGCTTGTATTCATCAGAAAGAGGATAACAGGATGAAAGAAGGCTGCAGATACAGCTCCGCCTGAGGAAGCCAAAAGCGCCAAGAGGAGCGGAATGAGCGCCAATATAAAGCTGGTCATCGTCTGAATGGCCTCTGTCGCATAATTGATTGCCACATGAAAACTGTTTAGCGCAAGGATAATCAACACCATGTACACAATTGAGTAAGCGACTTTGCTGACGGTGCTTTGCTGAAACGCATTTTGCAGAAGCTGCAGGATGACGCAAAATATCGTGAGCAAAATCAATGTGCCCAGCAGCTTTCCGTTGGCAAGCACTTCATGAAACAAATAAGAAAAAAGAGCTTTCAGCCATTCTTGCGGTGAAAATGATTTATCGCCGTTGATAAACTCCATTAAGCTGCCTTTTTGGCTTTCCGGCAGCAGTCCGCCGTACTCTGTCATAATGTCATTCCAAAATTCACCGATCTTGTCTGTTTCAAGCGAGTCCGCTGTCCTTTCCGCTAATTGTTCAGCCGTTTCAGCATGGTCTTCCGTTTGTTCGGCGTCACCGGCTGCTTGTACCATTTCTGCACGGCCTGCTATGAGCAGCACGGCCAGAAGCAAAGCCCATTGAAAACGCTTCAATCTACCGCCTCCTTTCGGTTATGACATAGAAGGTATAAGTCCGAGAATCGTTTCGATAATGACTGTTAAAATAGGCACAGCCATAACGAGAATTAAAATTTTCCCCGCCAATTCTATTTTCGAGGCGATGGCCCCTTGACCGGCATCCTTGGTGAGCTGCGCCCCGAATTCAGCAATATAGGCGATTCCGATAATCTTTAAAATGGTTTCAACATAAACCATGTTGACGTTTGCATTAATCGCGATTTTTTCTATCATTCGAATAATGTCGTAGATTTGATCTACTAAATAAAGAAAAATGGCACAGCCGGCAAACACGACGATTAAAAACGCAAAAGTCGGCTTTTGTTCTTTTACAATCAAAGAAAGGAAGGTGGCGATCAGCCCTAAACCTACAATTTGAACAATGTCAATCTGCAAGCCCCCCTATCCTTGGAATAAAAACACAGCTTTTATCTTTTTAAAAAGGTCATCTACGATCGTGGCGACCATAAATAAAATATAGATAAAACCTAACAGCGTCACCCATTGGGCATATTCTTTTTTGCCCATCTGATCCAAAATCGTGTGTAAAAAAGCAACCACGATTCCCACTCCGGCGATTTGAAATATGACATTCACGTCTACTCCCATTTTATTTTTGCTCCCCTCACGTTTACATCAATAGAAGAATGAGTAACAAGCCCGCTAAAAAGCCTAAACTTTTTATCATCTTTTCATTTTTTGCTTGTGCCTGCTCAGCATCCGCTTCAGAGGCTTCCAAGTGTGTCAGCGCCAGCTTGATGTGCTTTTGCTGCGAGATTCGATCATGAATCCCGAGCGTCTCACCAAATTGCTTCAGCACTTCATATTCGCTTTTTTTCAAAGACATGCTGTCCCACACTTTCTTTAAGCTTTGCTCCCACGCCGTTTTCGCGGAATCACTGCCCTTGTCCAGCTGATCACTAAACGTGATAAAAAGAGCCGAAACAGGCTGTGCCAGCTGCTTGGCAATCTGCTGTGAAGCGGTATGAAGCGGTGTATGGCCGTACATGATTTCTGCCTCGAGAGATTGGAGCGCCGCACGCAGCTGGCGGATTTGCCGCGGACGTTCTGTATAAATCTTCGCCATCTCAAAACCTGTCCATGTTGTCGCTACCACAATGAATACAGCGCCCAGCAGCTTCAGCATGTCTTCACGCCCATCGTCCCAGACAGCACATTTCCGTCTTTGTCATAAATCCGGCTTACTGTGCCCGGCCCCTTCGCTCTCGATAATTCCAAATAGCGGTCAAAGGCTCTTTCTTCCCACAAACGCTTCAATGAAGGCCGCTTCATCAGGTCGGATATGCTCCAGCCATGCGCCGAGACGATTACTGAAACACCGGCATGCAAGGCCTCAAGAAGTGCATCTGTATCTTCCACGCGCCCGATTTCATCGACAATGATCACCTCAGGGCTCATCGATCGAATCATCATCATCAGACCCTCAGCCTTTGGACAGGCGTCTAATACGTCAATCCTCTGTCCAAATTGATGCTGCGGAATGCCGCGCAGGCACCCGGCAATTTCTGACCGTTCATCGACGATTCCTGTCTTTACGGGCAACATGAGATTTTTCCCGGTGCTCGAGAGTCTCGCAAGATCCCGGAGAAGTGTTGTTTTGCCGGTTTGCGGCGGACCGATAATCAGCGTATTCAGCCAGCTGTCTTGATACAAGTATGGAAGCAGCGGCTCCGCAATCCCCAGCTTTTGCCGGGCAATTCGTATATTAAAAGATGTGATGTCACGGAGGCCTTTCACACCTCCGTTTTCCGTAATGACTCTGCCTGCCAGTCCGACTCTGTGGCCGCCTCTGATCGTGACATACCCTTTCTTCAGCTCTTCTTCGAGCGTATACATACTATAGTTGCTGAGCCGGCTAAGGATCAGATGGGCATCCTCGGCCGTGC
This sequence comes from Bacillus sp. G16, assembly GCF_021282335.1. NCBI lineage: Bacteria > Bacillati > Bacillota > Bacilli > Caryophanales > Bacillaceae > Bacillus > Bacillus sp. G16. The sequence continues at coordinate 150,156 of NZ_JAJSOZ010000008.1, read as the reverse complement.
CCGTATAGGACAAAAAAACAGGTTGTCCTTTTCGAATTAATTCAACAGGGCGGTTGACCCGAATTCTGACTTCTTCGATTTCCAGCCATTGATGTTCCGGTATTTCAGAAAGGGCGTTTTTCATGGATTCAGGGAGAACCTCAGCGATTTCATTCAACAGAGCCTCCTCCTTTCTACCGATTGGCTTCTTTAAAATGTATGATGTGAGGCAGACTTTATGACAAGCCTCTCTTTATTTATGAACACCCGCTAAAATCAAAACAACACCCGTAAAAATCAGTATCAGCTTTGCATACGACAGCTGCCCGGCAATTTGATAGATTCCGACAGTCATGGTAATGATAAATATCAGCGGACCGACAATAGCGAGAATGCTGTTAACCACAACCGCCTTCCGGACATCATTTGTCACAAGCATGATAATCGCTGCCGTCAGCTCAATCATTGAGGATAAAACTCGCAATCCGGCCATTGTTAAAACAGTAGAATTGATATTTCCAAGTAAAAATTTCATAGCACTCTCCCAACCTCCCATTTTTTTATATGATATGCTCTAGCTTGCAGAAGTAGTCTTGTCATTTTCGTATAAAAGAAAGATTCTGTTTTTGGGCAAAAAAAAAGCCTGCTCCCATTCGGGAACAGACTTCTTATTTCTTTCTACGCTCTTGAAACGTAAGAACCGTCTGATGTATTGACAACAAGTGTGTCGCCTTCATTCACAAAGAACGGCACGTTGACAACAAGGCCGGTTTCAGTTTTCGCAGGTTTTGTACCGCCTGACGCTGTATCACCTTTAATACCAGGTTCAGTCTCAACAACTTTCAGCTCAACTGTGTTTGGAAGTTCGATACCGAGCGTTTCATCTTGGTACATCATGATATGCACAGACATGTTTTCAAGCAGGTATTTTAATTCCTCTTCGATTTGAGCCTCGCCCAGTTCAAGCTGCTCATAAGAAGAAGTATCCATAAATACGTGCTGATCTCCGTTTGCATATAGGTATTGCATTGTTTTTGTTTCGATTTGCGCTTTTGCTACTTTTTCACCAGCGCGGAAAGTTTTTTCCTGAATCGCGCCCGTACGAAGGTTGCGGAGTTTAGAGCGGACAAACGCCGCGCCTTTACCAGGTTTTACGTGCTGGAAGTCAACGACGCGCCAAATGCCGCCGTCTACTTCGATTGTTAATCCTGTACGGAAATCGTTAACTGAAATCATGTTTAATGTCCTCCTATATTCCAATCACAAAATAATAAGTTCTTTTGGGGAATGGGTGATTGTCCGGTTGCCGTTTTCTGTAATCACGATGTCATCTTCTATGCGGACACCGCCTGTTTCTGGTATGTAAATGCCCGGCTCCACTGTGACCACCATGCCCGGTTCAAGGATAGCTGAAGATCTGACGGACAATCCCGGCGATTCATGAACTTCCATACCGAGCCCGTGCCCGGTTGAATGGCCGAAATATTCACCGTAGCCTTTTGCAGCAATGTGATCCCTTGTGAGGGCGTCAGCCTCTTTTCCTGTCATGCCCGGCTTAATATGTGCGACGCCGAGTGCCTGAGCATCAAATACGACCTGATAAATTTCCTTTAATCGATCACTGGGCTGACCGACAGCGACCGTACGGGTAATATCAGAACAGTATCCTTTATAATAAGCGCCAAAATCAAGTGTAACAAGGTCTCCGCTTTCAATCAGCTTGTCACTGGCCACACCGTGCGGAAGGCTTGACCGAAGGCCCGAGGCGACAATCATATCAAAAGAAGAGCTATCAGCTCCCTGGCTTCTCATATAAAACTCCAGCTCATTGGCAACAGCTATTTCAGAAATGCCGGGTTTCATAAACGTCAAGATATGTTTGAAGGCATCATCTGCAATCTTCGCAGCTTCCTCTAATATCTTAATCTCTTCACTAGACTTAATCAAGCGCAACTTTTCTACGGATTCAGCCACAGGCACTAATTCAGCCTCACTGATAACCGCGCTGTATGATGCGTATGTGCCGTATGTCATGCTGTTCTGCTCAAAGCCGAGACGCTTGATGCCGAACGCTTCAACCGTGTCGGCTGTAGTCTGAATCAAGCTGCCGCCATGCTCAATGATCTCAAAGCCCTTTACCTGAACCTTCGCCTGCTCTGTATAACGAAAATCGGTAATAAACGCTGCCCTGTCACCTGATATAACAGCCAGGCCAGCTGAACCTGTAAATCCTGTCATATAGCGTACATTTGTGCTGCTTGTAATCAGCATTCCGTCAATCCCCAGCTGTCCAAACAGGTTTCTTAATTTCTCTAGCTTCATCTTTACTCTCCCCCTTGCTGGCTTATTAAGTAGCGGAGAGCAAGCTTGTAGCCTTCAGATCCAAGACCGACAATCTGCCCTTTCGCAACCGGAGCGATGACCGACTGATGCCTGAATTCCTCCCTGGCGTATAAGTTTGATAAATGCACCTCAATCACTGGAAGATTAATGCTTGAAACAGCATCCCTGATCGCATAGCTGTAATGGCTCAAGGCGCCAGGGTTCAGAACAATCCCGTCGTATTGCTCCTCAGCCTCATGTATCGCATCTATCAAATCACCTTCGTGGTTAGACTGGAAGAAAGTGAGCTGGATATGTAAAGCTTCAGCAAAATGAAAAAGGTCTGTTTCGATATCAGTCAGTGTCCGGCGGCCGAATACCTCCGGCTCACGCTTCCCCAGCCGATTGACATTCGGCCCGTTCAAAATCAAAAAATGAGGCACATGAATCTCTCCTTTTCGCGAGGGTTTCTCATGTAAAAAATGTTCACTTCTCGTGAACATTTTATCATACTGGAAATAGATAATACACTATTCTCTATGCGTTCCCAGCGCACGTGCCAGCTTTTCCGAATTCAGCTCATTGTATTCAAATGAAATGGAATAACCGACAAACAGCCCGTAAAGCAAATAGATGCAAATGGTTGTAATAATTGTATCTGGTTTCAGTTCGGTCACCGCGCGCACATCAGGAAATATCGGATTAAAAACAAAAAACACGAGTAGCCAAAGCAGCAAGCCGTATAAAATACCCGGCCACATTGTTTTTAAACGTTTCAATAGAAGAAAATAAAGAAATGCTGCGCCAATTGAAATCATTCCGATCAAAATGATGCTGATTATGGTTCCAAGTCCATGTTTTTTCCACTCTCCGAGCACAAACGGCTGCAAAATCATATTCGGACTGACTTCGGAAAAATGAAACAAATACGCAATATAAGCAATAAAACTCCATAATACGCCGCCGCAAAAACCTGTTGCCGCCACCCTGCCGGCCATCGGAACAGGCGGTCCTTGCTTCTCGGTCGATTCTTGATTTTGTTCTGGATTTTTTTCGCTTGTCATCATGGCACCTCCAGTTAAAGTGTGCCCAAAAAATGAAATGTCAATAAAAAAGCTCACACTTTTTGGCAGTTGCGAGTAAAATTTGAAAATAACGGGTATAATGCATGAAGAAAAAGCAAGGCTATGGCAACTTTTCAGCCTGTCAATCTAGAGGTTTAGCGCTGTTTCCTGTACAATAGAGTGAAAGGAAATGGTTAGCAATCCTAAAGAAATAGGCAGGTTGATAATATGTCAAAACATAAAATTCCGCCCGCTTACGGCGGGCAGGCAGTTGTGGAAGGCGTTATGTTTGGCGGAAAGCATCATTACGTTACGGCGATCAGAAGAACGGATGGGAGCATTGACTTTTTTAAGCTTCCCCGCAAACACAATCCGAAACTGAACATCGTAAAAAAGATACCGTTTTTACGAGGAATCGCGGCCATTATTGAAGCGAGCGCAAACGGCACCAAGCATTTGAATTTTTCAAGCGAACGTTACGGGCTCGATCCATCGGAAGACGAGACACTTAAGCAGGAAGAAAAAAAATCCTCCGGTCTGTCTATGTATCTCAGCCTCGCGGTAATCGGCGTCTTATCATTTTTGTTCAGTAAATTCGTATTTACATTGGTTCCTGTTTTCTTAGCTGAACTGACAAGGCCGATTTTTTCATCGGACATAGCGCAAATCGTGGTTGAAAGCCTGTTTAAGTTGATTTTGCTGCTCGGCTATATTTATTTTTTGTCCATGACACCGCTCATTAAAAGAGTGTTTCAATATCATGGAGCCGAACATAAAGTCATAAACTGTTACGAACAGAATTTGCCAATTACAGTGCAGAATGTTCAAAACCAATCTCGGCTTCATTACCGCTGCGGATCAAGCTTTATATTATTTACGATTATTGTCGGCATGTTTGTCTATTTGCTCGTTCCGACAGATCCGCTTTGGCTGCGTGTTATAGATCGTGTCGCGCTAATACCAGTCGTACTCGGCATATCCTTTGAAGTTCTCCAGCTGACTAACAAAGTGCGTGATATTCCCGGACTGAAATTTCTTGGATACCCGGGCCTCTGGCTTCAGCTGTTAACAACAAAAGAACCTAAGGATGACCAGGTTCAAGTTGCCATCGAAAGCTTTAACGAGCTTCTCAGACTCGAAGAAATGTCTGAACAAAATCAGAAGCCTTCTCACAACGTCATCTAAAATCCGTTGCCCTGCTATTACTTTCGGAGGTGGACAGTTATGAATCATCGTGTACAACCTATTATTGCTGTATTAATCGCGCTGGGAGCGTTCGGTTTCCTCTATGTGCTGGTAACCAATCCCGGAGAAATGGCAAAAATGGCGGTAACCGTCATCGTGGCAGGTATCATTATTTATTTTATTGTGAAATATGTAATGAATCGAAATGCGGGCAGCGAAGGAGCAGCCTTCAAAAAAGCGGCGAAACAGTCGCGGCGCCGGATGAAAGAACAAAAAGCAAAGCATCGCGCCGGACATAAGGGACGTGTGAGCCACCTGCGAAGCGTTCCGAGCGCCAGCAAGCCTAAGCCGATGATTCTCAAGAAAAAAAGCCAGACTCAGCTGACTGTTATAGAAGGGAAAAAAAATAAAAAGAAAAACAGAGCGCTTTTTTAATAGGTCCATTGTTTTAAAAACAGCTCTGTCCGTCTTTTACCTAGCTCTATCAGGGCTAGTTTTTTTTGTTGTGTTAATTGAAAATCAGTTGCCATTACGTCATCAACCGGCAGAAAAATGATGTTTTGTTCATAGCGTGACGCAATATGCCTTGCGTCATGTGCATCCTTCATCGTTTCAAATAGGGCGCCAAACAGTTCGAAAGCGTTGCGGATATTTTTTTTCGGGCGCTCCCTTTCACGCGGCGCAAGCGTCACACCGATCACAGGGCGTTTTCTTTCCTTTGAAAACAGCCATATTGGAAAATTACTTAACACGCCTCCGTCAACCACCGTGGCAGTGCCTGTGTCCGTTTTTAATTTTATCGGTTCAAAGAAATACGGAATGCTGCAGCTCATTCTCACCGCCCTGGCAACCGGAAACATATCGGGATTTAACCCGTAACGGACCAAATCGTCTGGCAAAACAATCATGGTGCCGTTTGTCAGATCAGAAGCGATAAGGCGCAGAGACCCTTTCTGCAAATCACCGAAAACCCTTATGCCCTTCGCTCTTAACAGATCAGCAATCCATTTTTCTATCGTGTCGCCTTTGTATAAGCCAAGACGCCAGTAGATGGACACCCACTGGAGCATTTTTAAGGGGAGAAATGAGTACCGCTGGTCCAGCAATTTCTCTCCATCCACTTCTTCAATTAAAGCGTGGATTTCCTTACTGGTGTAACCTGACGCAATGAAAGCGGCAATAATTGCGCCCGCGCTTGTACCCGCAAGCCTTTTAAAGCGGAAGCCTTTTTCCTCAAGCGCTTCATAAGCGCCTGCAAGCGCAATGCCTTTTACTCCTCCGCCGGAAAACACACCGTCAATATACATCTCATTCCCTCCCCCTCGATCCGATCGTTTACTATCATTTTAAGAAAACACGTGAAGAAATAGACCAACGAATGACACGCGGCCCGACGCATCAAAAAAGACGGCCTCCTTCGAGACCGCCTTTTTACTGATTATGATGTTCTGTTTTCTTTTGGATTGATTTCAGATCTTTTTTACGAGCATCATCTTCTTCAAAATATTGAACAAGATCCCCGATGCGATCAATGCTGTTCCAGCTTAAATGATGTTCGATTCCTTCGACATCGTTATATATTTTCTCTTCATCAACACCAATGATTCTTAAAAACTGCTCAAGCAATTCATGTCTGTATACCAGCCGTTTGCCTATTTTTTTCCCTTTAGACGTTAACACGAGACCGCGATATTTTTCATAAATTAAATATTCGTCTTTATCTAGTTTTTGAACCATTTTCGTTACAGAGGAGGGATGGACTGCCAATGCTTCCGCGATATCGGAAACCCGTGCATATCCTTTTTCTTCAATCAGCATATAAATCTGTTCAATATAATCTTCCATACTTGGTGTTGTCATCGAAACCCTCCCAAAAAGCACCTTAACTTTATAAACCATTACAAGTTTACACTAATGAACTTGAAAAAACAAGGATGCTCCGCAGGCCAAAAGCCCTTTTTACCGCTTATAATTCCATTCATCTGAAGCATATTTTGTTTCTGCCAAATGATGAACAAAATCAAGCTCTTCCTGAGTTAGTTCGTACGGCTCTAAATGAATGTTAAGACCAGTTTCAAATCCTATTTTAAAGGCTTTACGGGCCTCATTCATCGTCACCCGCTTATCGGTGAGTTCATTAATGGCAACCGCTTTATTTTTGAAATTGCGCTGCATCCGCTCTCTGACTCTTTCACTCGGATACAAGAACAGATCGAACAGCTTGTCCTCATCCAAATCAAGCAGAATGGAGCCGTGCTGAAGAATCACGCCTTTTTGTCTCGTTTGCGCGCTTCCCGCCACTTTGCGTCCCTCGACCACCAGCTCATACCACGAAGGCGCGTCAAAACAAACGGATGACCGCGGATTTTTTAAGCTTTCTTTTTCTTTTTCGGTTCTCGGGATGGCAAAGTATGCGTCCAGTCCGAGATTTCTAAAGCCTTGGAGTATGCCTTCTGAAATGACCCGGTATGCCTCAGTAACAGTCGCCGGCATTTCGGGGTGCTCTTCCGAAACAATCACGCTGTATGTCAATTCCTGATCGTGCAGAACACCTCTCCCGCCGGTCGGGCGTCTGACAAATCCGAGATTATACTTATGTACTGCTTCAAAATTGATTTCCTTTTTAATATTTTGAAAATATCCTACAGAAAGAGTCGCCGGATTCCAACCGTAAAAACGGATAACCGGAGGAATTTTCTTTTCGCTGTGCCAATATAAAAGCGCTTCATCAAGCGCCATATTGAATGCAGGACTTGCATTGCCTGAGTCTATAAACCGCCAAGTTTCTTTTTCCATTTTGAGACCTTCCTTACCGTTTTAATAGAATCAGTTTATCAAACTGCAGGGAAAATGAAAAATATTTTAGTTCCATTATGGATGACAATCGCGCCGTGCTTTACTATAATAGTATTTGTCGAAAACGGCTCTATGGCCTTGTTTTATGAAGCAGGGTTTTGATTTTATATGCTAAAGGAGTAGAATCACATTGTCTAATATGATCGTCTTAATTATTTTTGCTGCGTTTCTCGTCTATATGATTGCTTCATATGTCTATCAGCAGCGAATTATGAAAACACTTACGGAAGAAGAGTTCCGCGCAGGTTACCGAAAAGCGCAGCTCATTGACGTTCGTGAACCGAATGAGTTTGAGGGCGGACATATTTTAGGTGCCCGCAACATCCCGCTTTCCCAGCTGAAACAGAGAAAAAATGAAATCCGTCCGGACAAGCCTGTCTATCTGTACTGCCAAAACAGTGTCCGCAGCGGACGCGCGGCACAAACTCTGCGCAAAAACGGCTGCACTGAGATTTACAACCTAAAGGGCGGCTTTAAAAAATGGGGCGGAAAGATTAAAGCAAAGTAATAAAGAAAAACAGCTGTCTATACGACAGCTGTTTTTTTACCTCTCTTCCGCCTCGTACCTGAGCACTGGGTGTCTCGCCGCTTTTGTTTCATCCATTCTTTTTACAATCGTCGTATGCGGTGCCTCTTGGACGAGCTCCGGATTCTCCTCCGCTTCTCTCGCGATTTGAATCATAGCGTCGATAAACGCATCCAGTGTTTCCTTGGATTCCGTCTCTGTCGGCTCGATCATGATGCATTCTTCAACATTAAGCGGGAAATAAATCGTAGGCGGATGATATCCGAAATCGAGCAGCCGTTTTGCTATATCAAGCGTACGCACTCCCAGCTTTTTCTGGCGCTTCCCTGACAATACAAATTCATGTTTGCAATGACGGTCAAACGGAAGATCGTAATAAGGCGCAAGCTTTCTCATCATATAGTTGGCGTTTAACACTGCGTTCTCAGTAACAGCCTTTAACCCGTCAGGCCCCATAGAGCGGATATACGTATACGCTCTGACATTGATGCCGAAGTTGCCGTAATACGGCTTCACGCGGCCGATCGCATGAGGGCGGTCATAATCAAACGTAAAGCGTCCTTCTTTTTTGATTAAAACTGGTTTTGGCAAATAAGGAATCAGATCTTTTTTTACGCCGACAGGGCCTGATCCGGGGCCTCCGCCGCCATGAGGGCCAGTGAATGTTTTATGCAAGTTGAGGTGCACCACGTCAAAACCCATATCTCCCGGTCGTGCTTTGCTTAAAACGGCATTTAAATTAGCGCCGTCATAGTACAGTTTCCCCCCCGCTTGGTGAACAATTTCCGCCATCTCGGTAATCTGTTCCTCAAACAAGCCGAGCGTGTTCGGATTCGTCAGCATAAGAGCCGCCGTTTCTTCATTCACTGCTCTTTTTAAATCCTCCAGATCGACAAGCCCCTTTTCATTCGATTTCACCGTTACTGTTTCAAAGCCTGCTACTGTAGCTGAAGCAGGGTTCGTCCCGTGCGCGGAATCAGGTACAATGACCTTCGTCCGCTTGAAATCCCCGCGCGCTTCATGATAGGCCCGGATCATCATCAGCCCCGTCCACTCGCCATGCGCCCCAGCAGCGGGCTGAAGCGTGACCTCATCCATTCCCGTAATTTCCTCAAGGTGCTTGCTTAAATCATATAAAAGCTCTAAAGCGCCTTGAACCGTGTCTTCATCCTGAAGAGGATGAATCGCAGCAAAACCGGGAATTCGCGCGATTTTTTCATTTATTTTCGGATTGTATTTCATTGTGCAAGAACCGAGCGGGTAAAAGCCTGAATCCACCCCGTGATTACGTTTAGACAGCGCTGTATAATGGCGCATGATATCCAGCTCGGACACCTCTGGCAACTCTGCATCCTCGTCACGAATATAGGTGTCTGACAAGAGGTTCTCCAATTCGATTTCCGGTACATCGAGCTCCGGCAGACTGTAGCCGATACGGCCTTCTCTGGAAAGCTCAAAAATAAGTGCCTGATCCTGATTACTCATGGCGATCCCCCAATTCCTGAATGAGTGCGTCAATTTCTTCTTTTGTTCTCAGCTCCGTTACAGCAATCAGCATATGACAGTCCAGCTCCGGATACGTCAGCCCAAGATCATATCCGCCGATGATGCCTTTTGCCAGCAAACGCCGATTTACTGCTTTTACCGGTTCATCCAGTTTGATGACAAATTCATTAAACATCGGTCCGTCAAACATGACGGTGAGGCCCGCTTTTTTTCCTTCTTGCTTGGCATAGTTGGCTTTTAGGAGATTTTGACGGGCGATTTCTTTTACGCCGTTTTTCCCGAGAGCTGTCATGGCGACAGAAGCTGCCAGCGCATTTAAAGCTTGGTTCGAGCATATATTTGATGTCGCTTTATCCCGGCGGATATGCTGTTCCCTGGCTTGCAAAGTAAGCACAAAGCCTCTTTTTCCGTTTTCGTCTTCCGTTTGTCCGACGAGACGGCCCGGCACTTTTCTCATTAATTTTTTGTTGACTGCAAAAAAGCCGCAGTGCGGGCCGCCGTATGCGGAAGGAATACCGAAAGGCTGTGCATCACCGACGACGATATCAGCCTGAAACTTGCCCGGCGGAGTGAGAAGACCTAGCGCAAGCGGATTGGCTGACACAATAAACATGGATTTCCCTTGATGAGCGATAGGCTCAATATCCTTTAACGGCTCAACCCGGCCAAAAAAATTAGGGTACTGAACGATCACTGCAGCCGTGTCCTCGCAAACGGTTTGGCGCAAAGCATCAAGATCAGTAACTCCATCTTTAGCGGGGACTTCAACGACTTCAATATACTGACCTTTTGCGTAGGTTTTCAGCACTTCTCTCGATTCAGGATGCACGGTTTTTGACACAACGATTTTTTTCTTTTTCGTGTGGCCGGAAGCAAGCATGGCCGCTTCCGCCAAGGCTGTTCCGCCATCATACATAGAGGAGTTAGCGATATCCATTCCTGTCAGCTCACAGATCATCGTTTGGAACTCGAAAATGGCCTGTAGCTCCCCTTGTGAGATTTCCGGCTGATAAGGCGTATACGCCGTATAAAACTCAGAGCGCGAAATGACATGATCCACAATAACAGGCTGATAGTGGTCATATACACCCGCTCCCAAGAAAGACGCGTGTTGTACGGTATCACGATTTTTAGAGGCCAGCTTTGCCAGTTCTCTTGTTAATTCCGTTTCTGATTTCGCTTTTTTGATTTGATACTCTTTTTGATATCTGACGTTTTCCGGTATATCAGCAAATAATTCATCGATGCCGCTTACGCCGATAGCGGCATGCATTTCCTGTTTATCCTTTTCTGTTGCGGGCAAATAACGGTGCTTCATGTGTTGACTCCTCTCCCCAAGAAAAAATATTAGCGTTTATAAAATGGTGTTTTGACAACCTTTGCTTTCACTAATTTTTTGCGAATCTCCACCTCTACAACAGTCCCGATTTCACTCGCTTCCGCAGCAACTAGGGCAAGGCCGACGTTTTTCCCTAATGTCGGTGACTGCGTGCCGGTTGTGACCTTTCCGACGGACTTGCCATGTTGGAATACTTCATATCCGTGCCGCGGTATCCCTTTTTCGATCATTTCGAGACCGACAAGCTTTCGCTTTGCTCCGTTTTCTTTCTGTTCACTCAATACAGACTTACCGAAAAAGTCAGACTCTTTTTTGTGTTTTACGGCAAAGCCAATACCTGCTTCAATCGGTGTAATATCCCGGGTCAGCTCCTGGCCGTAAAGCGGGAGTTTTGCTTCAAACCGGAGCGTATCACGTGCGCCAAGACCGCATGGAATCAGTCCGTATTCCTCACCCGCATCAATAATTTGCTTCCACAAATACACGGCATCATGAGCACGGCAGTAAATTTCAAATCCGTCTTCACCCGTATAGCCGGTGCGCGAAATGAGTGCTCTGCAGCCGCTGATATCAGCTTCATCAATAAACGCAAACGGCTTTATTGCAGACACATCTGAAGCTGCCAGTTTTTTTAAGATTGCTTCTGCTTTCGGCCCCTGCACAGCCAGGAGCGCAATTTGATCTGACTGATTGTCAATCTGCACATCACCTGTCGCATGTTCTTTCATCCAAGCCAGGTCTTTATCTATATTAGAAGCATTAATGACTAGCAGATAGCGGTTCTCTCCTTTTTGATAGACAAGCAAATCATCGACGGTTCCGCCATCCGGATAGCACATCGCTGTATATTGCGCACGGCCTGGTGTCAACGCGGAAACATCATTTGTCATCAGCCTTTGCAAAAAAGACAGACTGTCGCTTCCTGACACTTCGATTTCTCCCATATGGGATACATCAAAGAGCCCGGCTGCAGTTCGAACAGCCTCGTGTTCGTTTTTTATAGAAGAGAATTGAACAGGAAGCTCCCAGCCTCCGAAATCAATCGTTTTTCCTCCATATTCCTTATACAGGTCAAATAACGGCGTTCTTTTCAGCATCAAATTCCTCCCCTTTTTCAACGGCGCAGCTAAAAAATTATACAAAAAAGGACAGAGAAACACCTCATGTAAAATGAAGGTTCTCTGTCCTGGCACCTGAAAGTTTACTTTGCATACGCAAAGACGTCCCCTTTGGTGGCTTGCGGCATCCGCGCAAACACTCTCCAGAGTTGCGTCGAGCAAGAGTTCTTTTGCCTGAGAGATTCACTCCGCAGTTTGCTCCTTCGGCGCCTGTATCCCGAGGTTCTCGGTCAGGTCTCTCCCCTTGCTGTCATTCGCTCATATTTTCATGCTGTTATGGACATACTATAGCAATATCTTACATCAAATACATACTCATATCCTACCACCATCACTATATGCTGGGCAACAGCAATTTGGGCAGATTTTTCTTATATTGTTCATTTTAAGAATCGAAGAATAAGAAGGGCGGTTTCAAAGCAATGAACGCAGAAATGATCTACGATGCAAAATGGCCGGAAGAATTCGCTGAAAGGCTGAAAAATGATGGCCCATGGGCGAACTGGGAACTGTACAAGCTATCTGCAGAAATCCAGAAAACATTAGCAATTCCTGAATTTGAAGGCTTACGGGCCCCTTTATATCTGCCTTCTTTTACGCCGCTCCCTCACCAGCTTGAGGTGGCGCAAAAAGTGGTTGAAAAAATGAACGGGAAAGCGATTTTAGCAGATGAGGTGGGTCTCGGGAAAACGGTTGAAGCCGGGCTGATTCTAAAAGAATATATGATTCGCGGTTTAGCCAAAAAAATTTTAATCCTTGTGCCCGCTTCCCTTGTGTCACAGTGGGTCAAAGAGCTACAGGAAAAATTTTTGATCCCGGCTGTTGAACAAAAGAAAAGCTACGTGTGGGAGCAATACGATATTGTCGTCTCATCAATCGACACCGCGAAGCGCTCGCCCCACCGTGAAATTGTGCTGTCAATCCCATATGATCTCGTCATTATTGATGAGGCACATAAACTAAAAAATAGCAAAACGAAGAACTATGAATTTGTCCGGAATCTCGTAAAAAAATATTGCCTGCTTCTTACCGCGACGCCAATTCAAAACCGTATCGAAGAAATTTTCAATTTGGTGTCATTATTAAAGCCTGGCCATTTAGGCAGTCAAAATCACTTTCAGGAAGAGTTCGCTAAGAAGAAATCCAGTTTAGAAGCGCACGAGCATTTAAAAGATCTTGTGAATAAAGTCATGATCCGTAACAGGCGGCATGACACAGGGCTGAATTGGAAACAGCGCTATGTTGAAACAGTGCCGATTGAATTTTCTCCATCTGAGCAGGCGCTTTATGATGAAATTTCCCGCCTGAAGGAAGGCATCAACAAGCCGGCCAGCATGTTCTCGATTATGACTTTGCAAAGAGAGTGCTGTTCGAGCAGAGAAGCGGTGTATATGACACTGAAAAAGATGCTAGATCAAAAAGAGAAACAAGCACCGGCCATTGATGAGCACACCATTTCGGTTTTAATAGATCGCATCAACCAAGTGACACAAAACTCCAAAGCGCTTCAGGTCGTTGATCTGATCAAAAAGATAGACGATAAGGTCATCATTTTTACAGAATACCGGGCAACCCAGATTTACCTGCAATGGTTTCTTCAGCAAAACGGCATCAGTTCTGTGCCGTTCAGAGGCGGATTTAAACGTGGGAAAAAAGACTGGATGAAGGATCTTTTCCGCGGAAAGGTCCAAGTCCTGATTGCAACTGAAGCAGGCGGTGAAGGGATTAACCTGCAATTTTGCAATCACATGATCAACTATGACCTGCCATGGAATCCGATGCGTCTCGAGCAAAGAATCGGAAGAATTCACAGGCTCGGGCAGGAGCGTGACGTGCACATATACAACATGGCGACGAAACATACTGTAGAAGAGCATATTTTAAAGCTCCTATATGAGAAAATTCATTTGTTTGAAAAAGTGGTCGGCGAACTTGATGACATTTTAACGAAAATTCAAGTGAACAATTTTGAAGAGCACCTGCACGACATTTTGTACCATTCAGCTACAGAAGAAGAAATGAAAATAAAAATGGATAATTTAACCTCATTTTTATCTTATAAAAAACAGCAGCCTGCTGAAAAAAGAGGATCTTAGCCTGTAAGGAGGTTTTACAAGTGAGACAGCAAGAGGTTCACGATTTTCTGCTTCGTTTTTTCCAGGCAAACAGCTGCCAAATCGTCGATCAAGGTTCCGGCTATATGACAGTGCAGCTTACAGTTGAAATGGACAAACAGATCATGAACCGCCCTTTCTACTGGCACTGGCGCGAGAAGACAGGCGGTGATCCGAATCCGATGAAAATCACTTTTATTACAGATAAGGAGACTACTCCAAAAGACCTAGACGGCGAATTTATTTATTTTGGAGCGCCCCGCCTTTTTCAAATATTTAAAGCTGTTAAACAAAATGGGAGATTTACCAGAATGTATGAGAAAATTGAATCAGCCGGAGCTAAAGTCCCACTCCAGCCTTGGCTTGGTATAAATATCACGATTTCATACCAGTCCGACATGAAAAAGGACAAGCTATTGTCACTAGGTCTTCACCTAGTCTCTGGAACCATGATTGAAGATTTTCAAAGCAAGCTGACACAGCTTTCGCTGACGTCTCAAATATGTGACTATTGCTTCACCATATCGCCTATGATCAAACCAGAAAGCGGCCTCAAGCGCATGGAAAACTATATTGCTAAATCCGCCATGCAGGAGCCGTCAGACTGGGCAGAACAGGCTGTAAACAGGTGGAAAAAAGATATGGAATTGCTTGACAAATTTTATGAGCATACAGAAGAAAAACCAGAAGAGTATTATCTAGAAAAACAGGCCCTGAAAGCCTTGTATCAACCAAAGATATCAGTTGAAATTGAAAATGGCGGATTATTTTATCTGCAAAATAATATTTCAAGCTAACTTTTTTACCATTCGACATCGTTCTCGTTTTTTTTGAAAAAATGCGACTATAATAAAGATATATTGGAAAAAAATTCTGGCAATTTCAATGACAAATGACTTCCAGAGACCAATGAAGGCATACAATGAGTCATGGCCGGACTGGCTGAAATACATAAACAAGTATTTTAGGAGGAGAAACTGCATGAAAAATGCAAAACAAGAGCACTTCGAATTAGATCAAGAATGGGTTGAATTAATGATGAAAGCCAAAGAGGCAAATATCAGCCCGGAAGAAATACGAAAATATTTACTTTTAAACAAAAAGTCTGCTCATCCTGGTCCGGCAGCCAGAAGTCATACCGTAAATCCTTTCTGAATGTGCTATAATATCACAAGGAAGGTGATGACATTGATTGGCCAGCGTATTAAACAATACCGTAAAGAAAAAGGCTACTCACTATCAGAACTAGCTGAAAAAGCTGGGGTAGCGAAGTCTTATTTAAGCTCAATAGAACGAAATCTACAAACGAACCCCTCCATTCAATTTCTCGAAAAAGTCTCCGCTGTTCTGGACGTCTCGGTTCATACTTTGCTCGATGAGAAACATGAAACCGAATACGATGGTCAATTAGATAGTGAATGGGAGAAATTGGTTCGCGATGCAATGACATCCGGGGTATCGAAAAAACAATTTCGTGAATTTTTAGATTATCAAAAATGGAGAAAATCCCAAAAAGAGGAGTAGTGCCTGAGCAGAGGCACTTACTCCTCTTTTGTTAATAAACGTAGAGATGGCCCAGTATATGATATACCGGGCCATCTCTTTTTTATTGCTGCTATTAATTTTTATCCTCACTGTGAGCTTTTTCATTTTCTTTCACGTAACCGTCTTTATCAGTGTGTTCCTTTTTGATTGTCAAACCATTCCATTGTGTTGCTTCAAACGAGAACTGAAGCTGAATGGAGTTGCCTTGGTATTTATTTTGAACCATTAGCCCGTTTTCATCTTTTGTTTTGTCGTCTTTAAATTGGATTTCCATTTGAACCTGGTCGAAATCAGTCGGTGTTTTTGGAACACCATCATATTCAGGAGCGGTTTTACCGTCAATTGTTGCTACATTGACTTTGCCGCTTGCGTTTAAGAATTTAGGGTCAATTTGTTTTTTAATTTTTTCAGCAGCCGCTGCATCATTCTTTGAGGACATCAAATACAAGTCTTTGAGGTTGGCATCATCTAAAATAATGTTTTTCGGGTAACCATTGCCGCCCTCTTTTCCGACTGTCAATAACGTCACTTCAAACTGGCTGAGAAAATCTTCTGGAGATGTATTGCTGCCGCCGTTTGCTTTAAATTCTCCGTAATTCAGCGCCATTAATACCTCTTTGATTGCAAGTGAGCCGTTATTTTCAAAATGGAAATCTTTCGTCAATTTGTCTCCCGGCTTTAGATTTGACAGGTTGACACTTGCTGAATTTTCTTTAGCTGATAAATCAAGCGTACCTGATGCAAAAGTAGCATCCGTTGATTTAATGTCGTTAAATGCTGCCCATGTTCCTCCTCCAACTAAAGCTAATCCTAGTGCCGCAGAAGCGACTCCTAAACTCAATTTCTTTTTCATACCCATGGCAAACTCCCCTTTTATTGAATGATATTATATCGAAACCTGTTGCCAGGTTTACAACTGATGCTAAGTGGACATAGTATTGTCCTTTGAATCTGTTTCCAAAGCTTTTGTCTTTCTTTCTATTTCTCTAATGGCGCTTGTGATCGTCACAAAAGCGTACACCAGCAGCATCACGCCGGGAACAATCAGTAAAACAGCAGTTCCGATCGGCTGACTGGCAAAATGAAGTATGTAGCCGGCATACGGAAGCTGAAAACCTGTATATTGCGCGCGGACATTTTCGTCCGATACAAGCGCTGAATCAGGTGCGGCGTTATTGTCCCCTTTTGTTTTAAATAACAAATGGTCTCCTTGCTTCGTCATGTCAATAATTCTGTGGGACACCGCCGTATTTGCATCC
The DNA here is from genome assembly GCF_021282335.1 of Bacillus sp. G16. Classification (NCBI taxonomy): domain Bacteria; kingdom Bacillati; phylum Bacillota; class Bacilli; order Caryophanales; family Bacillaceae; genus Bacillus; species Bacillus sp. G16. The sequence goes on along the minus strand of NZ_JAJSOZ010000008.1, from coordinate 133,343 downwards.
TGCATAAATGTAATGACGTCACCCTTTTGGAGCTCTTTCACATCAGAAATTTCTTTGACCAATATTAAGGAACCTGTGTTGAACTCCGGCTCCATTGAACCTGACAGAACTGATTTCAGCGTGTATCCAAACACTGCCGGCTCTCCCCCGGATGAACGTGTTGATATCACGACAAGCGTCAGCACAATAATGAGAGTAAAGATGATCACGTAGAGAATATTACTGATCAGCCTCATTGCTTTTTTCATCCTCTTCCCCGCTTTCCTTCTGAACTGATTGAGTTTCTTTTTCTTTTGTTACAGCTTCTTGAGTTGCATCTTCGTTATTTGATTTTTCTTGTATATCCTTTTGTGAGTTTTCCTTCTCCTTTTTGAAGGCTGGCTTCGTTTCTTTTTTCGGAACTGTCGGTTTTTCATCGCACTTTGCAAGCGTCATAGGCTCCGACCACTCAAATGTACTGCCTTCTGCCGGATAGCCAGCCGGTTTGTATACTTTAAATGCATAAATGCCGGGTTTCATTTTTTTCTTCGTCTCAATTTTATAAAGTGAATCGCCGATTTGATTGGAAACAAATCCTTTTTCGATCACATTCCCATCCTTTAATGGTTTGCGGGCATTTTTCAGCTTATGAAGTTCCCACTTCCACTTTGATTTTTTAAGTTTCTCGCCTGTATTTTCGAGCTCAGCAAATAAAGCGACAGGGGAGCATACAGTGCCTTTCGTATCCGTTTGATCTGATAAGTGCAAATCACTTTGATCCCAGCGTTTATCATAATGGCAGTTTTTATCTGTATGCTGAAAATCTGTACACGCTTGAAGCGAAACACCCAATGTTTCAATATCATGAAAAGCAGCGCTTGTATCATCGGAAAATTGTAAGCATATCGCGGCAGTCAGACTGAAAATGACTGAAAGCTGAAAAATAAGAAGCAGAACTTTCAGATTCGTCTTCGCCTTTTGCTGATTGCGGAACAATCGAAACATATCTTACCTCCTGTAAAACACTGTAACTTGATATGACAATCGTTCTTTTTAAAGAACTGCACAAATAGAGTATAATCAACGTTTAATGGATTGAAAAACATCAAAATCGACCATTTTGTTCGTTTAAAAGAATGTTTTCATCATATTACAAAGTCTTACTCAGTATTGCTCACCTTTTTGAATTTTTTTGAAATTTTTGGGATTATTATGTGAGAAATTAAATGCATAGCCAAACATGATTTGGTAATAATAAACAAAGAAAGGGTGACAGCATGATGATCAAACAATGTGTGATATGTCTTTCTCTTCTCGTTTTCGGCACCGCAGCCGCTCACGCAGAAGAAGCACCGCTTGTGACCGCCCGCCACATGTCCAAATGGGAAGAGCTTGCTGTAAAAGAAGCAAAAAAAAGGTACCCGCTCGCACAGGTACTGTTCAAACAAAAAGTATGGGACCGAAAAAGAAAAGATGAAGCAGTAAAGCAATACCACCTAACCCTGAGGGAAGGATCAAAGGAATTCGGCGTATTTGTAACGATTTCATTCGATCCCTACAGCCAAAAGGTCAATAAAATTGCCATATTAGAAGAATATCAATAAGGTCCTCCTTATTTGAAGGACCTTATTCTTTGTATATGTGATTATTTTTTCCGTTTAAGCCATAGCCTGAAACCATAGGGTAAAATACCGAACCAATGCTGTGAAGCGGGTGTTTTAGTTTCTTTCCGGACCTCTTTTCGTTCTTTTCGCTCATCTTTCGGAGTATCTATATATTTGACAAATTGCTGAGTCATATATTTGACATAATCATTCGTTTTCACGTGATCACCTCATCATTCAATTATTATGAGTGTTGGCTCACATGACTTTTTTTATACCCTTTTCTCTGCTTTATTCTGTCCAGCGCAGCAGTTTTTTCTGTTTTTGATCGAACACTAGCTGTGCAGTTCTTTCTGCTCCCGACTCCGTAATGGCTTTTAAGCTGATTTGTTTTTGCTCTTTTATCGATGTATTGTGAATGTGATAAGAAACCTGCCCATATGTAAACTGCTGTGAACCCTTTTGGCCTTTCCGCTGCTCAAGAACATGCCGAATTGAAAGAAGTGCGCCATTTTGAAGCAAATTTTCTCCTGTGTAAAACGCTTTTGTTTCCTTTTCAAACATGCAGCGTGAAATATATTGAGCAGCAGTAAAGTTTACGATCAGCAGCACAAGCGCGGAAACAAAAAGAACAGCGGGATAAATAAACCCTTTCGAACGGTACATTCATCCTCCTCCTAAAGATGTATAAACCGGAAAAGCAGTTTGATACACTTTTTCATCCTTGCTCTTAATATTTAACAACACAATCCCATTTTCAATATCAGCTTTCATGGCAGTAATATGATCGAGAATCGGCACATGTCCTTTGCCATCCACCCTTTTTCTGATCATTGAATGATAGGTTTCAAAACGGATGTCTTGCCCGGAAAGATTGGTGCAGATCAATACTCTCCCATGCTCGGCTGTCTTGACTATTTGAGACTTCTTGCACTCGTTCATCATCTGCTCCATTGAAATCATCCATTCTTGCTGTGTGAAACCGTCATGCTCCTGCTGTCGTGACAAAAACAGATGGAAGATCATAGCTAACGATCCTGATATGAGCAAAAAGACGGAGAGCGAAAATAATACGTTAAGAAGCGTATAGCCAGTCTGTCCGCAGAATGCTGAGGCAAAATGGTTTTTCTTTATATGCTGCTGCTGAGATGCATACGTTTTGATATTCTCCCTCCTCCTCCCACTTCAGCGTATAGATATTATTGTTCTTTGTAACCGTTTTTGACGCAGCTCCTTCACCAGTCATCATATATTTGCTAATACTTTCATTCATTAACTGGTAGCCGATTTCTCGTGATTCCGCCATATTTTCATCAGCTATCAGCTTGTCCCACAAGGGAACGACTGTCAGCATCAGAAACAGCCACAGGCTTAGCGCAGACATTGTTTCTATTGTAGAAAAACCTTTATTTTCTCTCCACATTGACTCTCCCGCTTCCTAAATAAACTGTGATGTCATAAGTGGCATGTCCTTTTACTCGTATTTTTCCGCCTGCATTCGGGTGCCCTTTCTCATTAAATTCCAAACGGTCTTTTAATGTCAGCGGTTCTATAGAAAGTCCCGTTGTATACGGACGTTCAATCACAATATCACCCATGACTAATTGATATTCTTTTTTCTGAAAGAGAATTTTTGTTCTTTGATGACTGGAAATAGCAGTCTGCTGTGCAAGCATAATATCGTTTTTCAGCTGCCAAGCCGCCTGACGGACAGCTGTATTGTCATAAGCAGGAGGAAGTGTGGTAAACACGGCAATCAAGAGGATAGAGGCGAGACTTAACACAAGTAAGCTTTCTAAAAGGGTAAATCCCTCCTCCTCGTTTAATTTAATGTTCAACCTTAACTTCTCCGCCACTGATAATAATGTGCTTCCCATTTGGACAAACTGCATCCTTTTTCACATAGCCCTCTGACTGTAAATCAGCAAGGCTCGGTGTCTGTCCTTCATGGTCGAGCTCATATGCAGTCATTTGTGCTTTAATCATGTTTTGCAGGCCTTCACAGCCCTTTTTCTGAATGGTTTGATTATGTTTCGTGACGTTCGGTATCGTAATTAAAAGCAAGATTGAAATAATAAAGAGCACAATTAACATTTCAACAAGTGTGAAACCTTTCTCATTCATCAGCCTCTTCCTTTCACATTTGATTCATCATCTGATACATAGGCAAGAGCATAGATAAATACACGATTAAGATCATCGCTGCAACAAATCCATAAATCATAGGCTGAAGGATGCCTGTCCATTTTTGCGCCTTGTGTTCCATGCGCTGCAGTATGAACTGGCTGTATGTGAAAAGCTCCCGATCCAGGCGACCGCTTAGCTGGCCGTGAGATATGACTTTTGAAAAATCAGTTTCATAAAAAGGGCTTTCACAAATAGCGGCTTCAATTGATTCACCAGCTTTTAACCGTTCAATCACTTGTTCAGCCTCGCAGCGGTAGAAAGGGAGAAACGTTTGGTGTTTAAATGCGTTAAGGCTGTCATAAATTGAGAGGCCTGCTTTTAAAAGGCTGCTTAGCTGCAAAGAAAAAAAGTAGCTGTTAAACAGCCTGACAAGGTTTCCAACCAAAGGAATCCTGACACAAATAAGCATTTGCCTAGCAGGTGATTTTTTCTTAAACACAAGCCAATAATAAAGGCCTATACCTGCTGCAAAAAGAGCCACCAGAATGATCACAAGATCAATATGCTGAAAAAAAGCAAAAAGCATGTCTGTTGAACGTGAGGTTTCCATATTCATCGATTGATAGATACCGGAAAACTGAGGAATGATGATGGCCTGTAACATATAAAACATGACAGCGACTGTGAAGATGAGGAAAAGCGGATATCGCAGCACCCTTTTCAGCTGGTCTGCCTGTGCAATTTTTCGTTCCAGCAGCTCTCCGCTCTGGATCATGGAAGCAGGCAGTTCACCATGTGTTTCAGCAAAATAACAAATACCTACGGCTTCCTTATGAAATGACAAACTCTTTAATACTTGATAAAACGGCGCCCCTTCCCTCAAACGAATGACTGTGTCAGTCAAGTCAGCCACCTGCCTTTTAGTCATCTGGAGTTCCATCAGGCGTAATCCATCCAGAAGTGTATACCCGCCCGCCGTCATTTCACCGAGCCGCTTTAATAACTGGGCTTGATCCTTTAACGGCCAAGTTTTCCTAATCTGTTTCATGATAAACCCACCGGTCATAATTGTTTGTCGTCAAGTAGCCAAGCGCAATTCCTTTTCTGATAATTTGACGAAGCGTTTGATACTGGTAATTTGCATGATTTCCTTTTGCCTCCTGGATACATTGCTGAAGATTTTTCCCGTAAAGAAGCTCATAAACGCTTGCTCTCCTGGTGCTTCGTGACTGGCGGCAATACACCGATGAACATCCGTTTTCACAAAACGGGCAAGCCAAATCAACCAAGCGCTGAGCCGCTATTGCAATGACGGTCTGTTGGATTTCATTCATATTGATGTCGAATTCAAGCAGCCTGTAAATCGCGCCCTTCGCATCTCTCGTGTGAAGGCTCGTCAGCACCAAATGCCCCGTCATCGCTGCCCGCACCGCAATTTTGGCTGTTTCCGCGTCTCTGATCTCACCTAAAATAATCATATCCGGGTCATGGCGCAAAATAGCCTTCAGCCCTGTGGAATATGTCACACCCGCTTTTTCATTCACCTGCACCTGAAGAACATCCTCGTCCCTTGTTTCAACAGGGTCCTCCAGTGTGACAATATTTCGATTAAAGTGTTTTTTTGCATATTGAACAAGAGAGTATAGTGTAGTGGTCTTCCCTGAACCAGTCGGCCCGGTAAAAATGAGCATGCCGTGGGAATGTTTTAAAAATGAGAGCAAGGTAGCTCCTGTCTTCGGAAATAATGACAGTTTATCAATCGAAGGGATATTATATTGAGGCATCACTCTGATCACGAGGCTTTCTTCATTAATTGTGGGGAGCGTTGACATTCTTAAATGAACATGTCCCTCTTCAAGCTTTAACGTAAGCGAACCATTTTGCGGCTTTCGTCTTTCCCCTATGTCCATCGCTGAGAGAAATTTAAAATGTGAAATCAGTCTTACACACTCTTCTTTTTTCATGTTCCTTTTTTTAAGCAATGCATGATCAACCCGAAAATGAATGATGGCATCACGCTCCCTCGGCACAATGTGAATATCAGAAGCCTTTGTTATATATGCCTCTTCAATCAAGGTTCTGCTTATCTTTTCTATTGAATCCAATTTGATTCCCTCTCCTTTCAATGCGTATTGTAGAAAAATAAGAACCGGTAATCAAACGGGGAAAAAATGATTTCCTGAAGGTTTTATATACTGAAAAATCAATTCCTGCTGGCAGAAAAAGTGGTTTCAGCTGAATGTACCTGCTTGATTTCACTATTTTACTCAATAAAAAAACAGGCATGATGATCATCATGCCTGCTTCACTCCATCTTTCATTATGCTGATTTAGAAATTTCACTTAATGCTTCACCGGCTTTTCGATCTGTATCTTTCTCAACGGAAAGATCGCCTAACGCAACAATACCGGCAATTCGTTCGTTTTCAAGAATCGGTAAACGGCGGATTTGGTGCTCTGACATAAGCTGACCCGCTTCTTCAGCAGACATTTCAGGATGGCCGGATACGATGTCAGCGCTCATGATGTCACTTGCTTTTGCATCCATCTGATTTTCAGCTAAGCATCTCGTCACAATATCTCGATCAGAAACAATCCCCTGAAGTGTGCCATTTTCACAGATTGGAATAGAACCGACATTGGAGTCTCTCATCTTCTTCGCTAGTTCAGTCATTGAAGCGGTTGGTTCACTGCATTCTACATTCTTCGTCATGATGTCTCTTATTTTCATTTCCATTCCTCCTTTACCGTGTTCTATTTATCCTTTATCCGCTGCACAGAAAATGAAACATCCTACAGTGTTCGCCTTTTCTTTTTCTTCTTACGTTCCTGCAGCATATCTCCCGTCCAGCCCTTTTTCTTCAGATACAGGTAGATCAGGACCGTAGAGGTGATAATCAATAAGAGGGAAAAGAGATATCCGTATTTCCAATTCAGCTCAGGCATCACTGAAAAGTTCATCCCCCAGAGGGCACCCAGTGCTGTAATCGGCGTAAAAAGCGTCGTAAAAATGGTCAGCGCTTTTACAATTTCATTTCCCCTGTGAGAAGTAATGACTTCCTCTGAATGCAGCAGATTGTTAAGCTCCCCTTCAAATTCGCTGATGTATGTAAACCCCCTGTCAATTTTGAGGTGTGTCCGCTGATAATCCTTTTTTCCTTCATTTTGAGGCAAAAAGGTTTCATTCAACGCCATTTCAATTTTTTTGGCGCTTAGGATTAAGTTTTTCCAGATCATCAGCTCATGGCGCAGGAGATGGACGCGGTTTAAAATGCTTTTGCTATTGTCGTCTTTGATTTGCCATCTGAGCTTTCTTAGCTTTACTTCAAATTCATCAACACCGATTAAATACGCATTCATTAATTCGCCGAGAAGAATCAAAAATCCCTCTATAGCATTGTCCGCTCTTTCCATTTGTTGGACAACTTGTTTTCCCTTAATACCTTTCAAAATCGAAAAATCAAAGTTAATTGTAAAAAAATATTGCCTGGTAATATAAAAGTGAAAAACGGTATGGTCTTTTTCCTCACCCAGCCCTTGATCATATACAATCGAGCCAAATACCGCTTCATTTTCTGTTTCAGTCGTGTCTACGCGCAAAAAATTAATATGGTGATTATTTTCAAACCACTTTTCACATTGAGGCCAGTGAGAAAAATGGATCAGATCTCTTGCCTTATTTCTTTCCTGAGGCCCCATTTGGTACCAAAACCAATCCTTTCCCGTATGTGCCTTCATGTCAAGCTCCTCCAAACTTTTGTTCTTTTATTCTTTAATTGCCCAAGAAAGGCATCGCTAAACCAGTTGGCCGCTTCAACTCATGTTTGATGAGCATTTTCCGGTGGTATGGAATGTAGAAAGACATCGGAAAAGGGAGGTGCATGCCTTCCTTGGAGAAGGCAGTTGTTTTGGAATTTATCAATTTACTAGCAGTCGCTATTCTCATTTTGCTAACAGGATTTTTTGTCGCCGTAGAATTTTCAATCGTAAAAGTGCGGCGATCCAGAATTGATCAGCTTGTCGCAAAGGGAAAGAAAAGTGCTAAAGCGGCAAAGCATGTCATCACTCACCTTGATGAATATTTATCAGCCTGCCAGCTGGGCATTACAGTTGCAGCTTTAGGACTGGGCTGGCTTGGGGAACCGACCGTGCAAACCCTGCTTCGGCCGCTTTTTCATAAAGCAGGCTTAAATGAATCGCTTACCCACCTTCTTTCACTTGTTATCGCCTTTTTAACGGTGACGTATTTAAATGTCGTCATCGGGGAGCTGGCGCCAAAGAGTTTCGCCATTCAAAAAGCAGAAAGCATTACCTTGATGCTTGCCAAACCGCTTATCTGGTTTTATAAAATCATGTTTCCATTCATTTGGCTGCTGAACCACTCTGCCCGGTTGATTACAGGGTTGTTTGGGCTGAAGCCGGCGTCAGAGCATGAGCTGGCATATACGGAGGAAGAGCTGCGGGTTCTTTTGGCAGAAAGCTATAAAAGCGGTGAAATCAGAAAAAGCGAGTTAAAATATATGAATAATATCTTTACCTTTGATAAACGAATGGCAAAGGAAATCATGGTGCCGCGAAATGAAATGGTCAGTTTGTCACTTGATGAAGACTCCATTCCAAATCTGCAGGAAACAGTGAAGCAAACAAAATATACACGGTACCCAGTTGTCAGAGAAGATAAAGATAATGTCATTGGCGTAATCAATATGAAAGAAGTGCTGTTTTCAATGCTGACGAAAGATTTCTCACTCAAAAAGCAGCAAATTGAACCTTTCATTCAGCCTGTTATTCACGTTATTGAGACAATTCCTATTTATAAATTACTGCTGAAGATGCAAAAGGAACGCACTCATATGGCGATCCTCATTGATGAATATGGCGGGACTTCCGGTTTGGTTACTGTCGAGGATATTATCGAAGAAATTGTAGGAGAAATCCGTGATGAATTTGATGCCGATGAAGTGCCTCATATCCGCGAGCTCGGAAAGAATCACTACTTATTAAATGCAAAATTATTAATCAGCGATGTGAACAACCTGCTTGGAACAGATTTATCAGACGCAGAAGTGGACACCTTAGGCGGCTGGTTTCTGACACAAAACATAGACGCCGAGCCTGAAAGTGTCATTGAATATGATGGTTACTCTTTTAAGGTAAAGGACATCGACAGCCATCATATTTTATTTATTGAAGTTAAAAAAGCTGAATAGCCCGATGGTGGCTGTTCAGCTTTTCCAAGAATGAACATGGCTGATTATTAAACGGTATATCATGACTCTGCTATCTTAAATCCTTTATTGGCCAGGGCTTTAGCAAGACTTTGCTCGGTTTTTACATTCGAAAAATCCAGACCCAGCTTCACCACAGTTTGGGCAATTTCCGGCCTGATTCCTGAAATAATCGTCTCAATTCCAAGCAGCTTGGTGCTGTCAATCACTTTAAAAATTTGATAGGCCACCATTGTATCGACGATGGGAACGCCCGAAATATCTAAAAATAAATACGAGAGCTTTAACGCTGAGCACTGTTGCAGCACCGACTCCAAAATTGTCCTCGCTCTGTACGTATCAATTTCACCAACAAGCGGTAGAATCCCTATCCCGTCAGAAATCGGCATAATCGGCGCACTCAATTCATTAATCATTTCCTTTTGCGCGTTTAATTGGATCATGGTGACCTGGTGATATTCTTCAGTAAACACTTCGATGATCTCATCAATGGTTTGATTCAAAATCTGGCTCCACTCATAAATGTCCTGAATACTGATTTCTTGAGAAGAGGCTTCGCTGAATTTCTGAAGCCATTCAAAAATGATGTGTCTAAAAGCGTTAAACTGGCCGACACTTTCTGTTACACTCACTTCATGAACGGCACGGTCTCTGGCGCATTGAAGAGACCATTGATTGAGCTCATCCTTTACATCTTCTGCTTTACTAAGGGATTTCGCCACGATGGTCACTAATGATTCATGCTGGTCTTTTAACTTTTGTTCTAATTTTTGCTGATCTTTAACGGAATACAGCCAGCTTCCCTTTGACGAGCAAGTTTCCAGCCATTGTTTGATAATATCTTCTTTGTGCTCTGTTACATGCTGATCAAGAGCTATCATCTTAATGTGCTACCTCCTATTTTTTCAAAAAATATATGCTTCATATGTATAACGCGTCTGCCTTTACACATACTATGTTTACATTCAATGGGCTATAGCCAAGCGGTAAGGCAATGGACTTTGACTCCGTGATCGTTGGTTCGAATCCAGCTAGCCCAGTTTCTGAACAGGTGAAAAACCGAAGATAAGCTGATTCATATAATCAGCGGATCTTCGGTTTTTCATCATGCAGATTGATGAACCGTTTTCTTCTTCGATAACTTCAACAGTTCTCCCGGATTATAACCGATCACCAGCTTTTTGTTGTCCACAAGAATTGGACGCCGCAAAAGCTTCGGCTTCTCGACTAAAAGTTCAAGCACTTCATTTACCGTCATCTCTTCGATGTTTAAATTTAAATTTTTGAAGGTCTGGCTTCTTGTCGCTAAAATTTCATCAATTCCTTCTGTCGTTAACGATAAAATGTACTTTAATTCTTCTACTGTCGGGGTCTCTCTAAATAAGTGCCGTTCGTTAAATTCAATTTGATGCGCTTTGAGCCAATGTTTTGTTTTTCGGCATGACGTGCAGCTTGGATATGAGTAAAAAATTAATTGTTCCATTCGTTTTTTTCCTCCTCAGTTAACCATCTCTTTGTAGAATAACTACCCGGATCATTTTTTCTTTAAACCATTTACAGAACTTTTTTTCGGATTATTTTTAAAAACCATTCATATAATAGAAAACGCAATCAAAGGAACAAATTCCATTTGTATAACAATAATGAAAATGTTTACATTTATAGGTGTGATCTATTATAATAACAGTCAGAGAGACTCTCGGGAGGGGATAAAAATGAATCGCATGTTCCGGGTGTTAGGATTTTGGACGGGAATTTTTGCAGTCATGTTTTATTTGGGTGATATGAAAGATGCTTCCCTTTTATTTTTTGGACAGACGATCTTATTTGTTTTTCTATCGTATTTGAATTTGACTGAACGCACGTATATTTATATTTTTGGCGCTTATTTAACGATTTTCTTCGCCGGCTTTACATATTACTCGATTTTCATTATGCCCGGCGGCGGAGGCCATTAAATGCAAAAAGAGACAAACCTTATCGGTTTGTCTCTTTTTTTACAATGAAAACCCATTTAAAAACGGATTTTGATCCTGCTCAGTCCGTACGTCTGTTTCAGGACCGTGGCCGCTTAACACCAGCGTGTGCTCCGGCAGCGTAAGCAGTTTTTCATGGATAGACGTCAGCAGCGTTTCTTGATCGCCGCCTATTAAATCCGTACGCCCTATGCCGCCTTGAAACAGGACATCTCCGGAGATCACCAAGTCTGCATCCTTCACGTAGTACGAAACACTGCCTGGCGAATGTCCCGGCGTAAATAATGTTTCCAAATGAAACGGCCCGATATTCAGTTCACCGTCTCCTTCAATCAGATGATCTGCAGGCTTAGCTGTGACTTCTATCCCCCGCAGCATGCCGGAGCCGTTTAAAGAGGCATCCGTAAGCCAATTCTTTTCATTCTGATGCAGGTAAACAGGGATATCCCATTTTTCCCTCACTTCATCTAGCGCCCCTATATGGTCAAAATGGGCATGTGTAAGCAAAATGGCTAAAGGCGTCAGCCCTTTTTCTTTTATGTATTGATTGATTTTATTTCCTTCGCCGCCCGGATCAAAAATCAGGCATTGATCATCATTGATGAGAAAATATGCGTTCGCTTGAATCGGCCCTACTGGCATCCGTCTCCATTTCACTTGTATCACCTCTTTCTTTTCTATGCTCCTATTATGAAGGTTTTTGAAAAAAGATTCAAACAATCGCAATGAAAACGCTATCGACAAACATATAAAAAACAGGTAGAATAAAAATGGAAAGAATTGCAGGTTTTTCAATGTAAAGGGGGCTGCGTAATGTTACTTGTCGTGATTTTCGGCCTTGTCGCTCTTTTCGCTTTATGGGGAGTCTTGCGTTCTGTTAAAAATAAAAATATACTTGGCTTTTTATTAGCCGGCGCCACCTTATTTGTCTTTGGCTGGTTTACAGTGATGACAGTAATAAACAGCGGCTATCCAACCGCACATTAAAACCTGTATCCGATCGGATACAGGTTTATTTTTATTGCTATAAATGTTTATTGACACTTTCTATTTTGCTTTCAAGCGTTGTTTTTTTGTCACGCCTGTCATCGATACGGATGTTCGTTGCCACTCTGTGCAGCCCTTTTTGAAACGGTGCTTCGTGAATTGCCTGAATGACTGTGAAAAGGTCACTGAGTTCTCCCTCGATCAGCGTATTCATCGGTGTCAGTTGATATTTGATTTTTCCTTCAGCTTGATATCCTTCTAAAATCTTTTGCACATCGGCCACGTAAGCACTCACACTAGGTGTTTCCGTACCGATTGGGATAATGGTTACATCTGCAATAGCCATTGTTATTTCATCTCCTTTTGATCAATGATGAGTTGCTTCATTTCATGTGATTTCAATAAAATGATCTGCTCAAAATGAAAGCCGTATAAGGCATATTTCCCGTTCGGAGATATTTGAATCGGCTCCATTTCCGGCAAAGTGAAAAGATCTTTTGCCTTTCCCGATGCCACATTGACAGCTGCGAGCTTATATGCATCGCCGCTTTCTTTAAACGTATAAAACAGGCCTTTTGCTTCATCATAGTCATACTCCATCGGGGCCAAACTTGTATATTTCGTTTGGAGCGGCCATTCCGCTGTAACAGGCGATTTTGTTTGCGGCGTTTTAAACTGATACGTCCCTTTTTCTCCGGCAGCTGATTTGACAGTAAAACTCATTTGATGGAAAGAATCAAAGAAGAGAACGTCATCCTCGAGCTTCTGCTCCGTTTTAGAGACTGTATCGAACGTATATAATGGCCCTGACTTATCGTCTCTTCCCTCTTTTACATAATTAAATGTGTTTTTGGAGGTCCAATGAATAAACGGAACCTGTACCGGACTTAAGGAAGATTCGTCTTTTTTGGCATCCACCTGATATGTATGAAAGTCCCATTTTTCAGAGAATACCGTAACCATCATTTGATAAGGATCATACTGATTCCAAGCAGCCTCGAGCTCATACGTTTCGTATTCTTTTTGGTAAAGCGTCTCTCCTTTTGCATTAAGCAAAACCACTGCTGTCTTTTGGCTGTGCGTGACTTGCAGCAAAACCATCTGCTTCCTCGGGTTGATTTGAACATCAACGATTTGGCCATCCGTCCGATAGAGCTTTTTCGCTTTGCCTGTAAAGATGCGGTATGCAAAAAGCTCCGTTTTCGTAGGATCGGACGCTGTATATAAAATTGTGCTGTTAGTAAGCCAGCCTTCCACTCCCTCTGCTTTTTCCGCAGAAAGCGGAGTGATGTCTATTTCCTCATCTTTTGCCGCCGATGCCTGTTTTTGCTGCTGATGAGATGGTTCGCATGCCGATAAACTAAACAGCAATGCTGACAGCAGAATGAAACAAAATGATCTCATCAGCCTTCCCCTCCGATCATCTTTATTGTCGCATATTTTCTGCGGCATAAAAAAGAAAAAGTTTCAGTTACTCATGAAAAAATAACGCCCTCCATAAAATGCCGTTTGTCGCGTTATAAATATGTGTAAACTGCTTAAACGGCAAAGGGTTTTGACCTTTTCCAAGTTCCACCGTATACCCTTCTTTAAAATAATGGTGAATAAACCAATCGCGAAATCCCGCATAGCTGTCAATATCCCTTACTCCTTTATAAATGTTCCCGCTTAACTTCTCAAAATCCTTTATGACAGCAGCAGATTCTTCAGGTTCAAGGCCTTTATAGCCCCAATAAATTTCTTCCCCCTGTGTATGGAGGGCCAGCAGTCTGTCAGGCGGATTCACCGTTATCAGCCGGTACATCGCAATGGATTCCGGCTCCGTAAGCGGAGAGATTCCCGGAAAATCACGGTAGCTAGGTGCTGTCGGTTTGCGGTATTTTTCAATTTCCCATAACGACGGAAATTGTTTATTTAAATCGACCCCGTTTATGTTTGCCTTCCATTCATTAAAATTCGGACGATGATCATTTAGCCTTTCAAGCTCTTCTTTCCTGGCTTCCATGCCTTCTGATCCGTTCAAGACAAGATCAACGCCATCTGGATTGACAAGAGGAACGAGAGACAAGGATGTGCTGCTGAACAGCTTCATGGGAGAAAAGCCGAAGAAAGGCGAGTTGCAGCATAATGACATACAGTATTCCTTAAACCATTTTAGCAGGACAGATGTTGTGATCCACTCATTTGCATGAAATGAGGCGTTCATATGGACCTTTTTTGCGGTATGCTCTCCTCCAGCCTTCAGCTCCCAGATCGGCCTGCCGAGTACAGAACGGCCGATTTCCCGGCATGAGACAAATGGAAACACATCAATGATCTTCTTTACTTCCTTTTCTACAGCTGAAAAATCATAGACTTTTTCTTGCTCCACCCAGTTATCAGAAAGGTCCAGCCGCCGAGGCTGTAAAAAGCTCTTTATGTCCTGAATGGTTTGAAGCTCCTTATCGTTATGTTCTTCTATAACATAACCAGGACAAAACAATTGATGTTTTTGTGCGGAGCGATTTGCACATCTAAGCAGCTCCTCGTCTATCTTCAGCTCTCTCGCCACTCTGGCCAAATTGTGCTTGATCTCAGGTTTCACCGTAATAAACGCCATCATCATCCCCCTTTTTTGTTACTATATGACAGCGTGTTTTAAAAAAGAAAGCCTCCCGCTACTTTGTGCGGGAGGCTTTATGATTACGATGCCTGATCAAGCATTTGTTTTTCATTTCGTTTTGACGAATTGTCCAGCCTTTTCTGATCATAAAATCGTAACAAATCTCCATATATGATTTCATCAGAAAGTAATAGCTCCTGTTTCGCTTTATCAGCAAATGCTTCACATTGTTTTGCCTCTTTTAACGGCTGTCCGGTCTCTTTATCATAACAAGCACCGTCAGTATATACGACCTGATCAGTGATAAAGCTCCCGTCCCGGAGCACCGTAAAGTCAAGTTTTTCACCCGAAAGCAGATCGTTTCCGAATTGAATTTGATCTTTCGTATCAATCCCTAAAAGGTTCATCAGCGTCGGCCTGATATCAATCTGTCCGCCTACTGTTTCAAAGGTTTGCGGTTTTTTATCGGTAATACCGGGAATATGAATGACAAGCGGCACTTTTTGGAGCTGAACTTCTTCAAATGGTGTAATCTCTTTCCCTAAAAATTGCCCCATCGCTTCATTATGGTTTTCCGATATACCATAATGGTCACCGTATAATACGATAATAGAGTTGTCGTATAACCCGTCTTCTTTCAGCTTTTCGATGAACCGTTTCAGCGCCTCATCCTGATAGCGCACTGTCGGGAAATATTTGTTTAGTGTCTGGCTGCTTGAATCGTATTCATCAATCAATTTATCCTCTTCATCAAGATCAAACGGGAAGTGGTTCGTAAGAGTGATCAGCCTCGAATAAAACGGCTGAGGCAGATTTTTCATCAGCTCTGAAGATTGCTCAAAAAATTCTTTATCCTTCAGACCCCAGCCGACTGAATTTTTGTCAGTTACTTCATAGGAGTTAATATCAAAAAACGAATCATATCCAAAAGAGTCGTACATTAAATCCCGATTCCAAAAACTTTTATTATTAGCATGAAGCACAGCTGAATAGTAACCGTTGTTTTTCAAAATCTCGGGTGCCGCCATGTATTGGTTGCCCGCATTTGTAAAAAACACGGCGCCTCGTCCAAGCGGATACAGTGAATTGTCCACGATAAATTCAGAATCTGATGTTTTCCCCTGGCCGGTTTGGTGGTAAACATTATTAAAGTTGTAGCTCTTTTTTATAAAGTCATTCAGAAAAGGCGTGATTTCTTCTCCATTCACCTTTTCATTGATCACAAAGCTTTGCGTCGACTCTAAGGATACGAGTATGACGTTCCTTCCTTTTGCAGCGCCGAATAAGCTTTTGTTGGCATCTTTCGCATTAGCAGTTACGTAGTTTTCAATTTCCGTCAGGCTGTTGCTGTCAGCCAATGCCCTTTGTGCGGACTGCTTTGACTGAAGAACACCGTCGTAAATATGAAAATTAAACAGGCTGATATTTTTAACAAGCATTTCCCTGTCAAATGAGCGTGTCAATAGCTGAGGTCTTTCCGCCTCAGACAAGCCCAGGTTGAAGAAATAAACAGAAGCAACGAACAGAAAATATGCCGCCCGTTCATTTTTCGTGGAAGGAATGTCCGATTGGAAAGCTTTTTGCCGGATGTGCAGCCATAGTAATACCGCAATATCTACAGCCAATAGGAGGTCTGTCGGCTCAAGAAGTGTTCCGATGCTGCTGCCGAGATCACCCATATTGCTCGTTTGAAAAAGAACAGGGATCGTTAAGAAATCATTGTAAAAACGGTAAAAAACCATATTAGCCAGCAATACAAACGTGACAAGACAGCTCATCGCGATAATGTAGCGATTTCTGTTTTTGCCTTTTAAAAACAGGCTGAAGCCAAAGATGAGCAACAAAAAGCTCAATGGGTTGATAAACAAAATAAATTCCTGCGTTAGATTGTCAATTTTAATATGAAAACTGGTTTTGTAAACAGCATACGTTTTCAGCCACATCAATAAAATGGCAATCAGCATAAATGAAATCTTCGAAAAAAACGTTTTTCGCATTTCAACCTCCTATGCAGCACGCTCAAAAAATCAGTCTATTCCCAACATTCTCATTAACACATCAAATTAAATCTTAACCTGAACATAACAAAAAATCAATTTCATTTACACAATTTTAACAATTTTGGTGTTTCAGCCATTCGTTTTTAGCGATCCAAGCGCCTCCGATAACGCCGGCATCATTTCCAAGTGCTGCAATTGAAATATCAGCAGCTTCGGCTGCCCGCGGAAACGCGCATTTGCGGAATGTTTTCTCGACTTTTGATCTCAGCAGTTCGCCGGCTTTCGATACGCCGCCGCCAATAACGATTTTTGACGGGTTAAGCGAGCTTGCCAAATTTCCGAGCACCAAACCAAGGTGCTTGGCTACATAATCCACCACTTCAAGGGCCATTTCGTCATTTTCACCCGCTGCTTCAAATACATCCCGTGCTGACAATTGTTCAGTTGCTTTTAAACGTGTCGTCTGCCTAGCATTTGCTATTTTCTCTTTTGCAATTCTTACAATTCCGGTTGCCGACGCAATCGTTTCGATACAGCCCGTTTTGCCGCAGTTGCATGGTGCTCCGCCTTCAGGAATGCTGCAAATATGGCCGATTTCCCCGCCGGCGCCATTTATGCCATGTACAATTTCACCATTTACAATAATGCCGCCGCCAACTCCTGTGCCAAGCGTCACGAGAATGACGTCTTTCGCGCCGTCACCCGCTCCCTTCCACATTTCTCCGAGCGCAGCAATATTCGCGTCGTTTTCTATAACAGCCGGGATGCCGGTTTCTGTCTCCAGATGGTTCTTTAAAGCATAGTTTTTCCACCCCAGATTTACCGTTTCATAAACGACTCCTGCCGCCATATCTACAGGGCCTGGTGCGCCCATTCCGATGTATTTGATGATATGCTTCGGTTTTTGCAGCTCATCCAGCTTGCTATCGATTGTTTTTGCGATTGTAACGGTAATGGTGTCGCCGGTTTTATCAGTCGGGACTTCCCACTTATGCTGAATTTCACCATATTGATTAATAAAAGCGAGTTTAATCGTCGTTCCTCCCAGATCAATGCCCGCAAACCATATCTCGTCCATTTTTATCACCCTAGCCTTTACATATATCTCTTCCGTTTTTTTGTTTGTTCCAATTCTTTTCGAAGGACAGCTGCCGCTTTGGCCCACTGCTCCTTCTCAATCATGTGGTTCATGTATAATTCCTTTAATTCATCGAGCATAAACTCAATTTCAAGCTCTCTGTCTCCAAAGTAAACAATGTGGCCAAACGTTTTTAACAGCTGCTGCACATCATATAATGTATTCATTTTCCTCACCATTCTTAATCTTAACTATTTAAGCGTATTCATATGGAAGCGGCCAGTCAAGAAGAAAACGCTGACAAAAAAGCCAGCCTCCCTCCTTAGGCATATTCCGCTTCCTATGATTCTTTATTATTTCCAATCTGCTGCTGAAGCTCTTTGTACCGCTGCTCCTTCGGCTTAAGTTTTACAGCCGACTTGATAGCCTCTTCTGCTTGACCAAGCTCATTTTTTTCCGCATACAGAAAGGCTAAATTGTAATATGAGGCATGATCTTTAGGTTCTTTTTCCACGACTCTTTCCAAAAGGGAAATCGCCTGATCATATTCGCCGATTTGAATATCAGAGACAGCCAAGATTTTCAAAAGATCGACTGAGGCATCTTTTTGCTCCGCTTCTCCGTTCAGCAATTCCGTTACTTCTTCATACTTTCCTTCCTGATACAGCTCACTTGCCTGCTGAATCAGCACTGACTCCTGGCGGGAAGGCGAATGCAATCCGTAATATAAAAACCCGGCCGCCAAAGCAATCAGCAAAACCGCTGACAACAATCTTTTTCCAAAGGCTCCGGCTTTGGGCAATCCAAGTGCGGCAGCTGCGAAAAAGCCGCCAATCAAGCCGCCAATATGTCCAGAGTTATCAATATTCGAAACTGCAAAACCGAAGCCAAGATTAATGATAATAATGACAATAATATTGGTTCCAATGGTTCTTAAAAACATTTTCCGATTTGACAAAGCTACATACAGCAGTGCGCCTAAGCATCCAAATATGGCTCCTGAAGCGCCCGCTGAAGGATACGGGCTGAACACAAAGCTCGCGATTGAACCCGTAATGCCAGCCGCCAGATAAATCAGCAGAAATCTGCCCGAGCCGTACATCC
The DNA here is from genome assembly GCF_021282335.1 of Bacillus sp. G16. Classification (NCBI taxonomy): domain Bacteria; kingdom Bacillati; phylum Bacillota; class Bacilli; order Caryophanales; family Bacillaceae; genus Bacillus; species Bacillus sp. G16. The sequence goes on along the minus strand of NZ_JAJSOZ010000008.1, from coordinate 114,658 downwards.
GCTCAACTGCTGTACCAACCGACCATAAAGCAAGCGTATTAAAAGCTAAATGCGCTATGCCAATGTGAAGCACGATCGGAGTCAGGAGCCGCCACCATTCTCCGGCTGCAATCAGACTGTTTTCCTTTGCCCCAAAAGAGACCAGCGTCTGCGTATTTGTGCTGCCCCCGTTTAGTTCAAGCAAGAAAAACATTAAGACCTGAAGCGCGATGAATACATATGTAAAAATTGGTTTTCCGTTTTGAAAAACCGCCGCTTCATTTTTTCTCTGTTCTTCTTGTTTCAGTACGAGCGAAAGGAAGCGTTCTCTCGCCATTTGCGCGTCTTCAAACGAATCGCGGGCTTCTGTACATTCTTCTGCACGAAATGATGGGAAAACAGCTTGAAGGTCATCATGAAGCATGGTTCCCCTCACGATTGCCGGGTCAACTAAGACAGGTCCCTTCTCAAAAGGCTTTTCGGCGATCTCTTCCCAGTCATCAACAGGGGCTTCCGCTGAAAAAAATACATTCAGCAGCTTCATCTTGCGTCTGCCAAGTTGCTTTCTGACTTGTTCTACTCGTTCAGCCTGCTCTTCGATATCTCTTGCCATTTCTTGCCGGAAATCAATATCATGTTTATAAAGGCGAACCAGATCATAAGAAGACTTGTCCGGTGCTTCCAGCCATATTTCACCTGACTCACCGGCTTGTATGACGCCATACCCGCTATTCACTAGGTGCTCCGCAGTTTTCCAATATGTATACTCCAACAAATACATGTTTACCGCTCCAATGGTTTTTTTTCATTATAACAGCTGGCGCTCCGAACGCCTACTGAAAGCAAAAAATCCCGTTTTCACGGGATTTTAGAAAGCTTGCTGTATAAACTTATTACGGATAAACGGAATTCTTAAAAAGAAATGGATAAAAGACCGCCTGATACCCGGCTGGCTGAGTACGGTATTCATAAGACGGTAGCGATTTTGATAAAACATAACGGCAGAAACAGCAAAAATGGCATAAATCATAAGTTTTTTCATCTTATCCCTCCTGCCAATAGGGTTTGTCATTCTTTCTTATTTATTCTTGAATAATGAGCAGGAGTTATGAAAAACAAGACATGATCCGATCCTCTGTTATCAGCTTATGTACCGGGATGTCATGCGGCAGACGGGGGACGTGTGCAAACAGCTGGCACCCCAAAAGCAAAGAGACTGTCTTCCCTTTATAATCGCTTAAATAACGGTCATAATAGCCGCCGCCAAAGCCTATCCTAAACCCATCAGTATCAAAACAAACACCCGGAACGATCATCAAGTCAATTTGCGATCGTTTCACTTCTTTTGTTTTTTCAATCACCGGTTCAAGAAGTCCGGCGTAAACGGTTTCGAGCTGATCATCCGTCTGATAGGTGCGAAATTGCATTTTCTTCGTGTCCGGGTCACATTTTGGAATACAAACTTGTTTCCCTTCTTCCCAAGCCTGCTCAATGACGGGGCGCGTCGGTATTTCCAGCCCTCTGGAGATGGTGACGGCAATGGTGCTGGCATTTTGCCACTCCGGCAGTGAAAACAAATGCTTGTACATACGTGCTGTTTTTTGAAGAAGATCTTCACTTGATACAGCAGATAGTGCCTCCATCGTCTTTTTTCTTAATTGTGATTTCATCTCTCATCCCCCTCGAAATAGAAAAAAAGCCAGAACCTTTTTCAAAGCTCTGGCTTTTTTCTTACACCTTAAACAGCTAGGCTGTTATTTTGTTTCACGGTGTAACGTAGATTTTTTATCACGTGGGCAATATTTTTTAAATTCAACGCGGTCTGGATTGTTGCGTTTGTTCTTTTTAGAAATATAGTTACGCTCACCACATTCAGTGCAAGCCAAAGTAATATTAACGCGCATTATTTTCCCTCCAAACTAAAATCATTTACTTATTCAGACTTATATATAATACCACTATAATGGACGGAAAGCTAGGCTGTTTTTCAATGAATTGCTGAATTATTGATGATACGCTTATAAAGCTGCAAATATGATTCCGTAATAAGCCGGGGATGGTGAAGTTTGATCACTTGTTGTCTGCCGGCATCTTTTATCCGGCATGCTTTTTCCCGGTCTATTAATAACCTGTCCAGCAGAACAGCCGCTTCCTCTGCACGCGTAAAATCAACGGTGATTGCCGTTTTGTCATGAACCGAATAGTCACAAAAACCGCCCGATGGAGAAACAGCAGTCAGCACACCTTGTTCCATGCTTTCTTGCGCGGCAAGCCCAAACGGCTCATAAAAACTAGGGAATACAGCCATTTCACAGTGAGACAGAAACGCTCTGATGTCTCTTCTGTGCAAAAACGGCAGGAACATGACACGGTCCTTCAAGTTCAATGCCTTAGCCAATTTCTCATAGGAGGACAAAGACGGCCCTTCCCCAGCCAGCACCAAATGCAGGTCAGGCTGACGCTGCCTCAAGATAGCAAACACCTTTAACAGCCGAGAAAACCCTTTTTCCGGAACAAACCTTCCAAATGAAAATAGGAACCTTCTATTCATGCTCTTTGGTATTTTCCCCTTTTCTTCTTCCATAGATGCAGGGCTTGGGATAACGGATATTTTTTTACCTGCTGTCTTATCAATAGACCGTTTCATAAAAGTGCTTAATACAATCAGTGCATCAGCAGATTCTATAAGGAGCCGTTCGGTCTGCAGTCGGTATGGGTGCGGTGCTTCTTGGCACGCCTTCTTCCTTTCGCTTTCAAGACCATGGATTGTCGCAGCAAGTGGAAGACCAAGCTGTTGTTTCAAATAATGAGCAGCAGGGGCTGTCATGTCGTCATGAGCATGAATCAGATCAAAGCGTTCATTGCAGGATAACATATGCTGAACCATTGCAAAGTTGGCATCAGCTATGAAATCTTCAAACTGCGCATATGAAAACAGCTTCCTGCTTGGAGTGCAAACCGTTATGTTGATATGCGGTTTTAAATAGGAAATGAGACGGTTTAAATGGACCCCGAGCCCGCTTTTCGGCTCATGAGGATGTTCTAGAGTCAGCATGAGAACGTTCATCGTTCTTTTTCCCCTCTCCCATAACAGGTGTAAGCAGAAAATTGCTTCTCCCATCTGGTGTGCCCGTCCTCAATCTGAAAGCTGTTTATATCGCTAACCCCATTTTCCGCAAGATAGATGTCCTCTGTATCGGCGAGCTTGAGCGTCACATTCATAGAATTAACGATTCTGTACTCAGCCCGATATACAGCATCACCAGCCAGCTGTCCAATCGTCCATTCCCCTTTATCATATGTTGTGCGATTCGTCCTGACAGCTTCGATGCCTTTTCTTTTGATGACAATGCGCAATTCTTTTATCATATCCTGCGTTTTTTCGAAAAGCACCGCTTCAGCCAGCCGCATTGTTTCTTCTGAGATCTCCCAGCGTACGGTCAAGGTGTGAGCGTTTTGAATAATCATGTCGAATGTGTCCCTAAAAAAAGAAAGCCTATGTCGTATATTATAGAGAAATGGATGTTTATCCATAGACTCCTAACATTCTCCTTTCCTATCGTTCACTCGGTGTCCCTATTAAACCATTACATAGCGAGGAAGCAAAGAAAGATTTCTCGACAAAATCTCGTTTTTTTCGCGAATTCCTTTAGAATCCATTGGTTTTATGGTATAAAAAAGAAGGATAAAAAAAGAATAGAAGGTGATGAAACGTGGAAATTGCTATTATTGCGTTGTTTATCGTCAGTATAGCGCTAATTGCATTCTCATATTCTCAAAGAGATCCGATGAAAGATGTAGAACAGGAGCTCGAAACACTGCAGCTTTCTGCGATGCAGGAAATTTACAAGCTCAAAAAGAAAATGACAGTGCTTGAGGAAGAATTACTGGAAACAAACCTTGTCATCCGCAAATCAAAGCATAGCGACATCAATCAAAAGATCGCCAAACAAATACTTTCTAAATATAATAACGGCATGTCCGCTGAAGCGATTGCTAAAGCTGAGCATGTATCAGTGGAAGACGTAAATACGATTATCAAAGATAACGAGAAGGTGCTCGTATGACAAAACGGGGCATTCAGGCATTTGCTGGCGGCATTATTTTAGCGACGGCCGTTCTCGCAGCTGTTTTTTATCTGACAGACGAAGATCAGGCCGCTGCTGTAAAAGAAAGTAAAACAGTAACCGAACAAGACGTGAACAATTACCTTGATTCTAAAAAAATGGTTTCTGTTAACCGTGATGAATATCAAAAACTTCTAGACTCAAAAGAGAAATCCTTGAGCAATGACAGCAGCTCAGGCACGAAAACAGACAAAGTAAAAACGTACAAGCTCACCATTAAAGATGGCATGAGCACTGCAGATGTATCAGATATTCTTGAAAAAGAAGGCATCATCTCCTCGGCTCAAGACTTTAACGACTATGTCATCGATGCCGGCTATCACAAAGAAATCCGCGCCGGAGAGTTTAAAGTAAAATCAGACATGAGCTTCAAAAAGATCGTAAAAACGTTAACACGATAAAAAAACAGGCTGACTGTCAGCCTGTTTTTATTTACCCAAACTTTCCTGTAATGTAATCGAGAGTTCTTTGATCCTGCGGGTTTGAGAACATTTTATTGGTATTGTCGCATTCAACAAGCTCGCCCATGTAGAAAAAGGCGGTTTGATCAGAAACCCTTGCTGCCTGCTGCATGTTATGCGTGACGATTACAATGGTATATTTATTTTTCAGCTCAAGAATGAGTTCTTCAATTTTTCTCGTTGAGATTGGATCCAGTGCAGATGTCGGTTCATCCATCAGCAAAATATCAGGATTTGTCGCTAGCGCTCTGGCGATACAAAGACGCTGCTGCTGGCCGCCTGATAACGAAAGAGCGGATGAATGCAAACGATCCTTCACCTCATCCCATAACGCCACGTCTTTTAATGACTTTTCCACAATGTCTTGAAGCTTCTTTTTATTTTTGGTGCCGTGGACTCTCGGTCCGTAAGCGACATTATCAAAAATGGATTGCGGAAACGGGTTCCCTTTTTGGAATACCATGCCGATATTTTTTCGTAAATCCACGATATCCACTTTATCCTTTAAAATGTTGCTGCCATTATAGTTCAGCTCACCTGCAAGCTTTACATTCGGCGTCATTTGAATCATTAAGTTCAGTGTTTTGATGAAGGTTGATTTCCCGCATCCTGATGGCCCGATGATCGCCGTGACCTCGTTTTCATGAATGCTCAAATTGATATTTTTTAAGGCATGATTCTGTCCATACCATAAGTTCATTCCATTGACTTGATAAACTTCCTGTTTCATTACAGCTTCGGTAGCAATACTCATTGCCGCCCTCCTATCCGAATTTCCCGTTAATATAATCCTCTGTTTTTTGCTGCTTCGGACTTGTAAAAATCTGTTCAGTCTGTCCGTATTCTACAAGCTCGCCGTTTAAAAAGAACGCCGTCCGGTCAGAAACCCGCAGAGCCTGCTGCATATTGTGCGTGACAATAATAATCGAGTATTCGCTTTTCAATTCTGTAATTAATTCTTCTATTTTTGCATTTGAAATCGGATCAAGCGCTGAAGCTGGTTCATCCAGCAAAAGAACAGCCGGCTTCATCGCAAGCGTTCTCGCGATGCATAAACGCTGCTGCTGGCCGCCTGATAATGAGAGTGCAGATGAATGCAAACGGTCCTTCACCTCAGCCCAGAGCGCTGCTTTTGTTAAGCTTTCTTCCACAATCTCATCTAAAACAGCTTTATTCCGCTCTCCGGCATATTTCAATGCATGTGTGATATTGGCATAGATCGATTTCGGAAATGGATTCGGTTTTTGGAAAACCATTCCGATTTCTCTTCTTAAGCTGACAACGTTAATATTGCTGCCCAGTATATTTAGTCCTTCATAAAGGATTTCACCTTCAGCTCTTGCAGAAGGAATTAAATCATTCATTCGGTTAATATTTCTCAAAAAAGTAGACTTTCCGCATCCTGACGGCCCAATCAAAGCGGTCACCGCGTTCTTTTCAATATCCATATTCACGTGGTGAACTGCTTGTTTATTTCCGTAAAATATAGACAGATCTTTCACTTCAAGCACGTGGCGCTGCTTCGGAACGAAAACAGCACGCTCAGGCTTTTCTTTTACCATTTGTTCAGACATGTTTTTCGCCTCTTTCCGTTCTAATTTGCCGTAAGCTTTTTGTAGATCATCGTGCCAAGCCATCTCGCTGCAAGATTAAACACAAGAACAGAAATCACCAGCACCGCAGAACCACCGTTGGCAATCGCTTCAGCATCCGGAATCATTCCTTGCGTATTTACGTTCCAAATGTGCACCGCCAGTGTTTCAGCGGGCCTGAAAATATTAAGCGGCGATGTTTCAGAAAACGGGTTCCACTCTGTAAAATTAAGACGTGGCGTTGTCAGACCGGCTGTAAATAATAGTGCCGCCGCTTCCCCGAACACCCTTCCTGACGCCAAAATTGCTCCTGTGATGATAGAAGGGATCGCACTTGGAATTAAAACTGTTTTTACGGTATGCCAGCGTGAAACACCTAAAGCGAGAGATGCTTCCTTCAGATCTTTAGGGACTGTACGAATCGCGTCTTCTGTCACACGCACCATGACAGGAAGGTTAAAAACAGTTAACGCAAGCGCACCGCCTATGATCGTATATCCCCAGCCTGTTAAGTTGACAAACATCAGTAATCCAAACATCCCAATGACAATAGACGGAAGAGATGAAAGCACCTCTATACATGTTCTGATGAAATCAGTCACTTTGTTATTAGGCGCGTACTCAGCCATGAACACTCCGCCGCCCACACCGAGCGGGATTGTAATCAGCATGGTAATAAACAAGATATAAAAGGAGTTAAACAGCTGGTCGCGTATTCCTCCTCCAGCTGCAATAGCACTCGATTTTGTTGAAATAAAGTCGAAGCTGAGCTGAGAAACACCGTTGATAATAATATAGGAAAACAAGCCTACTAGAATTGCAGCGATAATGGCTGCACACAAACCAAACATTCCAGTCGCCAGTTTATCTGTTATTTTGCGGTTCATTACACTTTCCTCCTAGATGACAAGTAGCGAATAAGCAGGATGAACAAGAATGACATCACCAGAAGCACTAGTCCCATTGACCAAAGCGTATTATTTTCAACGCTGCCGTATGTGGTGTGGCCCATGTTCAGCGTGATGATCGTTGTCAGTGTTCCGGCAGTGTCAAACAGGCTTTCCGGCAGTACTCTTGTATTTCCAATGACCATCTGAACAGCCAAAGCTTCACCAAACGCCCGTGCCATACCAAGTACAACAGCTGTCATTAATGTTGGAAAAGCTGCAGGCACAAGTACTTTTCTGATCGTCTGCCATCTTGTCGCACCAAGCGCGTAAGAACCTTCTCTTAAACTCTTCGGAAGAGAAGCCATTGCATCTGCAGAGATCGATGTGATGGTCGGCAGAATCATGACGGAAAGGACAATCGTTCCCGCCAATAAACTGTGCCCTGTCCCGCTCGATTTGAATTGGGCGATAAACGGTACCAATACTGTAAGACCTATGAATCCATAAACAACAGATGGAATGCCGACTAAAAGCTCAATCACCGGCTGCAGCACTTTCTTTCCCCAATTCGGCGCAATTTCTGTCATAAAAATCGCACCTGCAATGCCAAGCGGCGCAGCAATGAGTGCAGAAAGAATCGTTACTGCAAATGATCCAAAAATAAATGGCAGCACGCCATATTTCGGATCAGCATCTGTAGGGTTCCAATTTAGACTCGTTAAGAATTCAATTGGGCTTACACCATTTACTAGAAAAGATTGCAGCCCCTTAACGCCGAGGAAAATGGTGATCGCAACAGATGCCGCAATCATAATAAGCGCACAAGCTGTCACAATCATTCTTCCCCGAACTTCATCCAATTGCCGATTTTGCCTTGAGCTGATTAAACGCTCGCTCACAGACATATTTTCTCTATTGTTTATCATTGTTTTACACTCCTATGAATGTGTTAAGAGGAGAAACGGTTGTCCCCGCACTCCTCTTTTTATTAAGATCAGCTTTGCTTCCCGTTGGCATCGCGTGTCACTTTCATATCAGTAACCGGAATGTAGCCTTGGTCAGTAACAATGCTTTTTTGAATGTCTTCACTCTTTAGATAATCTAGAAATTCTTTGGCTAAATCTGTCGCTTCACCTTTTGTATAAGAATGTTGATAAGCCCAGATCGGATACTCGCCAGTTGTCACATTTTTTGCTTCAGGTTTTACACCATCAATAGATAGAGCAGTTACTTTGTCATCTGTTAAATATGAGAATGCAAGATATCCAATCGCTCCCGGAGTATCAGCAATGATTTTTTTCACAGTGTTGGAGGAATCTTCAGTAATGCCTTCTGCAGGTTCTTCTCCGTCAAGCGCATATTTCACAAATGTAGCACGTGTGCCAGAAGAATCAGGACGGTTTACAAGTGTAATCTTTTGGTCTTTGCCGCCAAGCTCTTTCCAGTTTTTGATTTTACCAGTGAAGATTTTTTTCAATTCATCTTTAGAAATATCCTTCACACCAGCATCAGGGTTTACAGCTGCTGCCATACCAACGACTGCGACTTGATGATCGACAAGCGCTTTTGCATCGATACCTTCTTTTTCTTCAGCAAAAACGTCTGAATTCCCGATCTGAACAGCTCCTTCAGAGACTTGAGAAAGCCCTGTTCCAGAACCGCCAGCTTGCACCTGTATATCAGCATCAGGGTTTTCTTCCATAAATTTTTCTGCGGCTGCAAGTACTAATGGCTGCATAGCCGATGAACCAGAAATGGTTAAAGAACCTGATGCCTTTCCTTCTCCTTTTGCAGAATCGCTATTCGATTTTTCACTTTCTCCTGCATTTCCGCATGCAGCTGCAATGATCATAAAAGCAGCCATCAGAAGCATAAGCACCAATTTGTTTTTTTTCATTTCCTGAATTCCCCCTGCGTATAATGTGTAATTTGTCCTACACGTATAGAGTAAAGGTTCTATGTAAAAAGGGTTTGAACCGAATGTTAAGGTTTTGTAAATCAATGCGTTTTTTTGTATAAAAAAAACGCCCACATCATGTGAGCGTTTCTTTTTAGTTATCAGAAGACGTTGTGTTCTCTGCATTTTCTTCGATTTTATCTTTATTCTTTTGTTGCGTATCTTCTTTGTCCTGCTTCGATTTCAGCTCAAAATATTTATCCATTACCTCTCTGCCGATTTCGTTTGTAATGGTATATTTAGCGCTGTAATCAATATAAGCCCAAGGTACTACGACAGAGATCGCAATTTCAGGATTATCAGCCGGCGCATAAGCGACAAGTGTCGTATTATATGTCGCTGTTCCTGTTTTTGATTTATCAGGCCCGTCATAGAACGATTGTGCTGTTCCTGTTTTCCCGGCAGGCTGATATGATGCTGACGCAAATTGGCTGGCAGCTGTCCCTTTTGTCATCACTCGTCTGAATCCGGCCTGTACTTCTTTAATGTATTCACTCTTCATGTCGATTTTATTCAGCACTTCCGGCTGAACGGATTGCACGACAGCACCAATCCCTTTTTCAGCATTAGGTTCTCTGACTTCTTTTACTAGCTGAGGCTTCAAGCGGTAGCCGCCATTTGCAATCGTTGATACATATTGTGCCAGTTCCAGCGGTGTATACGTATCGTACTGGCCGATTGCATAGTCAAGCAAGAATCCCGTTAATCTGTCTGTTCCTTTATAGCCTGTCATTTCATTCGGAAGATCAATTCCAGTTTTAACTCCCAATCCAAATTGGCTGAAATAATTCCGGAATGTATCAAAGGCCGTTGTATCAATCGGTAAAGCTTGATGCGGTTTATATTCACCTTTTCCGAGTGCAATCGCCGTTTTAAACATAAATACGTTGGAAGACTGCTCTAAGGCTCTTTGAATATTGACCGGTCCTAAGTTCGTCCATGACTTTTTACCATTTTTATCCTGGCTACCAATATACAATGGTTCATCCTGAAAAACGGTATTCAGGTTGATGGCACCGGTTTGCAAGCCCGTCAGCACGGTTGCACCTTTGACAGCCGAACCCATGGCATAAGATGACGTCATATTTCCTAGCGCGTAATCATCAATTTTATATTTCCCATTTTCTTGTTTAATCTGCTTACCCGCCATTGTCAGCACTTCACCGTTTCTCGGGTCCATCATGACAACGAATGCCCGGTCTAATAACCCAGTGCTTGGTCTTGCTTTAGCAGATTTGAGATTCTTCTCAATGATTTTTTCCACTTCTTTTTGCAAATCAATGTCAATCGTAAGTACGAGATCTTTACCGGCTTTCCCTTCAGAAACGGTTTTTGTTCCCGTGACATTGCCGTTTGAATCCGTGATGTTTTCCACCTTTGCTTTTTGTCCCTGCAGAAGACTTTCGTACTGGTATTCAATATAACTTTTTCCGACCCTGTCATTTCGGCTGTAGCCAAGAGACAGATAATGGTCGAGCAAGTTGGACGGCAATCCTTCATCAGAGCTGGAAACACTTCCGAGCACTGAGCGAAGAAGGTTTTTATACGGATATTCGCGTTCCCAATCGGACGTGACATCAACACCCGGCAGTTCGTCTAAATGTTCACTTACAACTGCCATTTCTTTCGCTGATACATCTTCGTTTTTGATATATTGAGGGGTCAATGCATATCCTGAATCCATCTGTCTTTTGATGGCTAGGATCTGCATGTCTTTATCCGTCAGTTCATTCAGCTGCTTATCAGTAATTCGTTTTAGCTGGAGCTGATATAAATCGTCATCGGATAATGTTTTGTCTTCAACCTGCTTTCTTTCTTTAGCGGTAATCAACTTTTTGGCTTCTTTCGGCCTAGTTAAAATCCAATAATCCTTTTTATCCCGTTCTGTTACTTTTTTTGTATCAACTTTAATCATATCAGACAGCTTTTTTGCGATCTTTAAACGCTGGTCTTGCGTGGTCGATTTAGATCTGGTGTATGTGATTGCATTTAAAGCCTTATTTGTCACGATGGCATTAAAGTTTCGATCATAAATTTTCCCGCGCGGCACCGCCGAGCTGACTTCACTTTGTTCCTGCTGATTGGCTTGGTTTTTGTAATCATCGCCTTGTACGATCTGCTTGATGCCTAATTCCACAATGATCCAGGTGAATATGACAAAGGCAGCCAAGAATAAAATATTCAGCCGGATCGGAAGCGACTTCTTTTTCTCTTTATGATTTTGCTTTTTTGGTTTATTTCTCCTCATAACATCACCTTTTTCTATTTACAGAAAGAAAAGACACTCAAGTAAGAGTGCCAGTTTTCATTCTAAAGGTTTTTTCGACTTTTTTCTACAGATAACCCCTTTTTGACAAAAAATTATCTTTCACCTTTTAAAAGATTCGGTTCAGTTACCCGTTTTTGGCCGTCTTCTTCCATGGTTTCATTTTCCTCTTCTTTCTCCTTAAAACGGATATCCTTAACAAAGTAATAAATCAGCGGATGTCCTATGCCCAATATAGCGAGTGACAAAGGAATTCCCACATCCTCTTTCAGAAGGGCCACGATCAAGAGAAAGCATAAAATGGAGACAATCCTGCCGGCGTTTAAAAACAGTTCCCTCAGCACGATATATTCAATTCTTGCTTTTCTGGCATGCCGCGCCCGGCCTATCACATCATATGTAAGTGATACATATGGCACGAGCAAAAGAGGATAGCCGATGGCAATAAAAACGCCGTACGTCAATAATGTCGTAAAGCTCATATGAAACAGAATCAAAAACAGCGCGCCATACAGAATAAGGCCGCCCAGCAAGATTGATTTTTTTCTGGCCTTTTTCTTAATCAGCCTGGATGCAAAGTAGTAGGCAAAGAAGGAAACAGCTGAGTTGACAAGGCCGAATGTGCCGAGGGCCAGTTCGCTGTTTGTCTCAATAAATACAAATACACTGATTAAGAAGACAAAAATCCCTTCTCTCAAGCCTTGAAAAAAATGCGCATTCGTAATTCTCCGCCAATTCATATTGCTATGGCGCTCTCCAAATACTTTGCTCAGCATAAAACGGCCCTTTGATTCTCTCCGTTTTAAAAAAAAGCTCATCACGACAGCCAAGGCAAATAAACTGAGGGAGAGACTGAAAATTAATGTGTAACCCGTATTATTTTCAAGCCTTGAGATAACAAATCCCGCTACAATCGGACCGATCATCCCTGCAGAGGAAGACAGAATGCCCATAAATCCGTTGAAAAAGTCTCGCGTCTCCGGCTCTGTTATTTCAAAGGTCAGCACGTTAAACGCTAGCCAATAAAAGCCATAGCCCACTCCGAGCACCGCACCGATCAGCACGAGCCGGCTGGCCGCCGTTTCTCCGGCTAAAAGCACACTTAAATAAAAGGCGGCTAAAAAAATGACGCCGAACCTTAAAATGAACACCCTGTCTATTTTTTTGGCTAACCGTCCAGCCAAATAAAAGGTTAACGGCTGCATTGTCACAATGGATAAATTATATATCGCCAAATCAATAAATTTCCCTGACTGCTTCCAAAGGTACACATTAACAAATGTATTGGACAATGCAATTCCCAGCGAATAAAGCCCGCCAATGGTCAGCAGAAAGAGTAACCCTTTGTTTACGTCTACATCGCCAATTACTTTTTTTAGTTTGCTCATTACTGACTCCCCTTTACTATCCCTTAGTCTGTCTCACTCAAACCGAGATATGTAAAAAGAAGACAGAAAAAAACAAGGCCCCCCCTATTGAGGACCTTGCTTGTGTCATTATTTTACTTCGCTGTATAGACGAGCCACTTCGTCCCAGTTCACAACTTTCCAGAAAGCTGAAATGTAATCAGGACGGCGGTTTTGGTAGTTAAGGTAGTAAGCATGCTCCCAAACGTCAAGTCCTAAGATAGGCGTTTTGCCTTCAGAAAGCGGAGAATCTTGGTTTGGTGTGCTTGTGATTTCAAGCTTACCGTTGTTCACAACAAGCCATGCCCAGCCAGAACCGAAGCGTCCAGCTGCTGCAGCTGCGAATTGCTCTTTGAATTTGTCAAAGCTTCCAAATACACTGTTGATCTCCTCAGCAAGCGCGCCAGTCGGCTCGCCTCCGCCGTTTGGAGATAAAAGTGTCCAGAATAATTTGTGGTTCGCGTGTCCGCCGCCATTGTTGCGGACTGCAGTGCGGATGTTTTCAGGAACAGAATTAAGATCTGCAACAAGCTCTTCAACTGATTTGTTTGCAAGAGCCGTGTTTCCTTCAACCGCTTTGTTTAAATTTGTAACGTATGTGTTGTGGTGTTTCGTATGGTGAATAGTCATAGTTTCCTTATCAATATGCGGTTCTAAAGCATCGTACGCATAAGGTAATTCTGGAAGTTCGTAAGCCATGATAAATTCCTCCTTAATATATATGTACTGAAATGCCGCTTCACAGCGAGCCTTTCTTCATTCAATGTAACAAAAGAACGCTGTGTAATCAATGAAAATGCTCACATTTTGGCTCATTTCAGCGGACATATTTCACTTTAACCGATAATCCGCCCCATTAAACCTGCCGCCGGCAATTCTTATAGGACCGTCCATAAAAAATATCCGATCATCAAAAGCTGTATGATGCCCTTTGCAATAACCCCTGTTAAAAAGCCAATGAGTGAGCCGAGACCAATTTTAAACGCTGACTTTAAGTCCTTTTGATGAACGATAAGTTCTGCACAAACAGCCCCGATAAACGGCCCTAATATGATCCCCGCAACCGGAATGACGAAAGGCCCGATTAATAAACCGATCGTGCTTCCCCATATGGCGGCTTTGCTTCCGCCAAACCTTTTTACTCCAAGCAGATTAGACACGTAATCTGCTGCGAATAATACTGCGGCAAAAACAGCTTCAACGAGCCAGAACATATATGAATACGGACTGAATGAAAACAAAAATCCGTACAATACAAAGCCGGCAACGATAAATACTACGCTCGGAATAACGGGATACACCAGCCCTATAAAAGCGATGATAAATACCGCCGCAATCACCAGCCAATATAACATATCCATAAAATCCATCCTCCCTTTTTACATCTATCTTCTTCATGTCTTCCTTGTATTCACACGCAGGCAACGATACAATAAGCAACATATATTAGTATAGCTAGGAAGTGAAGATAGTGAATGTATTTCAGCTTTTCATCAAAAGTACATACTCTCCCCGTGATATTGCAAAAACAAGATTTCAAGGAATCGGAAAAGCGATTCTTTATGTATTTTTGCTCTCTGTCCTTTTTGCAATTCCTACCGCTTATTATGTAAGCTCAGGGACCGTCAAATCAATGAACGGCTTTAAAACTGTTTTACACAAAGATTTCCCTGATTTCAAAATTTCAAACGGCAAACTTCAAACCGATGAAAAAAAAGCCACGGAATCACAGGCAAATGGCTTCGTTATCGTGTTTGATCCGACAGACGCCTACGGCACTGAACAAATCGAAGCAAAGCAAAACGCGATCGGCATCCTTCAGGACAAATTTGTTTTGGCCATTGACGGACAAGCCCAAGAAATGCCTTACTCAATGATGCCATCAGATTTAACAAAAAAAGATGTGATTGCGGGTTTAAACCAAAATAAAACGATGATCACAACTGTTCTTTCATTTCTCATTTTTCTCGTAACAGCGGCAGGAAAATTTATTGAAGTATCATTCTTAGCGCTTATCGGGGTAATCATGAAGAATGCACAGAAAAAGCATCTGTCCTACCATCAGCTTTGGAAGCTTTCTGCCTATTCGATCACCCTTTCGACTGTGTTCTTTACGATCATGCGGGCATTAGAAGCAACAGTTCCAAGTGAATTTTTACTGAACTGGTTTGTCAACTTTGTCATCCTGTTTCTTGTTTTGAAAGAGATCCCGTCCAAAAAAGCTGTTGCATAATCTGAGACTGCCTTCGCAGTCTCTTTTCTTTTGTCATGAATCGAAATGGACAAGCATACTATAGTATAAATTTCGTATGCGGGAGGAAAAGCGATGAAGCGTCTCACTTTTGTATGCAGCATTGTTTTTATTCTTTTTATTCTTTTTTATGATCTTAAAGTTGGAACGATCCCCATCCAGGACCTCCCTGTCTATGAAGCATCAGCAAAAACGGCTGAACAGGAACCAGCCTATAAAACGGTGAAGGTACAGCCGGGTGACACCGTTATGTCAATTGTCGGACCAGCAGGTTCTCCTGACGACATTGTAAAGGATTTTGAAACACTGAATCCGAATGTGAAAGCCAACTCCATTCAAGCGGGAACAGCGTACAAATTCCCGGTCTACCCTTAATTAACGTTAATTTCTTGTCAGTTCGGCGAAGACACTGTTACAATGTAATTTGTAAAATAAATTCACATAAACCATACTAGAATTGTTATATCTAGAAGCGGCAACTACAATTAAGGAGCGATTGCAAGTGAGTGAAATCACACATCGTACAAAAACGCGTCCCGTCAAAGTGGGACCTTTAACAATAGGCGGCAACAATGAAGTTGTTATCCAAAGCATGACAACAACAAAAACACATGATGTAGAAGCAACGGTTGCGGAAATTAACCGTCTGGCTGAAGCCGGATGCCAAATCGTCCGGGTAGCATGTCCGGATGAACGGGCGGCAAATGCCATCGCGGATATTAAAAAACGCATTTCCATTCCGCTCGTTGTTGACATACATTTCGATTATAAACTTGCGTTAAAAGCCATTGAAGGCGGCGCAGATAAAATCCGAATCAACCCAGGCAACATCGGCCGCCGTGAAAAAGTCGAAGCGGTCGTTAAAGCGGCGAAAGAAAAAGGGATTCCGATCAGAATCGGAGTAAACGCTGGTTCACTTGAAAAACGGATTTTAGAAAAATACGGTTATCCGACAGCAGACGGAATGGTAGAGAGCGCACTTCATCACATTAAAATTCTTGAAGATCTTGATTTTCACGATATTATTGTCAGCATGAAGGCATCTGACGTCAACCTTGCGATCGAGGCTTATGAAAAAGCAGCGAAAGCATTTGACTACCCTCTGCATCTTGGGATCACTGAGTCAGGAACACTGTTTGCCGGTACAGTAAAGAGCGCAGCAGGACTCGGCGCGATTTTAAGCAAGGGCATCGGGAACACCATGCGTATTTCATTAAGCGCAGATCCTGTGGAAGAAGTAAAAGTAGCAAGGGAGCTTCTGAAATCTTTCGGCTTAGCCTCCAATGCTGCCACACTCATCTCATGTCCGACTTGCGGCCGTATTGAGATTGATTTGATCAGCATCGCCAATGAAGTGGAAGAATACATTTCTAAGGTGAAAGCGCCGATTAAAGTCGCTGTTCTCGGCTGTGCAGTAAACGGACCTGGTGAAGCGAGAGAAGCTGATATCGGAATCGCAGGAGCACGTGGTGAAGGACTGTTGTTCCGGAAAGGAAAAATTGTCCGTAAGGTTCCAGAGGAAACAATGGTAGAGGAACTCAAGAAAGAAATCGACATTCTTGCTGAGGAACACTACGCAAAGCTTGAAGCTGAAAAAGCAAAACTAAAAGAAGAAACACAAAAAGCTTGACGGGAACCCGTCAAGCTTTTTTGTGTTAGAAAAATGGAATAATAAATATTCCAAGCACTAATGAGACGACACCGATACCCATCGCCCAAGCTCCTAGGCCTTGGGCACCTCTTCTTCTTGCGATATAGCCGACAATAATACCGGCAGCTCCCAATAAAACAGGCAGTACAAACAATGAAATAATGGACAAGGCTAATGCAATATAGCCTATTCCCCGCCCTTCATTGACATTGCCGCCGCTGCGGTCATTGTCTCGGTCATTGCTGCGGTCAGTAGCACGGTAAGGCTCTGCGATTTCAGCAGCCGTTTCCTCAAAAAAACCATCGTTGTCGCGGGTAATATTTGATCCTTCAGAACCATGATCTACATAGTAGCTGTTGTTATCACGTTTTTCGTAATCGTTTGCCACCTTCAATTCCCCCTTCTGTTTTTATTAAAGGAGCTTTTATAGTTTGATCTATTTTGCCTGATTCATGTTTGCTAAACTTTTCTGTTAATGTCAATTGTTTATGTTACACTGGAAGGGATGAAACTGAAGGAGTGTGGGCATGTTACGCTTAGGAATAGATATTGACGGCACAATCACGGCTCAGGATACATTCGTCCCTTATTTGAACCGCTCGTTTAATCTTTCCATTTCATTAAACGATATGACGGATTATGATTTGACAAAACTGTTAAACATTACGCAGGAAGAATTTTGGGATTGGATGAATCAAAATGAAGCCATCATATATAAGGAAGCATTGCTTGCGCAGCATGCAAAACAGTCACTTGACCTCCTCAAAGAGGAGCACAAGCTTATTTATATTACAGCGAGACGGACTCATTTAACTGATATTACTTATGAATGGTTTGACAGACAAAATATTCATTACGACCACATCGAACTCGTTGGCGGTCATCATAAAGTTGAGGCAGTCAAAAAACACAACATTGACTTGTTTTTTGAGGATCATCACGGAAACGCAATGATGATTGCGAAAGAAGCCGATATACCGGTGATTTTATTCAATTCCCCTTATAATCAGCTTCCGCTTGATTCAAACATCATCAGAGTCAGCAACTGGCTTGAAGCCGTTCAATGGATTAACAAAAATAAACATCATATCATACGTGTCAACAACTGAAAAAGGAGCCCAACCGGGGCTCCTTTTTCTCATATAAACAATTACGCAGTAGTGTTTTCTTGGTTTTCCGCTGTACAATCAGGGCATGTGCCGTAAATCTCAAATTTATGTCCGCTGATCTGATAGCCATCCAAATCATCACAAAGCTTGTCCATCGGGCATGATTCAATTTCTTTTGTTTTGCCGCAGGCAAGACAAATAAAGTGATGGTGATGGTGGGTAAATGAACACTTAAATCGGAAGAGTTTTTCACCGGACAGCTCAGTTGTTTCCAAAATACCAAGTTCTTCATATAAAGAAAGATTTCTGTAGATTGTATCAAAGCTTAAGCCGGGATAATCATCATTTAATGCAGACAGTACGTTTTTAGCGGTAAGATACCTGTCTGAATCAGCAAAAAGCTGCAGCATATCTTCACGTTTATTTGTATATTTATATCCGTTTTCTTTCAGTAGGTTCAGCGCTTCTTGTACGTTCATGAAGGGTCCCCCTTTTCGCTTTGCTTAAGAACGTATCACATGTATGAAAAAGAAAATGGCAGCTGTCTGACCAGCAAGCCATTTTCTTTACTGCAGATAAAATTATACCCATAAAATGAATAAAAGTAAATGAAAGCCTAGTGGATTGCGTTTTTGAATTTTCCGCCTCTCGTTTCATGCGTATTCATAATCGTAATGAATGCATTTTGATCGACTTCAAACACGATCGATTTTAGCTTAGTCACTTCCAGCCTTGTGACAACCGCGTAAATCACGTCCTTTTCTTCGTCCGTATATCCGCCTTTCCCCTTCAGCTTGGTTGTTCCGCGACCGAGACGGTGCAAAATCGCGTCGGAAATCTCATCATACTGATCAGACACAATAATGACAGCTTTTGTTTCATCAAGCCCCTGGATCACGGCATCAATGGTTTTCATCGCAATATAATAAGTCATGAAAGAGTACATCGCTTGCTCAGGACCGAACACAAAACCAGCCCAAATGAAAATGAATACATTGATGAGCATGACGAACTCACCAACTGAAAATGGCAGCTTTTTCGTCAGCAAAATACCGAGAATTTCTGTACCATCCATTGAACCTCCGTTTCGAATAACGAGCCCGACGCCAAAGCCGAGCAAAAGACCTCCGAACACAGTGGCCAAAATAGGCTGAGTTGTAATGGCTTCTACATGATGAAGCGAGGATTCAATAACGGCAAGCCCGACAATTCCAATCATCGTAGAGACAAGGAAGGTCTTACCGATATATTTATAGCCGAAGATCATAAAAGGAATATTTAAAATGACAACGAATAAAGCGAAATTCAAAAAGGGGTTTGACATAAAGAGGTGGTCTAAAATAAGTGATACACCGATAATCCCGCCATCAATAAAATCGTTAGGGATTAAAAATAATTCAATACTTACAGCCGCAGATGCAGCTCCTGCCAGAATCATGAAGACCCTGAAAATAAAATGGGAAAATGTTTCTCTCTTATGTTGTTTTGTTGGGGTCATAAAATCTCCTTTCCTGCAATAACTATTTTAAATACATTATAAATCTATTTTACCATTAAACACTGACACATTTTACTGATTTGCCCATACATTAAGTCTGGAGGTGGAATGGTCGATGATTTTATTTCAAAGAATTATTTTGCAGCGGCTTAACCAGGCTACTGCTGACGATTTGCTGAAGTACTCAAAACAATACGGAATCAGCCTAACAAGACCGCAGGCCGTTGAAGTAGCAAACCTGCTATACGGGAAAAATGTGAACATCTTTAATGAGAGTGAACGAATGCGGCTGCTGAAACAAGTAGAGGCAATTACATCGAAAGAAACAGCCCAAACCGTTAATGAACTATTCAAACAATTTACAAGCTGAAAAAATGGGGGACTTATCCCCCATTTTTTATTGCTGTAAAATCTTTTCAAGCAATGTGTCATCAAATTGTTTTTCTTTCAGCATTTCAATCTCAAAACGGTATGGCGGTTTTTTATTCTTTTTATCTTCACCGACATACGGCGTTTCAAGGATTTTCGGAATGTCTTTTAACTGCTCATGGTGAACAACATACTGCAGTGCGTCAAATCCGATTTCACCAAAGCCGATGTTTTCATGGCGGTCTTTTCTTGCGCCTTTGACATTTTTGCTGTCATTAATATGAAGCACTTTAATACGGTCAATACCGACGATTTTATCAAACTCAGTCAACACTCCATCAAAGTCTTCGACAATGTTATATCCCGCATCATGTGTATGGCACGTGTCAAAGCATACTGACAGATGCTCATTGTGTGTAACGCCATCGATAATCTGCGCAAGCTCCTCAAAGCTTCTGCCGCATTCAGATCCTTTTCCTGCCATTGTTTCTAATGCAATCTGGACATTTTGATTCGGATCAATCACTTCATTTAAGCCTTCAATAATTTTCTTGATGCCTGCTTCAGCTCCCGCTCCTACGTGAGCGCCTGGGTGAAGGACAATTTGCTTCGCTCCGATGGCAGCTGTCCGTTCAATTTCAGAACGAAGAAAATCGACACCAAGCTCAAAAGTGGACGGATTTGTCGTGTTGCCAATATTAATAATATAAGGCGCGTGTACGATAATCTCGTCAATACCGTTTTCTTGCATGTGTGCCCGGCCAGCTTCTATATTCAAGTCTTCAATTTTCTTTCGGCGCGTATTTTGCGGTGCGCCTGTATAGATCATAAACGTGTTCGCCCCATAAGAAACTGCCTCCTGGCTTGCTGCCAGAAGCATATGTTTTCCGCTCATAGAGACGTGTGAGCCTATTCTCAACAACAGGTTCCCCTACTTTCTTTTTTTAGATTGGTTTCTTCTCTGTTTTTTCTTGATTTTCTCCATCTCGTAGCTCATTTTCTTTTTATATCCAGGCTTAACCTTCTTCGGCTTTTTCACGAGACGATGCGCAATTTCATCCGCTTCGTTCGACGTTTTTTTACGCTTTTTGCGGCGCTGGCGGTCATCGCCTTTTTTCCACTCGCCCTTTTCAAGCTCCAAGTAATCAAATTCAATGCCCATTTTCTCAAGTCTGACTAATGAATCCTCATCAGAGAGCTCATAAATGGTCATCGCTTGTCCTGATGAGCCGGCGCGAGCCGTTCTGCCCACACGGTGAACATAAAAATCGAGATCATCCGGCAGCTCATAGTTGATAACATGGCTGACACCTTTAATATCAATGCCTCTTGCGGCAAGGTCAGTCGCAATGACATAAGTGAATTCCAAATCATTGATCTGCTTCATGACTTTTTTCCGCTCACGAGGCGTTAATCCGCCGTGCAGCAGCCCGATTTTCATGCCTTTTCCAGTCAAATATTGAGCGATATGGTCAGCCGTGTTTTTCGTATTGGCAAACACAATGCCCAGGTATGGATTCAGATGAGACATGATGTCAAAAAGGAGCTTGTCCTTGTCACGATGTTTCGAAGGAATGAGGATATGCTCGATCTTCGCAGCAGTCACCTGTTTTGGCTCCACGTGGGCGTATTTCGGATTTTCCATATATTTTTTCAAAAATGGTTTCAGCTTTTCCGGAATGGTCGCTGAGAACACAAGCATTTGCAGATCCTCAGGCATGCGTGAACCGATGTAATCTACATCTGCAAGGAATCCCATATCCAGCATTAAATCCGCTTCATCAATGACGAGAGATTCCGCTTTATAAACACTTAACGCCTGTTCTTTGATTAAATCGGCAATACGTCCTGGCGTACCGACGACAAGATGAGGCTGTGTTTTCAATTTATCAATTGATTTTTGTTTATCTGTGCCTCCGATAAAACATTTCGAGCGAATCTGACTGCCTTCTTCACCTTGTGTGATTTTAAGTGCTTCCTGATGAATCTGGTTGGCAAGCTCTCTTGTCGGAGCCGTAATGACAACCTGAACGACATCCTTAGCAGGATCGATTTTGTTTAATAAAGGCAGTAAATAAGCGTGAGTCTTTCCGGTTCCCGTCTGAGACTGGCCGATGACGCTTTCTTTTTTTAACACTGCAGGAATCAGCCTTTTCTGAATATCAGTCGGTTCATAAAAACCAAGGCGGTGCACTGCATCTATAATAAACGGTTTCAATTCATAAAGTTCAAATTTAGTTTCTTTCATTTTTCCCAGCTCCTTAAAGCGGCACATTATGTGTCCATCATCACATTATACCCGATTTTGCTTAAAAACACCACGTTTGGAAGGCGTTTGTTTTATTCAGTTATGTAAAGCAAATACCGCAGCCCATGCATATTCTAATAGCAGAGAGAGCTGAAAGGAGGTACAAGTATGTTTTCACCGCAGCAGCCGATGAGAAATTATCCGCAGCCCGGACCGCCCCGCCCCATGCCAAATCAGCGAATGATGGGCAGAAGACCGCCTAATTTGCAAAGACCTTCATTTGGACCGCAGCAGCAAGGTTTTCAGCAATCCGGACAATTTCTTCCTCAGGCAAATGCCGGAGCGAGAAATGGTGCGGGCGGAGGCTTAAAAGGAATGCTGTCAAAGTTCTTACCCGGAGGAGGAGGCACTGGCGGCGCCGGAGTTCCAGGAGCAGGCACAGCAGCGAGCGGAGGAGCAGGTCTGCAAGGCATTCAAAATATCGCCAATCCTGCATCTTTATCCAGTATGCTTGGGAATGTGCAAAAAGTGCTTGGCATGGCGCAGCAAGTCACCCCCATGATCCAGCAGTACGGCCCATTAGTCCGCAATCTGCCAGCAATGATGAAGCTGTACAGCCAGTTAAGTAAAAGTGATGATACAGAGAGCAATGAGGAAAATGAAAAGCAAACAGAGTCAGAAGAAACCTCGGAAATCGAGAACGAGGCTGAAGCAAAAACATCAGATGGGAACAAAAAATCAAAACCAAAAAGTTCTTCTCCACCGAAGAAATCAAAAACATCTGACAGTAAAGAACAAGAATCAAAAACATCTGCCCCGAAGAAAAAAGAAGCTGTCTCTCCTGCTTCGAAAAGAACATCAGGCAGATCAAAGCCGAGATTATATATTTAACATTCTTTGATATCTGAAGTGAGATTGGCTATAATGAGATCAGAAGAATGCAAGAATAGAGCCGTTTGATTACGGCTTTTTATATTGCCTTTACTCACTTCAGTATTGGAGGACTACCGAAAATGGACGTAATTAAAATTTCACCGCGCGGCTATTGCTATGGCGTTGTTGATGCTATGGTCATTGCCAAGAACGCGTCACTTGATAAAAGCTTGCCAAGACCCATCTATATACTCGGGATGATTGTTCATAATAAACACGTTACTGATGCGTTTGAAGAGGAAGGAATCTTTACTTTGGACGGCGCTAATCGTCTGGACATCCTGAAGCAGGTTGACAAGGGAACTGTCATTTTCACTGCGCACGGCGTTTCTCCCGAAGTCAGAAAAATCGCTGAAGAAAAAGGATTAGTCGCAATTGATGCCACATGTCCGGACGTGACAAAAACTCACGATTTAATTCTAGAGATGAAAGAAAAAGGATATCACGTGATCTATATCGGCAAAAAAGGTCATCCGGAGCCAGAAGGAGCCGTTGGCGTAGCGCCTGAGATCGTTCACTTAGTTGAAACGGAAGAAGATGTGAAAAACCTTGATATCCAAGCAGAGAAATTAATTGTAACCAATCAAACAACGATGTCTCAATGGGATGTTTACGACATCATGGAGCTTGTAAAAGAGAAATATCCGCATGTCGAATACCACCAAGAGATTTGCCTGGCTACTCAGGTACGGCAGGAAGCTGTATCAGAACAGGCGAAAAAAGCGGACTTAACGATCGTTGTCGGTGACCCTAAAAGCAACAATTCAAATAGGCTTGCTCAAGTGTCAGAGGAAATAGCCGGCACAAAAGCATACCGAATCGGCGACCTAAGCGAATTAAAGCTCGAATGGCTTAAAGGCGTGAATACTGTTGCCGTTACTGCGGGGGCTTCAACACCAACGCCGATCACAAAAGAAGTCATTCGCTTTTTGGAGCAGTATGATCATGAAGATCCATCAACTTGGACAATCGAACACAATGTACCGCTCAAAAAAATACTCCCGAAAGTAAAAGCAAAAAACTGAGGCTGTTAAAGCCTCAGTTTTTTTATAGAAATGTAAATGGATTTGTATCTGTCTCAGAAATAAAGATATTTACGTCCAGCTTTTTATCTTTGCACATTGCCGTCAGTTTTCTCGTGACGCCTTTTTTCATGATTTTTTCCGCATAATGGCCCGGATCAACAACATTCAGGCCAAGCATCATCGCATCATGGGCCACATGGAAGTATAAATCTCCTGTAACGTAAACATCGGCGCCCTTCCGTTTCGCATGATGAATATACTTGTTACCATCTCCGCCAAGAACAGCTACCTTCTTCACTATGCTGTCAGCCTCACCCACCATTCTAACGCCATTTACTTCAAGCTTGTCTTTCACAAATAAAGCGAATTCCTTGAGCGTCATCTCATTTTTAAGTGTTCCGACACGGCCGAGCCCTTTTTCGGCAGGAGACTGCTCAACAGGATAAATGTCGTAAGCGACTTCTTCATATGGATGGCTTTTTATCATTGCTCTTATAACAGCTTTTTCGATGCTTTTAGGAAACACAGTCTCAAGCCTTATCTCATGAACAAGCTCAAGCTCTCCCACTTCACCAATAAAAGGCTTGGCGCCGTCTAATGGCTTAAAGCTGCCGATTCCTTCAGACGAAAACGCGCAATGGCTGTATTCGCCGATATGGCCGGCTCCTGCATTTCCGAGCGCCGCTCTGACCTGCTCTTCATATTCCTTCGGCACATATACGGCCAGCTTTTTCAGAGGATCAGTATAAGTAGGCGCCAGCACTTCCGTCTCACTCAGCTCTAATGCTTCAGCAAGCAAATCATTCACGCCGCCGTCCGCAACGTCTAAATTTGTATGAGCTGCATAAACTGCGATATCATGCTTCAAACACTTTTCAATTAACCTTCCGGCAGGCTGATCTGTTGAAATATGCTTTAGCGGCCTGAAAATAGGAGGATGGTGTGCAATAATCAAATCAACCTCTTTTTCAATTGCTTCATCGATAACGCTTTCCAGCACATCAAGTGTAACCATCACATTTTTAATCGGTTTGTTTAAGGTGCCGATTTGCAGTCCGATTTTATCGCCTTCGACAGCATAGGCTTTCGGGGAAAATTGTTCAAACAGCTGGACGATCTGCTGCCCATTTACTGTTTTAGCCATGATCGATAACCTCCTTTAGCAGCTCCATTCGATCGGCGAGCTCCTTTAATTTTTGTTTATTTTGCTCTGTAGTTGCAGCTCGGCTGATCTGTTCATAAATGCTTTGTGTGTGCTCAAGCTCTTGTGTCCATTTTTTCAAAAAGACAGCATTCTTTTCTTTTGCCAAGAAAGGGCCGACGAGCATTCCGGCTGATAAAGAAATACCGGCATAAGCCGCATCTCTGTCTCCCGCTTCGGCGACAAGCACCTCATAGCACTTTCCGTCCTCTTCAAGGATCACCTCGTCTATCAACGCATATCCTTCTTTATAAAGCCACTCTCTGATATGAACAGCATGAATATTCGGCTGTAAAATAAGCCGTTCCTTTCCCGTTAATTTGTCTTTACCCGCTTCTAAAATGTGAGCGATCAAAGATCCGCCCATCCCGGCAATCGTAATGGCATCGGCTTCACCTTTTTTAATGACTTCCAGGCCGTCTCCCTGCCTTACAGAAATGTGCGAGCTTAAGCCTGATTTTTCAACCTGCCGCTTGGCAGACAAAAATGGGCCGTCTGTTATTTCTCCGGCAATTGCTTTGCTTGCTTTATGATTCAGCACCGCATAACAAGGAAGGTAAGCATGGTCAGACCCGATATCGGCCATCACCGCTCCATTCGGTATGTACTCAGCTACTGTTTGCAATCGTTTAGATAATTTTAATTCGTTCACTTGTCATCACAACTTTTCTCAATCATTTTTTCCTTTTCTATCATATAAAAAATCAGCCAGGAATCCAAGCTGAGCGAATGATTTTAAGATTATTTCTTTTGATGCGGCTCTACTACGCGGCAGACAAAAATAAAAGGCTGTCGAGAACATCTCGGCGGCCTGAGAACGTATAAGGAGAAAGATAGATCTTTTATTTAATTTTTGATACCCATTCTGCCATATCATCCAGCTTATCGGCCGGAACAAGACCGGAAGGCATTCCATTACCGCCTTTTTCGATCTTTGTTTTAATTTCAGCGACATCTTTCTTATCCCCTACACCTTTTAAGCTAGGACCCGAAACACCTTCATAATTTTCACCGTGGCACGCGATACAGTTTGCCTTGTATATATCCTCCGGTGAAGCGTTTGCATCATCTTTTTCAGCAGATTTGCTTTCTCCGCCGCTTGCAATCTCCCGAGAGTCATCAAGCCCCTTTACTGATAAAAAGAAAGTCAGACCAATACCTAAAACAGCGATCAGTAAAAATGGAATAAGCGGATTCCATTTCATTTCCCTTCCCCCTTTTTGATCCTTCCCCCTATGTAAACACTTCTAATTCTAACTTATTTTTACAAAAAGTAAATGGATTGATATACAAAAGTTTTTTATTCACACTTTATACAAAATTGAATAGAAACATGCTTATTTCTCTGATATCCTTTTTATTCTATTGTATAATGTATTGTATACGCTTACAATAGAAAATATGGATTCAGTTTTGAAATTTTTCGCCACAATGTTCATTTGCAAATGACATCATTTTTCAGTAAAATAAAGACATATTATCCATATATCTTTTTTAAAAAAAGAAGAACGGATCTGCAAGACCCGTTCCATCTTATTCGAGGAAATCTTTCAAACGTTTACTTCTGCTAGGATGTCTTAGTTTCCGCAACGCTTTAGCTTCGATTTGTCGAATACGCTCTCTCGTTACTCCAAATACCTTGCCGACCTCTTCTAATGTTCTTGTACGGCCGTCATCAAGACCGAATCGAAGACGCAATACATTTTCTTCACGATCAGTTAACGTATCAAGCACATCTTCCAGCTGCTCTTTTAATAGCTCATATGCGGCGTGGTCTGAAGGTGAAGTTGCTTCTTGGTCTTCAATGAAATCACCAAGATGCGAGTCATCCTCTTCACCAATCGGTGTTTCCAGCGATACCGGCTCTTGTGCAATCTTTAAGATTTCGCGTACTTTTTCAGGTGTTAAATCCATATCTTCCGCAATTTCTTCAGGTGTTGGTTCTCTTCCTAAATCTTGCAGTAATTGACGCTGCACACGGATTAATTTATTAATGGTTTCAACCATATGAACGGGAATCCGGATCGTTCTCGCCTGATCGGCAATGGCGCGAGTAATCGCCTGTCTGATCCACCACGTAGCATACGTACTGAATTTATAACCTTTGCGGTAATCAAATTTTTCAACGGCTTTCATCAGACCCATGTTGCCTTCCTGAATCAGGTCAAGGAACAGCATTCCGCGTCCGACATACCGTTTTGCGATACTGACAACAAGCCGCAGGTTCGCTTCAGCCAATCTGCGTTTAGATTCTTCGTCACCTTCTTCAATCTTCTGAGCGTAGGCGATTTCTTCTTTTGCAGAAAGAAGGTTAACCCGGCCGATTTCCTTTAGATACATACGAACTGGGTCATTGATTTTGACACCAGGCGGTACACTTAGGTCATTAAGGTCAAATTCTTCTTCGGCTTTGGCAAGCTGCTGAATATTAGGATCTTCTGTTTCTTCATTCTCACTAATTAATTCAACACCTTGTTCACCTAAAAATTCATAATACTCATCCATTTGGTCTGATTCAATTTCAAAGCTGGACATACGCTCGGCAATTTCTTCATATGTCAAAACGCCACGTTTTTTACCAGACTCTGTTAATTGCTCTTTTACTTGGTCGAATGTTAATTCTGTCTCGTGGGTTTGTTTATCAGCCATTATGGATCCCTCCTTCCAAAGCTTGCAACGAATTCTATAAGCGGTATGATTCTTATTCGGTCCATTCAGGCGTTTTCTATGTGAACTGCCTTTAACAATGTGCGAATAATGAAATGACAATTCATGATGAGGTCAAGCGATCTATTTGCTCCTCCGCAAGGAATCATTGCCAATAAATGCTTCTCACCAGTTTATCTAGTTATTTTAAAGATCGGTTCAATGTAACGATTTCTTGAGCCAGAGAAGCAGCTCTTAAAAAATCTTTTTGCCTTTCGGCTTCGGCTCTTTCCGCCTCTTTTTCTTTTATCATTGACCAATTTCTGTGATTCAACACTTTTTTTACATAATCTGATAACTCGGCTTCGCTGAGCTCTTGATTGACCTGGAGCATTAAAATATCAGACAAGAGCTGGCTTATATGATCATCCGTCACTCTGGCCATCAGATGCTGAGGCGTCAGCTCGGCTCCCTCCTCATAAAAAGCGTAAAGATAGGCGGCTAATGCGCGATGCTCATCAATATTAAATTGAAAGCCTACCCGGTCAATCACTTTTTTGATGACGCTTCGATCTCGAAGCATGTGGGCGAGTAACAGCCTTTCCGCATTTTCATACGCCGGACGCAGACGTTTTTGCCTTGCTTTTGTCGTCAGATGCGCTCGCCGTGTTTTCGTTTCACCGCCACCATTGTCAGCAGGTTTGTTTTGCTTGCTGAAAACAGTCAGCTGCTCAGTTAAAGACTCCTGTGAAAGCGAAAACTCTGAAGCAAGCTGTTTTACATAGACTTCCTGCTCAAGAGACCCTGAAAGCGTGCTGATTTCTTTCAGTACGTCTTTAATGTAAGCTAAGCGATCGCCTTCATCGGACAGGTTCTTTCCTTTTCGGAAATATTGCATTTTGAACGCCATCACGGTGACACTAGCGTCGATAATGTCGTTTTTAAATTTGTCCCCGCCGAACTTTTTGATGTAATCATCAGGGTCCAATCCGTCAGGAATCATTGCAACTCTGACTTTGCAGCCTTTATTTTGCAGAAGCTCAGAAGCTTTTAAGGTGGCTTCATAACCGGCTTTATCAGAGTCATAGCAAAGAATGATTTCTTCGACATTTCTTCTCAGTATCTTGACATGATCATCTGTCAGAGACGTTCCCATCGTGGCTATGCTCTCTTTTACACCCGAGCTTACGGCCGATATGACATCGGCAAACCCTTCAAATAAGACTGCTCTTTCCTGCTTTCTGATATGAAGGCGGGCCTTATAAAAATTGTAAAGCAGTTTACTTTTATGAAAGAGCGGTGTTTCTGGACTATTCATATACTTAGGCTGCTGGCTGCCAAGAGCCCTGCCTGAGAATGCAATAACAGCCCCGTGATGATCATGGATCGGAAACATGACGCGGTTTCTGAAACGGTCAAAATATCCGCTTCCGTCTTCGCGTCTGATCAGGAGTCCCGCTTTTTCCATTTGCGCCTCACTAAAGCCCCTCTTCACGAGAAATTTCGTGATGAAGTCCCAAGAATCAAGGGCATAGCCGATCTGAAATTCATCAATCAGCTCTTTTGTAAAGCCCCTGGAAAGCAGATAATCCAATGCCTCTTGACCTTCTTTTGTATTTATTAACAAATGATGGTAAAATTTCTTCAGGAGCTCATGAGCCTCAGCCATTTTTTGATCTCCAGAAGATTCTGGCCGAGCTCCGGAATGGACTGTTATATCATCTGGAAAATCAATTTGGTATTTGTCAGCAAGGTGAGAAACAGACTCAGCAAATGAATAGCCTTCCATCTGCCTTAAAAAAGAGAAAACATTGCCGCCCGCTCCGCAGCCAAAGCAATGAAAAATCTGTTTGTCGGGCGATACGGAAAACGAAGGTGTGCTTTCTCCATGAAAAGGACAGAGTCCAAAGTAGTTTCGGCCTTGCTTCTTTAATTGAACATAATCACCTATGACTTCAACGATATCTGCCGACTTTTGTACCTGATCCACAATTTCATCTGGTATCCGATTTCCCATCT
The DNA here is from genome assembly GCF_021282335.1 of Bacillus sp. G16. Classification (NCBI taxonomy): domain Bacteria; kingdom Bacillati; phylum Bacillota; class Bacilli; order Caryophanales; family Bacillaceae; genus Bacillus; species Bacillus sp. G16. The sequence goes on along the minus strand of NZ_JAJSOZ010000008.1, from coordinate 85,030 downwards.
TATAACACTCCGTCGTACATTATTCGATGCTTTAGTGCAAAATCCCTTCATCGTTCGACAGGATTTTTTGCAGCAGTGTAATAAATCGTTCTCGATCTTCATTATTCAATTTTTTAGGCCCTTTGGCGTATATGCCTTTTCTCCTTTGTTTGCCTGAAAAATGACGGCTCTCAAGAGCAAAATCAATCGTGTCTTCTTTGTAAAGACGCCCTCTTTCCGACATGACGGAGACATTTCTGTTCAACAGCAGGGATGCTAATCCGATGTCCTGCGTTACAACGATATCTCCCGGTTTTACGTGATTTGCGATATATAAATCAGCAGCTTCTTTATGAGGATCAACATACTTCCATTTTTCTTCCTTGCTTCTGGAAAGCTGATAATGTTCAAATGAAGCGACAAAAAGAACTTGGACTTCATAATCGGATGCTGTTTGTAAAATTTCATCTTTTACCGGACAGGCATCAGCATCGACAAAAATCGTCTTTTCTTGTTCATTAAGAAGAGTAATTCTCCATCCCTCCATTAAACTCCTGCATAAAAGCAAGCAAAATCGCACATCCTTTATCATTGCGGATGTACATAAATTTGTCGAAAAATTTCCGGGAGAAATTCTTGACATCTTACCCATAATAGTTTATTCGTATCACACGAACCTTAAACCTAAAATTAATCATTTTATCACAATTTTTTATTATAATACAAACTTCACAAAGATGCTATTGTTTTTCATTATTCCCTTTTGGCATAGCCAAAAACCCAGGATAGAGCGTCCTGAGTTACATGTTTTTTGTTTTGAGATGATGGATGATATTCGCTGTTTCTTCAACCGCTTTATTTGAAACATCAACAACCTGGCACCCGATCCGATCCACAATCTTTTCGAAATATTCCAGTTCCTCTTTGATTCTGTTGATATTTGCATAGATCGCTTTGTCATTAAGCCCGAGTGATTTTAACCGTTCTTTTCTGATATGATTCAGTTTATCCGGGCTAATCTTTAAGCCGATGCATTTTTTCGGATCAACATTAAAGAGTTCTTCCGGCGGGTCAACCTCGGGAACAATCGGAACATTGGCAACCTTCAGGCGCTTGTGGGCGAGATATTGAGACAGCGGTGTTTTAGACGTTCTTGATACGCCGATCAAAACGATATCAGCTTTTAAAATCCCTCTTGGATCACGTCCATCATCGTATTTAACTGCAAACTCGATGGCCTCCACTTTTTTGAAATAGTCTTCATCAAGCTGTCGCACCCGCCCCGGTTCGTATTTCGCTGTTAAACCGTAGGCTGTTTCCATTTTATCAATTAACGGGCCGATAATATCATAATATAAAACATTTGCTTTTTCCGCTTCGGCAATCAAATATTCTCTGATTTCCGGCACCACAAGTGTAAAACAGATAATGCCGCCGTCTGCCTTTGCAAGTGAAATCACTTCATTGATAGTGCCTATATCTTCAACATAAGGAATTCTTCTTACATGTGTATCGTCCGCTGAACCGTTAAATTGGCTGAGCGCTGCTTTTACTACCAATTCAGCCGTTTCACCGACTGAATCCGATACGACATAGATGATGCGGTTATTCATATTATCCCCCCGTTAGTTTGCGATCTTATAGGATTTCATTTTCAGATAAACTGACAAGTATTTTTGTCATATTCGTTTTTGTCACTCTGCCGATCACTTCAAAGCCTTTATCGGTATCTTTGATGACAGGCAGTGCATCAATTTGTTTTTCTATTAAGTGCTTTGCAATGTCCATCACATAATCCTCGCGCCTGCACACCGTAATATTCGGCATCCTTGTCATAATGATGTGAACAGGGACTGATGTAAGCTCCTGCTGGCCAATGCTCGCTCTCAGCAAGTCTTTTCGTGAAAGCACCCCGACTAAAACAGCATCGCGGTCCACCACAAACAGAGTACCTACATCTTCTAAAAACATGGTGCAAATCGCATCGTACACAGAAACGTTTTCGTGAATCACAACGGGGATAGATTGAAAGTCTTTCACCTGAAGCTTTTTGAGTTTATCTGCCAAAAGCTGTGTGCCGGTTTTTCCAGTGTAGAAATAACCGACTCTCGGGCGCGCCTCGAGGAATCCTGACATGGTGAGTATGGCTAAATCCGGACGCAAGGTTGCCCTGGTTAGGTTCAGCTTTTCTGCAATATGCTCCCCTGTAATCGGCCCGTTTTCTTTTACAATCTGCAAAATATGTTCTTGCCGTTTATTTAGTTCGATCGTACTCACCACCTTTTCACTTCATATCTATGTAAAGAAACAATAATCCATATTATATCGTAAATATCTTGTAATCAAACAAAAAAACTTATAAATGGGGAAAAGACGATTACCGATCACACAGCAACCGCCTTTTCTCTCTTTATTTTACAATAAGGGCATTCATATTCGCAAAGGACTTGATCTCATCCGCCAAGTTTACCATTTGCGCTAGTCGGTTTGCCTTTAATGTCTCGTTATCCGCTATAACCATTGTATGATCGAAGTATGCATCGATCGGTTCTTTTAAGGCTGAAAGTGAAGAAAGGGCCGCCTCGTAATCTTTTTTACTGAAGCTTTCCTGCAGATTTTGCTTCGCTGTTTGATAGGCATCAAACAGTTTTGCTTCGTATTCATTTTCAAATAGATCAGGCTGAATGTCTCCGCGGACTCCTTTTTTGCTGATAGAAATCACTCGGCCTAAAGCTTCCGCTGTTTCCTTAAAGCCCGGCGCACCAAGTTTTTGTTCCAGCACTTGTGCTTTATGCAGGGCTGAGTACGGCTCAAGCTCAGAGCTTTCCAGCACGGCATCGATGACATCGTGTCTGATCTGTTCAGCATTCAAGACATATTTCAGGCGCTGAGTGAAGAAATCCAGCAATTCATTTTCTTTATCGGTTTGTACAAAAGTAAGCAACTCTTCAAACGAAATTCCCCAGTTGCGGTCAAGAAGAATTGCAACGATACCGCTCGCTTGGCGGCGCAGCCCGTAAGGATCCTGAGAACCGGTCGGAATAACACCGATAGAGAAGAATGAAGCGATTGTGTCAAGCTTATCCGCCATTGCTACAACTGCTCCGATGAAAGTAGAAGGCGTTTCTCCGCCTGCTGATCTAGGCATATAGTGTTCGTTGACTGCCGTAGCCACTGCTTCATCTTCACCAAGCATTCTCGCATACTTTTCACCCATAATTCCTTGAAGCTCAGGGAATTCGTATATCATATGAGTGACAAGGTCGAATTTAGAAATTTCAGCAGCTCGCTTCACATGTTTTAATGTATCTTCATCAGCTTGAAGACGAACGGCAAGCTTCTCTGCGATTGAAGTGACTCTTCTAACCTTATCAGCAAGAGAACCAAGATCTTCATGGAAAACAATGTTTTCAAGCTTCTTCACGTTTGCATCAATGTTTAGTTTCTGATCTTCCTTGTAGAAGAATGAAGCATCAGATAAACGCGCGCGCAGCACTTTTTCATTGCCTCGGGCCACATTTTCGATCGCGTGGCTGTTGCCGTTTCGGACTGTGATAAAGTGCGGCAGCAAATCACCGTTCTTGTCTTTGACAGGGAAGTAGCGCTGATGCTCTTTCATTGTCGTGACAAGCACTTCCTCAGGAATTGACAGAAACTCAGATTCAAATGAACCGTAAAGAGCTGTCGGATATTCTACTAAATGATTCACTTCATCAAGAAGGTCTTCGTCAACTGGAATGCTCCAATTGTTTTCTGCAGCCATCGCTTCCAGCTGAGATTGAATCATTCGCTTCCGGACGTTAGGATCAGCAATAACGTGCTGTTCTTTCAGCTGCTCTTCATAAGCTGAAGGTGATTCAATTGACACTTCATGTCCAAGGAAACGGTGTCCCTGTGTTGTTCGTCCAGACTCAACGTTTGTGATCGAAAATGGAATGACATCCTGTCCAAATAAAGCAACAATCCATTTGATTGGCCGGATATAACGCAAATCTTCATTTCCCCAGCGCATGTTCTTCGGGAAATGCAAGCTCGTAACTAAGCCGCTCAGTTCCGGAAGAAGCGATTTCGTTTCTTGGCCGGCTTGGAATTTTTGCACGAATACATACTCTGTGCCTTTCACTTCTTTAATGTACAGGTCTTCCACATTCGCGCCTTGGCCTTTTGAAAAGCCGATCACCGCTTTTGTCCAGTTACCGTCTGCATCAAGAGCAATTTTTTTCGCAGGCCCTTTCGCTTCTTCTTTTATATCAGCCTGTTTTTCTGCTACATCTTTTACAAAGACAGCGAGACGTCTCGGTGTATTGAAGAGCTTTACTTCACCGTGATTAATATTTTTTTCTGTAAGCCAGCCTGTCAGCTTCTCACCAAGCTGAACCATGCTTTCATTCAAAAAGCGCGCCGGCATTTCCTCTAATCCGATCTCTAAAAGTAAATCCTGTTTACTCATGAGAAGAACCCTCCCCTTTAAGCATTGGGAACCCTAGTTTTTCTCGTTCCTCATAATAGGTTTTTGCTACTTTTCTCGCTAAATTCCGCACTCTTGCGATATAGCCTGTCCGTTCGGTAACAGAGATCGCACCTTTGGCATCAAGCAGGTTGAAGGTGTGCGAGCATTTCAGCACATAGTCATATGCAGGGTGAACAAGTCCGTTGTCCATTTGCTTAATCGCTTCTTTTTCATACGTGCTGAACAATTGGAACAGCATATCGACATCTGACGTTTCAAACGTATAAACGGAATGCTCGTATTCCGCCATCATGAATAAATCTTTCACTGTAAAGCCGGACGTCCATTCCAAGTCGAAAACATTTTCTTTATCCTGGATATAAGACGCAAGACGCTCAATTCCGTACGTAATTTCTACAGAAACCGGTTTACATTCAAGTCCTCCGACCTGCTGGAAATACGTAAATTGTGTAATTTCCATTCCGTCAAGCCATACTTCCCAGCCTAGACCCGCGCAGCCTAAAGATGGATTCTCCCAGTTGTCTTCAACAAAGCGGATATCATGCTCAAGCGGATCAATTCCAAGAGCGCGCAATGAATCTAAATACAGCTCTTGAATGTTATCCGGGGATGGTTTAATAATGACCTGAAATTGATGATGCTGATACAGTCTGTTCGGGTTCTCCCCGTATCGGCCGTCAGCAGGGCGTCTGGAAGGCTCTACATAAGCCACTTTCCACGGCTCAGGCCCAATACTGCGCAAAAATGTATACGGGCTCATCGTACCGGCCCCTTTTTCTACATCGTAAGCCTGCATAAGCACACAGCCCTGACTGGACCAATGCTTTTGCAAGGTTAGAATCATGTCTTGAATGTTCATTTCAAGCACCTCCACTTTTCCTTCATAAGATGACTGCGGCAGCAACCAAAAAACTCCCGTCTCTATGCTTGCCAGCCGCAAACATAGGGACGAGAGTTCTCCCGCGGTTCCACCCTAGTTGCTGAGATCAAAATCCCAGCCTCTTTTTTTAAAATTGCTCAAGAATGCCTTTCGTTGCGCGCTCATCCTTAGCTTACACCGCCCTAAGGTCGCTTTCATGAGGTAAACGCAAGTACTTCTTTCTCTCACTGCAACATATTTTATAATAAATGATCATATAAAAAGATGGACCAGATGTCAACTTTTGTTTTCACCCATAAGATGTTTCATGCTTTCCATTTGATCTAAAAAGCGCTTTGATTTTAAATATAACCCTGAATATTCCTCATAATATAAATCAATCACTTGCTTCAATTCAGCTTTTGTTTCCTGTTTTAAGGACACAGTGCCCAGCCTCGACAGATCGAAGTAATAAAACAGCCTCAACAGCCTTGCCGTTTGCGGTTTAATCGGAATCCTGTAAGGATCTTTTTCAAAACAGCGATGGCAAATAAACCCGTTATCACGGACAGAGAAATGAAATGTCCCGTCCTGGCTTTTACAATGCACACAGTGATTCAGCTCAGGATACAGCCCCATGACACCGAGCATCTTCATTTGAACAATGAAGATGATGACATCCGGATCTGTTCCTTCATTCAGCTGTTTAAACGATTCTAAAATGAATTCAAACAAGAAAGGGTTTGGCTTTTTTTCTTCTGTGCCTCTGTCGACTAGCTCAGCAATATACGCAGCATATGCTGTTAAAAACAAATCTTCCCTGATGCCTCTCATGCTGAGGATCATTTCACCCTGCTGAAGCGTTCCGAGGCCCGTTGTTTTTTGCATTAAGAATGAACCATACAAAAAGGGCTGGCTGACTGCTGATAAACGGCTGTTCGGTTTTTTGGCGCCTCTTGCCATAACACCTATTTTTCCGTGTTCTCTTGTCAGTAAAGTAACGATTTTATTCGTCTCTCCGTAATCGTTTGTGCGAAGAACGATTCCTTCACATTTTGTCAGCATTTCCGCACCTTCCTAAAGCAGGAGCGGCCAAGAGGTTTATAAAATTGGATAATCAAATCGGGCTAGCTCATCTTCTAGTTCTTCGGGTCTTTCCATGTTCTCTTTTTCCAGCTCTTTAAAAAGAAGATACGTATCAACATTTCCTGTTTGAGAAAATACGTTCCAGGTAAAATTCAACACAAGAAACCCACCTTTCTGTAGTTAAACTAGCTTACCTAAACTCCAAATTCTTACCTTTATCTTGACCAGATGTCCTCCATTTCATGTTAAACAAAATTTGCTAATGCATCCCTGTTCCTGTGAGATAATGACACAGCAAGAGATTAATATTCGTCCTCTTTGAAGCCAAAATCGCGAAGCTGGGACATTTTATTGCGCCAGTCTTTCTGCACTTTGACCCACAATTCAAGGTAGACACGGGAGCCTAACAATGCTTCAATATCCGCTCTCGCTCTTTTTCCGACCTCTTTCAGCAGACTTCCTTTTTTCCCGATCACAATGCCTTTTTGAGAATCACGTTCGACCACAATCGTTGCCGCTACATGCACAGAACCGTTGTCCTGCCCTTTTATGGATTCGATGGCCACCGCAATGCTGTGCGGGATTTCTTCTCTCGTCAGATGCAGCACCTTTTCTCTGATTAATTCAGAAATGATAAAGCGCTCCGGGTGGTCAGTTACCTGGTCACTTGGATAGAATTGCGGCCCTTCCGGCAAATATGCTTCAATCTGGGCGAGCAATGTTTCGATATTATTTCCTTCTAAAGCAGAAATCGGAACAATTTCCTTAAAAGGATAACGTCCGCGGTATTCGTCAATTAACAGAAGCAATTGATCAGGATGAATTTTGTCAATTTTGTTTACGATTAAAAATACAGGCGTAGACATCTTCTGCAATTTCTCAATGATGAATTCGTCGCCCTTCCCGTAGCCTTCCTCTGCATTGATCATAAACAAGATCAAATCGACTTCTTTTAATGTATTTTGTGCCACTTTCATCATAAAGTCCCCAAGTTTATGCTTAGGCTTATGAATCCCTGGTGTGTCAATAAAAATCGTTTGTGATGTGCCTGTCGTCAGAACTCCTTGCACCTTGTTTCTCGTCGTTTGGGGCTTATCGCTCATGATCGCAATTTTTTGTCCAATGACTCTGTTCAAAAATGTAGACTTTCCTACGTTTGGTCTTCCAATAATGGATACAAATCCTGATTTAAAACTTTCGTTCGTCATGTAAATCCTCCGATGAAAATGCGCCTGGCAATAATTCTTCCACAGTCATTTCTTTTATTTGTCCTTGTAAATTAGTCAGTACGACAATAACGTCCTTTGTGCAAAGCTCAGAAATCACCTGGCGGCAGGCTCCGCACGGAGATACCGGTCCAGGGGTGTCAGCCGCAACGGCCAGCATCTGAAACTCTGTATCCCCTTCAGAAACAGCTTTAAATAAAGCGGTACGCTCAGCGCAATTGCACATGCTGTATGCCGCGTTCTCGATGTTGCAGCCTTTGTACACTTTTCCATCCTTGGTAAGAAGAGCGGCTCCTACTTGAAACTTGGAATACGGCGCATATGCCATATCACGCGCTTTTAAAGCTTCTGTTATTAATTCTTGTTTGTTCATGTGTACATGTTCCTCTCTTACCTTTAATGGTACCGCTATCACTTTATATTTTACATAATCGCGCGCTTTTTTTCACGCCCATTTCTAAAAATGTAAAATAAATGTAAGAATTTTCAGCCATTACAGCTTTGGCAAAAAAATAAGTAAACCAATGATACACGAAATGACAGCAAAAACGCAAACAGCCCCGGCGGCAGCGTCCTTAGCCGCTTTAGCAAGAGGATGATGTTTGTCTGTTATTAAATCAACCGTATGTTCAATGGCTGTATTTAAAAGCTCAAGCGAAAACATTCCGCCGATCAATAGGAAAATAATCGCCCACTCAATCGGGCTGAGCTCCACTAGGGAGCCGCAAATGAGAACAGCGCAGGCAGCCGCGGCATGAAATTGGAAATTTCGCTCCGTCCGCGCTGTTTCCCATATGCCCCGGCCTGCATGCACGAAGCTTTTGAAGAATCGCTTCAGCTCATTTCTATGATCTCTTGAGTCCATAGGCGTCCAGCAAATCCTTTTGCTTAGTAAACATCTCCTCTTCTTCCTCTTTCGTCATATGGTCATATCCTAAAAGATGCAGAAATCCGTGCACGGCAAGAAACCCGAGCTCTCTCTTAAAAGAATGATTATACTCTTCGGCCTGCTCCCTTGTGCGATCTGCACTGATGATAATATCACCTAAAACCGGCGGCATTTCCGCGCCTACGATTTCAACCTCGCCTTCTCCCTCTTCTTCAAGAGCAAATGAGATGACGTCTGTCGGCGCATCCTTTCCGCGATAGTCTTTATTAATCTGCTGTATGTCTTCATTGGTAACAATCGTGACAGAAACTTCAGCCTGATCCTGAACACCTTCACGCTCAGCGGCAAATTGAAGCAGATTTTCTACTTCTTTGAGCATCTCTTCTGAGACACTCCCCGTTTCATCAACGATATCAATCAGTAAACTCATCTATTTCACCTTCTTAGTAGCCTCCGGATATTCGATCCGGGAGTGGAAAATTCCTTTTAATGTTGCACAGAGCGTTTTTGCGATTGTATCAAGCTCTTTAAATGTCAAATCGCATTCGCTAAACTGTCCGTCCTGCAGCTTATCGGATATAATACCCCGGACAAGCTTTTCAATTCGTTCAGGGTTTGGGTTATGCATGGATCTGACGGCCGCTTCAACACTGTCAGCCACTGATATAATCGCGGCTTCCTTTGACTGCGGCTTCGGTCCCGGATAACGGAACTCTTCTTCTGTAATCTGATCGCCTTTTTCCTTCGCTTTATAATAAAAGAACTTTAAAAGCGAGGTTCCATGATGCTGCTCAGCAATGTCGACAAGCTCTTTCGGAAATTTATAGCTTCTTAGCATGTTCGCACCGTCAGTGGTATGCGAAATGATGATATTTTTACTTAGCTGAGGAGACAGCTTGTCATGCGGATTATCAATATTCATTTGGTTCTCAATAAAATATTGCGGCCGCTTTGTTTTTCCGAGATCGTGGTAATACGCGCCGACTCTTGCAAGCAAGCCATTAGCCCCAACCGCCTCACAGGCTGCCTCTGACAAATTGGCGACCATTACACTGTGATGATATGTACCTGGTGTTTCTGTTAGTATTTTACGCAGCAGCGGATGGTTAGGATTAGACAGCTCGATCAGCCTCATAGTGGATAAAATGCCAAAGCCTGTCTCAAAAAACGGCATCAGCCCGATGATCAATACAGACGAAGCAAATCCCGATACAACCCCCATCAGCATTAACGTGCCGATTTCAAGACCCGACAGCGCAGTGTTTTGGATCAATAATAAGGAAAGAACGACAACCATATTGATAAACGCCACGAAAAGCCCTGTCTGCAAAATCTTTGATCTGGCATTGTGTTTTCCTAAAAATAAAACACCTGAAATCCCGCTGATCAAATAATAAATTCCGATGACATAATTAAATGTACCTGTCACACCCTGATTAAACATCATACTTCCGCAAATCGCAAGAATGATACTTCCCAAAATGGCGATGCGTTCATTCATCAGCAGTTTGATTAGAATCGCGCCGGCCGCAATAGGAACAAGATAACCGATATTATTATATTCCATCTTCTGAAATAAACTGACAACCTCCATGATAACAAGCAAAAGCGTTGTGATAATGGAGAAAAGCAGGATGGATTGGTTTTTAACCTTCAGGTTTTGTTTCTGTTTTTCAAAATAATATACAAGTGTTGCAATGAAAAGTCCGATCATAATCAATAGGCCGCTGATCGGCTTAAAGAGATTTGAGTTATTTAACAACCCGGTCAGCTCGAGTTTTCTGTACACTTCCCGATCAATGAGGTCATTTTCTTCCACGAGCACCTGGCCCTGTTTGATCTGAACCTGCTGGACATTGTCTGACGCTTCCTGACGCTTTGCCTCTGTCGCTTTCGGATCGAAGACGTAATTCGGAATAATAGCAAAACGCCCGATTTCTGTCGCTGCTCCCAAGTATTTAGACGGAATAGAATTGCTCTTTAGCTCTTTTTCTACTTTATCCTTTGCATCAGATAGTTTATCCGACGGGATTTCACTGCTCATGACCGTATTCACTGCCGTAATGACCGTATCTCTGACGAAAGAAAAGTCTTCACTGTCTGCTTTCAGCAATGTCTTGATGGAATCCTCTGAAATAGAATCATTCACATCTGACGTCAGTTTGTTCTTTACAGACTTAACCATTGATTTTTCTGACGATGATTTGCTGTCTTCTTCCGCTGATTTTTTCACTTCGCTGATACTGTCGAATATAGATGACACAAGGTCAATCCGATTGTCTGTATATTCTTTTTTCAATGTATATTGATCTTCAACCGCGTCCTCAGCGGCTTGCTTCTTTTCCTCTGTGGCTTTTTGATCTTCCACGGTTGCCGGAGCATAAATGGTCTTGTCGCTGACTGAAAACAGGTCTAAATCAAGTGTTTCCGGCTTAACATGTACAAAGAGCAAAGCAAACATAATGGCAGCCAGCAGAAGATACAGCAGGACATGCATGGAGCGGGCATTTTTAAAGCTGCTCCATTTGTTTGGTCTGCTTTTGGTCTTCCCCTTCTTTTTCAACACAAGAACCTCCTCTTGAAACATCAAGCCCATAAGCAATCATAAAAATGACCCGATAACGCGCGATCGGGTCATTCAGCATTAATTTTGCTTATCGTATGCTTCAATAATTTTCGCAACAAGCGGATGTCTGACCACGTCTGTCTGGTCTAGCTCAATCATAGAAATGCCGTCTATTCCTCTCAGCATCTCCTTCGCTACTGCAAGTCCCGATTTGACGCCTTTCGGCAGATCAATTTGGCTAACGTCACCTGTAATGATCATTTTAGAGCCAAAGCCCAGTCTCGTCAAAAACATTTTCATTTGAGCAGGCGTGGTATTCTGTGCTTCATCAAGTATAACATAAGCATCATCAAGCGTCCGTCCTCTCATATATGCAAGCGGAGCAATTTCAATGATGCCTCTTTCCATCAGACGTTCTGTATGATCTGCCCCAAGCACATCATGAAGAGCGTCATACAGCGGGCGCAAATAAGGATCTACTTTCTCTTTGAGGTCACCTGGCAGAAAACCGAGGCTTTCACCGGCTTCCACGGCAGGTCTTGTTAAAATGATTTTTTTGATATGTCCGTTTTTTAAAGCATGGACTGCTTTTACGACAGCCAGGTACGTTTTCCCGGTTCCCGCCGGACCGATGCCGAATACAAGGTCATTCCGCTTCATGGCGGCCACGTATTCCCGCTGTCCTATCGTTTTTACACGGATTGATTTGCCTTTTGCGTTTTTTGTAATTTCTTCTTCGTACATGCTTTCAAAGTATTCAAGTTCATTCTTCTTTGCCATTTTGACGGCGTAAATCACATCACGTTCAGAGATCTCTATCCCCTTGCGAATTAAAGCGAGGAGCGATCCCAGCAGCTTATCTGCAATCTGAAACGATTCTTCATCGCCTGAAACATAAATCGTTTCGCCGCGCGTAATGATATTTACATTCAGATCTTTCTCCATCAATTTCAAAAAAGAATCTTGGTTCCCGAACAGTGAAAGCGCCTCGTCCGGGCTTTTCAGTTTTTGATTCATCGCAAGTAAATGTTCTGTCATTCTTCAGTCTCCCTGACAATAGGTGTGGTTTGAACGATATCTTCTATAACTTGGTAGAGAATAATCAACTTTACTTTACCATTCTCAACAGTCTGGTGCAAAACTTTTTCACTTTTCACCTCGCCGTTTTCGCCTATTTTATCCTCTACATCCAGTTTACCCATTTTTATGCCTTCTTGAACTGCTTCTTCTTTCGTATATTTTCGCAAAGCTTCTTCACTTTCTCTCGTTTGCTCTTTGATATAGGATATAGGGAGCTTAAATCCGAGAAAATTCAGCGAATGCTTTTCTTGTTCTGTTTTTGGGTGCTTCAATTCCTCTTTTTTAAATGTCATACCCCAGATCGGGATGGCCAAAGAGCCAAAAGAAAGCTTGTGCTTTGTCCTTACTTTGCCCGTATAGACGTTAAATAATGTTTCAAGCGGGACTGTCACTTCAGATTTGTACCAGGTTTCTCCGTAGATTTCTGCTTTTGAGGCGACTTCCTGCTGTTGCTCTTCGCTGCCGATGAGTCCTGAAACAAGTAGCTGTCCCTTTTCCACATGATCGTGGATTGCGGCCATCGGCTGTCCTTTTTGTACAAACATTCTTGTAATGGTTGCTTTCTTTTTGGCGACAATATCGCGCGGGCTTACATACTTTTCTTTTTCGGGCTCATTTTTCTCCACGACTTTCATATGAATGGTCGTCCCCTTCAGATCAACACCGACCCAGGTGATATTGTCTATTCCATTGGTTAACGATTTTTGTATTTTTTCGGGCGACATCATTAAAAACTGCAGACGCCCCTTTTTGACGCCGATTTCATTAAGATGCTGCATCATTTGATGTTCCGTTTCCGGCTTAGCGCCTGTCACATCAATTTTCCACACCATATTGGAAAGCAAAAACAAAAGGATGAAAAACATTGCAAAACCGATCGTAAACCCTATATTCAGCTTTGATTTCAGTAACAGGAAAGGGAATCCCTTCCTATTAATAAATCGGGCTTTACATTTAAATTTTCTTCTCACCCGCCGAAAGGCATGTACATCCTGAAGCTGTATATATAACGATACGGCTTCTTTCTTTTTTTTGACATGAAAGACCGGAATCCCCTGTCTTGTGCATTCATTAAGAAGCCGTTCAATCCCTCTTCCCGTCAATTCAAGCTGGACCTTACCCGAAAAAAAAGACAACCATTTATTTTTCACAACATTTCCCCCTCGGCTTTATGACTCAACATATCGAACGACATCAATCGTACCCTCCAAAAGAATTTCTTCCGGAAGAATCGCCTTGATGACAAAGTTTTTTCCTGATATGATGCACTGGCCCTGCTTCAGCATCAGCCTCACTTCATTCTCACTGAAAAGCAAAAGACCTCTATGGTTTTCTATGTAGATATGAAGTCTGCCAACCATTGTAATCCGCGGCAGATCCATCATAACGTCCGGGGGAATTTCCAATGCTCTTGTCAGCCAAGCTTTCACACGATTCTTTCTTTGCCCCATACAAAAAGAACCCCCTTTCATCTCATATGTATGATTTGAAAGGAGGTTCTAACACTTTAATTTTTACGGGCCGAGCGCATCGTATGGTGAGGTTTTTTCGCCCTTGGAGGCCCGAATACCTCTCCTAAGACGATCCCCTGTACCACAGTGTCTTTATTAACCTGGAGCATTTTTTGTTTTGTGTATACTGCTTTTTGTTTACCTGCAGTAAGATCACGTTCCAGCCCTTTCAGGTTTCTTTCTGTTTCCCTGCGTCTTTCTTCCGCTTCCCGTCTTACCTGTTCCATGCGGTTAGGAATAGGGGCAGATACTTCTTCTGCCTGCTTCTTTTGAGGAGAAGCAGTTTGCATCTGCTGAGGCTTTTTTCTGTTTTGGCTACTTTTCTTTTCTTCTTTGTTCTTTTTGCCGAAAATCGCAGAAATGATTCCGATAATCGCTGCAATAATAAGCGGATTGGTCAGTATATCTTCCATCAGAGTTCTCCCTTCTTAGAGAGATTATGATTTGCGGTCTTCATCAGACGAATCTTTCGTCAGCTTGCCGAATGAATCACGCATTTCTGTGTCAGCATCGATGTTTTTGATATTCATGTAGTCCATGACGCCAATATTCCCTTCACGTAAAGCTTCTGCCATCGCAAGCGGTACTTCCGCTTCGGCTTCTACCACTTTCGCGCGCATTTCTTCTACGCGGGCGCGCATTTCCTGTTCCTGAGCGACAGCCATCGCACGGCGTTCTTCCGCTTTTGCTTGCGCGATGTTTTTATCAGCCTCAGCCTGATCGGTTTGTAAGATCGCACCGATATTTTTACCGATGTCAACATCAGCAATATCAATCGAGAGAATTTCAAACGCAGTTCCTGAGTCCAATCCCTTTCCAAGGACTGTCTGAGAAATCATATCAGGGTTTTCAAGCACTTTTTTATGATTATCTGATGAACCGATTGTAGAGACAATCCCTTCGCCGACACGGGCTACAATGGTTTCTTCCCCTGCTCCCCCGACGAGGCGTTCGATATTCGCTCTTACTGTGATTCTCGCTTTCGCTTTCATTTCAATCCCGTCCATGGCAACACCGGCAATAAATGGTGTTTCAATCACCTTAGGGTTAACACTCATCTGCACGGCTTCCAATACGTCACGGCCGGCAAGATCAATAGCAGCACAGCGTTCGAATGTGAGTTCAATGTTGGCTCGCTGAGCAGCGATCAGGGCATTGACAACTCTGTCAACGTTTCCTCCTGCAAGATAGTGGCTTTCAAGCTGATTGGTAGCAACATTAAGCCCAGCCTTATGCGCTTTAATCAATGGGTTCACAACTCGGTTTGGTATAACGCGGCGAAGCCTCATCCCTACAAGAGTGAAAATACTGATTCTCACTCCGGCTGCTAACGCTGAAATCCAAAGCATCACAGGCACAAATGTAAAAAATACAGCTAAAACAATGATTCCTACTACGATAATAGCCAGAATCATGAGTGTTGATGGATCCATATCTATTCTCCTCGTTTCTGTTTAAATTTCTCGCACGACAATGCGTGAGCCTTCTACTTTAATCACTTTTACTTTCTTATCTTTTTCTGTAAACGATCCCTCTGAAACGACGTCAAGACGTTCATCATCAATAATGACGGTACCGGCGGGACGCAGCGGTGTAAAGGTTACACCCACTTTGCCCATTAAGTCCGTGCGTGTTTGATTTGATACGTAGCCGCTCTCCGTATTTGTAGAATCATTTAATATCAATTTCTTAAAGAATTTCATACGCTTTCCCAACACCCTTGTCAGTAAAATGAAAGCTGTAATAGAAACAGCTGAGGCGATCAAGAGAGAAACCGCCATGACAGTGAAGCTTCCCGCGGCTAAAAACAGGCTCGCAATAATCGCTCCTAAGCCCAGTAATCCAATGATTCCCCCGGGAAGGAAAATCTCAAGCAGGATGAGGATCACCCCTGCTATAAAGAGGAGAACCGTTTCGTATCCTGCAAGGCCGGCTGCGAGATGCCCGTAAAAGAACAGCAGCAAAGCAATGAATCCAATCGTTCCAGGTATGCCGACACCCGGGGAAAAAAGCTCCACCGTCAGACCTAAAAAAGCGATTGTCAGCAGAATAGGAACAATGACCGGGTTCGTCAGCCATCTTGCTGTCTTTTCCGCTAAGCTTTCCTTTGCATAGCTGATGTGTGCTTTTTCAAACCCAAGCTTCTTTACGAGCACGGATAAATTGTCAGCATTGCCTTCTGAATAGCCAACATCAATCGCCTTATCAGCATTAAGTGTCAGCAGATCACCCTTCGGCGCGCCGACTTCCTTGGCATCTATATCCGGGTCAGCCATTGCGAGCGCATATTTTGGATCGCGATTATTTTTCACTGCGGCATCTTCCATCTCTGCAAGCCAAAGCGATTCAGCTTTTTGGTCAGCGGCATTGCCTTTACCGTCAATAATCGCGGCCGCTCCCATTTTTCCGCCGGGCGCCATATAAATGTTATCGGCTTGCAGGGCAATATATGCACCAGCTGACAACGCGCGTTTGTTTACATATGCAGTTACAGGGATCTCGCTTTCGGTTATCAAATCCGCTATATCAATAGCTGATTTGACCAATCCTCCCGGCGTATTGATATCAAGAATAATATGATCTGCATGGGCTTCTTTTGCATCCTGTAATGAACGGGACAAAAACGAGGCGAGACCCTGTTCGACATTTTTTTCAATCGGGATCACATAAACCGTTTGTTTTTCTGCTTTTGCGTTCAGCTGTACGCCTAATAAAGAAAGTAAAAATATGCTCAATAGAGCAACACGGAATCCTTTGATGTGAAGCAAGGGCGGTGTATCCCTCCTTCCTTTAATAATAAGTGCCTTCTCTTCATACGTAACAAATGTATCAAAGGTTTCATTTTTTTATGTATAAAAAAAGACATCTCTCTTAGAAAGATGTCCTTTTCTTTGCCATTTAAGACAGTTGACTGCTCACAAGTTTATTAATTAAACTTCCGTCAGCTTTACCTTTTACTTTAGGCATAATTGCCCCCATCACTTTGCCCATGTCCGCTTTTGAGCTCGCACCGACCTCCGCGATGGTTTCATTTACGATTGTACGCAGCTCTTCTTCTGACAGCTGCTCAGGTAAATAAACTTCTAAAATGTCCAGCTCTTTTTGAACTTTATCTACTAAATCTAAACGATTAGCGTTTGAAAATTCCTGGAGGGAGTCTTTACGTTGCTTAAGTTCACGAGAAAGGACAGTGAGTTCCTCATCCTCGGTCAAACTGTCTTTCTTAAGCTTAATTGCTTCATTTTGAAGTGAAGCCTTAACCATTCGAACGACAGTCAGTTTGTCTTTCTCACGGTTTTTCATATATAGCTTCATATCCTGGTTAAGACGCTCAAGAAGACTCATAAATCCACCCTCTTTTAGAATTTGCGTTTTCTAGCAGCTTCAGACTTTTTCTTGCGCTTTACGCTAGGTTTTTCATAAAATTCACGCTTTCTTGCTTCTTGCAAAGTACCTGTCTTTGATACACTGCGTTTGAAGCGACGAAGAGCATCTTCAAGCGATTCGTTTTTTCTAACGACCGTTTTTGACATTCTCTTTCCCTCCCTCCGAATACACCAATCGACTACCTTTAAGTTACACATATAAACATGTACTTTGACATTATAATATAAGCCATCAGTCAGGTCAACTAAGTGAGTTCACTTTTCCGTCATGAGCGCGACTGCCTGTCTATATAATGATGGAAAGGGGTTGGTGAATAAGATGGTGATTCTGATCAGTTTTACTGCTCTTATATTATTCTTTCTCGCAGGCATGAACATGCTTCGAAAAGGCTTAATTTCAATGGCGTACTCAAAAATTGAAGAACGTTTGCTTTTATTTACGAACCATCCGTTAAAAGCGTTTCTTATCAGTATTGTATTTACGGGGATTCTTCAGAGCAGTTCAGCCTTTATGGTTATTGTCATTGGCTTTGTAAGTGCAGGCGTTCTTTCTTTTAAGAGAACGATACCGATGATTCTAGGAACAAATGTCGGGTCGACCTTTACAACTGAATTTATTGCCATCAAAATGGATGTGTTGATTTGGATTCTTTTGATAGGCGGTTTATTGTTTTTTCTGACTGGCAGGTATCCCTTAAGACAGCTGGGAACAAGCTTCCTCGGACTGGGCATCATCTTTTTTTGCATCAGCGGGTTTAGCCACCTTGCAGGACCGCTTACAAAGCTGAAAACGGGAGCCAACGTTCTATACCACGTTAACGACTCAAACTGGTCCGCTTTGCTCATCGGTATGGTGTTAACTGCCATCATTCACTCAAGCTCCGTCTGCATCGGCATTTTGATGAGCTTTATGAATGAAGGCATTATCGGACTGACACAGGCGATGAGCGTCGTACTCGGGTCAAATATCGGGACATGCATTACAGCTGTCATGGCTGCTGTATCCGGCGGATATGCAGCGAAACAGACAGCGTATGCCCATGTGGTATTTAACGTGCTGGGCGTGGCTATTGTTTTTCCTTTTCTGACAGCAGCGACCGGCTTTGTAGAACAGTTATCACCTGATCCCGCACAAAGGATCGCGCATTTCAGCCTTTTATTTAATGTGGTAACAGCTCTTTTATTTCTTCCGCTTACAAACTTGTTTTACCGCTTGATTCACTTCCTTATTCCAGCTAAATAAAAAACCAGTGCATGTAAATGCACCAGTTTTTAAATTAAGAAGACAAACGCATATGTTCAGTTATTTCGTCCTCAACAACACGGACAAATTGCCCTTCGTTGTATGGATAACCTGCTTTTTTGATTTTGACCTTCACGATTTTGCCGATCATATCTTCCGTTCCTTTGAAAACAACCTTCATATAGTTGTCTGTGTAACCGACAAACATGTTCTCTTCTTCTGTTTCCTTATACGCTTCCTCAGGGATAATCTCAAGCACTTCATTTTCATACTGAGAAGCGTATTCCTTCGCAAGTTGATCAGAAAGAGCAATCAGGCGGTGTACACGTTCATTTTTCACGTTTTCATCCACTTGGTCTTCCATTCGCGCAGCTGGCGTTCCTGTGCGCTTACTGTAAGGGAAAACATGCAGTTCAGAGAATTTATGTTCTTTAATAAAGTTATAGGTTTCCATAAATTCTTCTTCTGTTTCGCCAGGGAACCCTACAATAACGTCAGAAGTTACAGCTAAGCCTGGCAATGCTTTTTTCAATTTGTTTAAACGGTCTGCAAAAAACTCCATCGTATATTTACGTCTCATCCGTTTAAGCACTGTGTTTGATCCGGATTGGATAGGAATATGCAAATGATTCACAATCTTATCTGAGCGGTCTAAGACCTCGATCACTTCGTCTGTGATCTGGCTAGCCTCGATCGAAGAAATTCTGATCCTTTTAACGCCTTCAACACGAGTGTCTAATTCTCTCAAGAGTTTAGCGAAGTTGTAATCTTTCATATCTTCGCCGTAGCCGCCTGTATGAATACCGGTTAGAACAATTTCTTTATATCCGGCATCGACAAGCTGCTGCGCCTGTTTAATGACTTCTTCAGGATCGCGGGAGCGAAGCAGGCCGCGGGCCCACGGAATGATACAGAATGTGCAGAAATTATTGCAGCCTTCCTGTATTTTCAATGACGCTCTTGTCCGGTCCGTGAAAGCAGGTACATCAAGCTCCTCATACACTCTTGCTTTCATGATATTGCTGACACCGTTAATCGGCTGGCGTTCTTCTCGGTATTGGTCGATGTAGCCGAGCATTTTTTCCCGGTCCTGTGTTCCGACTACAATATCGACACCAGGGATCGCCATAATCTCAGCAGGCGAGGTTTGCGCATAGCAGCCTGTGACACAGATGACACCGTCAGGATTTTGACGAATGGCGCGTCTGATCACTTGGCGGCTTTTTTTATCTCCCGTATTTGTTACCGTACATGTATTAATGACATATACATCAGCTGTTTGTTCAAAGTCTCTTCTTTCATAGCCCGCTTCTTTGAAAAGCTGCCAGATTGCTTCTGTTTCATAATGGTTGACTTTACAGCCAAGCGTATGGAAAGCAACAGTTGCCATTATTGATCACCTCTTAATAACTCTGTTTGATAAGAAATCGCACTCAACGCGTATAGCGGAGCGGTTTCTGTCCTTAAAATTCTCGGTCCAAGGCCGCACGGTACACCGTCTTTCTCTGTGAGCCGTTCAACCTCCGCTTCTGTTAAACCGCCTTCGGGACCAAAAACGATCAAAAGGGATGATCCTTTCGGAAGGCTGCTTACAACCGCGCTGAATGCGCTTATTTCCCCTTGCTTCGATGACTCCTCGTATGCAACGACACATTTATCGAAATCCTGCATCCTTTGAAGAAGCTGCTGAAAAGAATGGACATCCATCACTTGCGGCACTTCGTTACGGTACGATTGTTCAGCCGCTTCCTTCGCGATTTTCGTCCATCTTTCCCGCTTTTTCTTTGCCTTTTTATCATCCAGCTTAACAACTGAACGAGCGGCTTGGAAAGGAATAAAGGCATGAGCTCCGAGCTCAGTCCCCTTTTGGATAATCCATTCAAGCTTATCTCCTTTCGGGAGGCCGCTCGCAATATAAACCTTTATCGGAAGCTCTCTGTTTTCATTCGTCCATTCTACCACAAGACAGGACACATTATCTTTGGAAACAGATTGTAACTCACATTTTGCCTCGAAGCCGTCCTGAGAGCAGCAGATAATCAGATCTCCCTCATTCATTCTCATAACGTTCACAATATGATGAACATCTTCGCCGGTAATCGAAAAAGCCGGCGCTTCCTCCATTTGCTGCTTCGTGAGCTCGATAAAATATCGTTGCATACGCTGTGACACCTACTAACTGTTATTTTTTCGCAATAATGCTGACCCAATCTTCCATTGAAAGGATTTCTACAATGGTAAAGCCAGCTTGTTCCAGTGCTTCTTTTACTTCTTGTTTTTTATGGCCGATGATTCCTGACGTAATAAAATGGCCGCCTTCTTTTAACAGGCTGTACGCTTGTGAAGTAAAGCGAAGAATGACTTCAGCCAAAATGTTGGCAACAATCACATCATGTTCCCCTTCAATCCCGTCTAACAAATTATTTTGCTTCACTTGAGCAGTATCGCTCACTTTGTTCAGCTTGAGATTGAGGCGTGCACTTTCTACAGCTACGGGATCAAGATCGTATGCATGAACCGATTCCGCCTCAAGCATTGCAGCCGCAATACTTAAAATTCCGGAACCTGTACCGACATCAATCACCTTATCGCCCTTTTGCACAAAGCGTTCAAGCGCCTGAATGCACAGTACGGTTGTTGGGTGTGTTCCTGTACCGAATGCCATTCCCGGGTCCATCTCAATAATCAGTTCATCTGTATGGACCGGCGTATATTCCTCCCACGTCGGCACAATTGTAAACTTTTCAGAAATTTTCACAGGATGATAATACTTTTTCCAGGCAGTGGCCCACTCTTCTTCATTCACTTCAGAAATCGTGATGTGATTTCTGCCCAAATCAATATTGTAAAGAAGCAGATTATTAATCGTTTCTTTAATGCCATCCACCGTCTCGCCTAGAAAACTGTTAACCGGCAGGTATGCTTTAACAATGACACCCTCGTCTGGATAATCATTGGGGTCGAGCTGGTAGATTTCCCCGTACACATTCTCACGTTCTTTAATTAAATCAAGCGGGTCCTCTATCACAACCCCACTTGCACCAGCTTCATGCAATATATTTGAGATAGGTTCGACCGCTTCATGTGTTGTGTGAATGCTTAATTCGGACCATTTCAAAACTACCAACTCCTCATCCAATAATTAATCGCCTTTAAACGCGCGTTTTACCTTGTCAAAGAAACTCATTTCCTGTTCGTCCGGCAGGTTTCCGCTGACCTCGGCAAATTCGCGGATAATGTCTTTTTGTTTATCTGTCAGGTTTGTCGGCGTAACGACGCGGACGACGATATGCTGGTCACCCTGTCCATAGCCTCTGACATTTTGAACGCCTTTGCCTCTTAATCTGAATTTTGTTCCTGTTTGTGTACCGGCTGGAATTTTCAATTTCACTTTTCCATGCAGCGTCGGAACTTCCACTTCATCACCGAGAGCAGCCTGAGCAAACGTTAACGGCATTTCACAGTAAATATCATCGCCGTCACGCTCGAAGAACTCGTGGGCGCGCACGTGGAACACGACAAATAAATCCCCGGCAGGGCCGCCGTTTACTCCTGGTTCACCCTGTCCCGCGAGACGAAGCTGCTGCCCGTCATCTACACCGGCTGGAATTGTCACGTTAATTTTTTTGCGTTTTTTGATTTTTCCTTTGCCGCCGCAATCCGCACATTTGTCTTTAATAATTTTGCCCGTACCTTCACAGTGGTGGCAGACACGTCTGTTAACAACTTTTCCAAACGGTGTATTTTGCTCCACGTTTAACTGGCCGGAGCCTCCGCAGTGGGAGCACGTTTCAGGGGTTGTTCCAGGTTTCGCACCTGAACCTTTACATGTGTCGCACGTTTCCTCACGCGGAATTTCGATGGTCGTTTCTTTACCGAAAGCGGCATCCTCAAACGACAAGGTCATCGTATACTGCAAATCGGCACCTTGGCGCGGTGCGTTAGGATCTCTTCGTCTTGTGCCTCCGCCGAAAATACTTGAGAAAATATCATCGAAACCAAAACCGCCGAAATCGCCGCCGCCAAAACCTCCGCCGCCGAAGCCCTGATTAGGATCAGTATGCCCAAATTGGTCGTAATGCGCACGTTTTTGGTCATCTGACAGGGTTTCGTACGCTTCTTTTACCTCTTTAAATTTTTCATCCGATCCGGCTTCTTTGTTAATATCAGGATGATATTTTTTTGACAGCTTCCGATAAGCTTTTTTAATTTCATCCTTTGAAGCGCTCTTACTTACTCCCAGCACTTCATAGTGATCACGCTTACTCATCTCGCTTCACTCTCCCGAATTTCTCACATAAATTAGATTGTATCATTTTGAATTATGATTTTTCAATTCCTTTTATCCCGGGCAAGAAAAAAAGTCAAAGCCAAGAGATGCCTGACTTTGACTTTCTAATCATTGAATCAGATTATGAAATGGGTTCTTTTCGGTCAGCCCCAGAAGCGGGACTGACTCGGAAAGGAACTTATTTTTTGTTTTGGTCGTCGTTTACTTCTTCGTATTCAGCGTCGACAACGTTGTCATCCGCTTTGCCTTCAGCGTTTGCTCCGCCTTGAGCTTGCTGTGCTTTAGCAGCTTCTTCATAAAGCTTCATAGAAAGCTCTTGAACGATTGTTTGAAGCTCATCTTTTTTCGCTTTGATTTCTTCAAATTCGTTTTTCTCAATCGCTGCTTTTAAAGCGTCTTTGGCATCGTTGGCTTTTTTCACTTGTTCTTCGTCCACTTTGCCTTCAAGATCTTTTAATGTTTTCTCAGTTTGGAAAACAAGCTGATCTGCTTCGTTGCGGACTTCAATTTCTTCTTTTTTCTTCGCATCAGCATCAGCATTTTCTTCCGCTTCTTTTACCATGCGTTCGATCTCATCATCAGAAAGACCTGAAGAAGATTTGATAGTAATGTTTTGTTCTTTTCCTGTGCCTAAGTCTTTTGCTCTTACGTTTACGATACCGTTTTTGTCAATATCGAAAGAAACTTCGATTTGAGGCACGCCGCGCGGTGCTGGCGGGATATCAGTAAGCTGGAAGCGGCCGAGTGTTTTGTTGTCGGCAGACATTGGGCGCTCACCTTGAAGAACATGGATATCAACAGCTGTTTGGTTATCAGCAGCAGTTGAGAACACTTGAGATTTGCTTGTCGGGATCGTCGTGTTGCGGTCGATCAGTTTTGTGAACACGCCGCCCATTGTTTCGATACCGAGAGAAAGCGGTGTAACGTCAAGAAGAACTACGTCTTTTACATCACCAGTGATAACGCCGCCCTGAATTGCAGCACCAAGCGCTACAACTTCATCTGGGTTTACGCCTTTATGCGCTTCTTTTCCAGTTTCTTTTTTGATTGCTTCTTGTACAGCAGGGATACGAGTTGATCCGCCGACAAGGATGACTTTGTCGATTTCGCTTGCAGAAAGTCCTGCATCTTGAAGCGCTTGACGGACAGGACCCATTGTGCGCTCTACTAAATGAGAAGAAAGCTCTTCGAATTTAGCGCGGGTTAATGTAAGTTCAAGGTGAAGCGGTCCTGCTTCTCCAGCTGTGATAAACGGTAAAGAAATTTGCGTAGAAGAAACGCCGGAAAGATCTTTTTTCGCTTTTTCAGCTGCGTCTTTCAAACGCTGGAGCGCCATTTTGTCTTTTGACAGATCAATGCCGTTTTCTTTTTTGAATTCAGACACAAGATGATCGATGATGACTTGGTCAAAATCGTCCCCGCCAAGACGGTTGTCGCCGGCAGTTGAACGAACTTCGAATACACCGTCGCCAAGTTCAAGGATTGAAACGTCGAATGTACCGCCGCCAAGGTCATATACTAGGATCGTTTGATCTTCATCTGTTTTATCAAGTCCGTATGCAAGCGCTGCTGCAGTCGGCTCGTTGATGATACGTTCTACTTCAAGACCTGCAATTTTACCAGCGTCTTTTGTTGCTTGACGCTCAGCATCGTTAAAGTATGCAGGAACTGTGATAACTGCTTTTGATACTGTTTCGCCAAGATAGCTCTCAGCGTATGATTTAAGATGTTGAAGGATGATAGCAGACACTTCTTGAGGAGTGTAATCTTTTCCTTCAATTTCAACTTTATAATCTGTACCCATATGGCGTTTAACAGACATGATTGTGTTAGGGTTTGTGATAGATTGGCGTTTAGCCACTTCCCCTACTTGGCGTTCGCCGTTTTTGAATGCAACAACTGATGGCGTTGTGCGGTTTCCTTCAGCGTTAGCAATAACTTTAGGCTCTCCGCCTTCAAGCACTGCCACACATGAGTTTGTTGTACCTAAGTCGATTCCGATAACTTTACTCACTTGAATAACCTCCTGCTATGTAATTATTGATTCACTTTGACCATGGAAGGGCGAATGACGCGATCCTTCAGCTTATAGCCTTTTTGCATTTCCTCAACAACAATGTTGGAGCCGTAGTTTTCATCTTCAGCCTGCATAACGGCTTGGTGCAGATTAGGATCAAATTCCTGCCCTACAGCTTCAATGGCTTCCACACCTTCTTTTTTCAAGGCTTCTACGAGCTGACGGTGGACCATTTCCATTCCTTGGAGCAAACTTTTCGTCTGTTCATTGTCGGCTTCAACCTGAAGCGCTCTTTCAAAGCTGTCAAGAGCCGGCAGCAAATCAGCCACGATGTTTTGAGAACGGTATTTTTGGGACGCTTCCATCTCTAAACGGCTGCGTCGTTTATAGTTTTCAAAGTCTGCTTGAACACGCAAAAGTTTGTTTTCTTTTTCCTCAAGCAAACCTTGCAATTCGTTAATTTGATTTTGAAGAAGTTCGCTTTCATTTGTTTCTTCCTGCTGTTCTTCAGCGGCTGCTTGTTCTTCAATGACTTCTTGCTCTTCTGTTTCGTTTTGTTCAACGGTTTGTTTTTCTTCTGACATTGTGTTCACCTCCCTCAAAGTGTAAGGAGAAGGGCGGGTGCTGCCCTTCGATAAAATTTGCCAAAATTCCCTTATTCATCATACAAACTTGTTAATGCTTTTGACAAGTCCGAAGTCACATGCTGAAGCAGGCTGACAACCCTGGAATAATTCATGCGGGTCGGGCCGATGATCGCAATTGAGCCGATCTGCTTCTGATCGACAGAATAAGAAGCCGTAATCAGACTGCAGTTTTCCATCTCTTCATAGTCGTTTTCTTTCCCGATTTTAATCGAAATTCCCGTGTGTGGGGATTGAACAAGCTTTAAAACGTCCTGTTCTTTTTCGATTAACGAGAGCAGCGACCGAACTCTGGTAATATCATGGAACTCCGGCTGGTTCAGCATGTTGATTTTTCCGCCGAAAAACAATTTTTCGACGTGGCTTGTGGAATGAAAGGTAGAACGAAGCGCGTCAAGAATATTGTCATAGTTCGTAATGTGCTGTCTTAGGTACATGACGACTTCCTTAAATATGCGCTCATTCAGTTCATCCATTGGAACGCCGCTTAAACGGTCGTTGAGTATATTTACCAGTTTTTCAATATCAGACAGATCCATTTTGGCTGGAAAATTAATCGTTTTGTTTTCCACATGTCCCGTATTGGTAACGAGAATCGCTACTGCCATATCGGGCTGAATCGGTATGATTTGAATCTGTTTAAGGTAATTCTCACTCAGCTTCGGCCCGAGTACGATGGATGTATAATTCGTCAGATCGGACAAAATTTGCGCTGATTTTTGAACTGTCTTCTCCAGCTCGAAAATTTTCTCTTTGAAGATCGAGTGGATTTGGTCCAGATCGCTTTTTGTCAGTTTGACGGGTGACAGCAAATGGTCAACATAGTACCGGTACCCTTTTTCTGACGGAACACGTCCTGAGGATGAATGGGTTTTTTCAATGAAGCCCAATTCTTCCAAGTCAGCCATCTCGTTTCTTATTGTTGCAGAGCTAAATGTGATTTCATCTTTTTTCGAAAGAGTTCTTGACCCTACCGGCTGCGCCGATTTAATAAAATCGTTGATTATGACCTGAAGGATCAGCAGCTGACGATTTGTTAACATCATCATCACCTCTGTTAGCACTCTCGATAAGCGAGTGCTAATTCTATAACAAAAGTATCAAACCACAAGAAAAATGTCAATTATAACTCACCCAAAAAAGCGCCAAAAACTTCATTACCTAATAATTTTCCCTGATGAGTCAAACAAACGGCAGACTCCGAATTGTGAATCAGCCCTTTTTCAGCGAGGTCTTTTAATACACTTGGGAAAAGTTCATCCAGGGAACGCCCGTATTTTTCTGCAAATCGTTTTTTACTGACACCGGCTATTTTTCTCAGGCCTAAAAACATTTCTTCTTCAATTTGTTCTTCTGTTGTCACTTCATGTGTATCTCTGTACGGAAAGCCTTTTTCAGCTATCAGATCAATGTAATGTTTGACAGGTCCGACGTTTACTGTCCGTGTACCGCTGATATATCCGTGGGCTCCTGCTCCGAAACCGAAATATTCCTCGTTGCTCCAATACGTCAGATTGTGCTTAGATTCCATGCCTGCCTTGGCAAAGTTGCTGATTTCATATTGATGAATGCCGTGAGCTTCCATCCGGCTCATCACCATTTCATACATTTCAGCTTCCTGCTCCTGTGGCGGCAGATGCAGACGACCTTTTTGCATCAGATTATAAAATACCGTTTTCGGTTCTACAATGAGTGAGTACACGGAATAATGCTCGGCGTCCAGCGATAAAGCAGTATTTAAAGAATGATCCAGATGCTTGAGGGTTTGTCCCGGAAGTCCGAACATTAAATCAAGACTGATATTGTCAAATCCGATTTCCCGCGCCCTTTCAAAAGAGGCAAATACATCTTTTTGTTTGTGCACTCGGCCGATTTTTTCTAACAGATCGTCTTCGAATGTTTGGACACCGAAGCTGAGGCGATTTACGCCTGCTTCTTTTAAAATTTTTAATTTCCCTGCGGACAAGTCGTCCGGATTTGCTTCAACCGCAAATTCCGACAAGGCGCTTGAGGGCTTCAGCACTCGGATGATCGTGTCCATCAGCTTTTTGAGCTGTTCCTCAGACAGGGAGGTCGGCGTGCCTCCTCCGATAAAGATCGTTTTGATGTCAGGCTGCCCTGTTTTTGCAATTGTATTTATCATTTCCTGTTCGAGCGCGTTTAAATACTCATCGACAGGCTGGCTTTGAATAAAATATTTATTGAAATCGCAGTAGTGGCAAATGTGCTCACAAAATGGGATATGGATATAAGCTGATTTCAACGAATTCACCTTCTTTACAGAAAGAAGCCGCAGTACAGGACTGCGGCGGCTTCTATTGTTTTTTCGGACTGTCGTCCATTTTCAGAACTGCCATGAATGCTTCTTGCGGCACTTCAACTGAGCCGACCTGCTTCATTCGGCGTTTTCCTTCTTTTTGTTTTTCAAGAAGTTTCCGTTTACGTGAGATGTCCCCTCCGTAACATTTAGCCAATACGTTTTTACGCATTGCTTTTATGGTAGAGCGGGCCACGATTTTCTGGCCGATTGCGGCTTGGACCGGAACCTCGAACTGCTGGCGCGGAATGAGCTCTTTCAGTTTTTCAACGATCACTTTTCCGCGTTCATATGCGTAATCACGATGCACGATAAAGGAAAGAGCATCGATTTTTTCACCGTTCAGCATAATGTCCATTTTCACAAGCTTAGACGGTTTGTAGCCGATCAGTTCATAATCAAAGGACGCATAGCCTTTTGTGCTTGATTTCAGCTGGTCAAAAAACTCGTATACGATTTCCGCTAACGGCATGTCATAAATGATGCTGACACGGTTTGCGTCCAAATATTGCATATCAATGAAATTGCCGCGCTTGCCTTGGCAAAGCTCCATTACAGCGCCGACGTAGTCATTCGGCACCATCATTGTCGCTTTTACGTACGGCTCCTCAATCCGTTCGATCTTTTGAGGGTCCGGCATGTTGGACGGGTTGTCGACAACGACCTTTTCGCCGTCTGTCATATACACGTCATAGATAACGCTTGGCGCTGTCGTAATCAGGTCGATGTTGAACTCACGCTCAATGCGCTCCTGAATGATCTCCATGTGGAGCATACCTAAAAATCCGCAGCGGAACCCAAATCCAAGCGCTTGTGAAGTTTCCGCTTCATATTGAAGCGCGGAATCATTCAGCTCAAGTTTTTCAAGGGCTTCCCTTAAATCATTATATTTTGCTGTATCAATTGGGTACAATCCGCAGTACACCATCGGGTTGAGCTTTCGGTATCCCGGCAGTGCTTCGTCTGCAGGATTGGCAGCGCTCGTTATTGTATCACCGACACGCGTGTCACCGACATTTTTGATAGAGGCAGTCAGGAAGCCTACATCACCGACCGTCAGTTCATTTGTCGGAGTCGCTTTCGGCGTGAATACGCCGACTTCTGTTACTTCGAATTCTTTGCCGGTTGCCATCATTTTGATTTTTTGTCCCGGTTTTACCGTTCCTTCAACGACTCTGATATACGCCACGACACCGCGATAGGCATCATAAAGCGAGTCGAAGATCAGCGCTTTGAGCGGCGCCTCTGGATCTCCGGTCGGAGCGGGCACCTTTTCTACGATCTGTTCTAAAATCTCCTCAATCCCGATACCGGCTTTTGCTGACGCAAGCACGGCTTCTGATGCGTCAAGGCCGATGACGTCCTCTACCTCTTGGCGCACACGTTCAGGCTCGGCACTGGGAAGATCGATTTTATTGATGACCGGAAGTATTTCAAGATCGTTGTCAAGCGCTAAGTAGACATTGGCGAGCGTCTGCGCTTCAATTCCCTGTGCTGCATCCACGACAAGAATCGCTCCTTCGCAGGCAGCAAGGCTTCGGGATACTTCGTACGTGAAGTCGACGTGTCCCGGCGTATCAATCAGATGGAAAATATATTCCTCTCCGTCTTTTGCTTTGTATTTAAGCTGAACAGAGTTTAACTTAATCGTTATGCCCCGTTCACGTTCAAGATCCATAGAATCGAGCAATTGTTCTTTCATTTCTCGTTGAGTGATTGCCGACGTTTTTTCTAAAATACGATCCGCTAAGGTCGATTTTCCGTGGTCAATATGGGCAATGATAGAGAAATTCCGTATTCTCGACTGCCTCTCTAAACGCTTTTCTTTATCTGTCACAATCTATCACTCCTACTATTAAACGCAAAATACACTAGCTTAGATTATATCAATAGGATTGTAAAGATTCAATGTAAAACAAGAAAGAGAAAAGTTCCCTGTCAAACCTGGGCTGCTTTTCTCTTTCACGCACTATTGATTCAGATCCCGTATCCATTCATACATTGACTGGGCAGTGTTGGTTACGGTGTCCGAAAGCGCTTTTCCGGCTTTAGAGAACATATTGAACGTTTCCACCTGTTCCAGCTCTTTTTGTTTTTCTTCTAAATCTTTCGCCGTAACTGTTTCTCCTAAAATCGAAGCTTCTTTTTCATTATTTTTTCCGTCGGTGAGCGTAAACGCTCCCTTAAGTGAAGGGTCATGATAGCCTTTCATACTCAGCATCCCATTATTCGCCTGCTGCATGCCGAACAGTACGCCTAAAAACATGATCGTGACAAGCAGCAAGCATTTGCCAAAGTATGCAATCAAATCAACCACCTATTTCTTATTGTTTTTTCGTCTCGCCGCTCTCTGCGTTGACCTTTTCAGCATCCCAGTATATTTCGCTGAATACGTCTGCGGCTGCGTCAGCTGCACGCTGCAGCTCCTCGAGGTTATTATCTACTCCGCCAAATTCGAGCAAAAGCGCTCTGTCGGTTAAGTCCTGATTGTAAACACCGTTATCTCCTGGCGAGCCTTTTGAAAAGACACCTGTGCTGAGTCCGGGGTATTTTTTCTCCATCAGCTTATGAAGCTCGCTTGCAATTTTATAGTTTTCTTCGAAATTCTTGCTTTTTTTGCCGACGACAAAGGCGACCCGGGCATAGCTTTTCCCATTAATCGTTGCTGTCGTATCTTTTTTGCGCCGTGAGTCTCTGTGGATGTCAATGATATATTGCAGATTTTTGTTTGAGGTGAGCGCATCTTTGACAACCGGCCTTGATTCATCATAGGATCTGGCATAGTTTAAGCCTTTTTTGTTCAGTTTTGCCTGTATATCGGTTTTATTCACTGTGGCTCCGATGCCTTGGGATTCAAGCGCTTTTCCGAACATATCTCCTACGAGCGTGACGTTGGCTTTAGAATGGCGCGCCATATCAGGATCGGTCTCGCCTTTTAATAGAGGGAGATATGATTCCGTATTGTGTGTGTGATAGATAAAGACGACCTTTTTATCACCGGTTGTTTGTTTCGGCGGATCTTTTTGCGCATGATCTGATTGTGTTTGCTGTTTTTCAATCTCTGCCAAATTCGCTTCTCTTTCTTCCTCCATCACCTTTGACGGCGGCGGCGATTCCGCCGGCATATTCGTATAATCCGTGCCTTGTCCAGCTAACAGGATCTCGGTATCAAATTGTGCAAACCCCGGCAGCTCCCGGCCAAGAAAACTCCGCGGATCTTCGAGGTTAATGCTTGTCGCCAGCTTCAAAGAAAGACGTGAAAGATGGAATGAGCTGTCGGTTTGAGAAAGGTCAGAAGCGAAATAATGGTTTTCCATCCGCAGCAAGTGTGCAAACATGTCCCCCGGCAATTCTTCAGCAATCCCGTAAAAAGAGTCAGACGACGGCCTGAGTTCCGGCCGGAGAGACGTCAGCACACCGGATAGAACAAAAATCACGATAAGGCTTGCGATAAATAGAAAGATGGCTTTTACCGCTTTCCCGCCATTTACCGCAACAACAATTTGTCTGTTTCTGCGTTTATTTCTCATTGAATCCCTCCAGCGCTTGTCTAGTAATTACTCTATGAACAAGCTAGAGGAAGTAGAACAGTTTAGTGATTGTAGGAGCCTTTGTTTTCTTGTGACACTTTTTCATGAAGCGCTGTGTTTAATCCATTCGCCAGCACATTAGCCATATCGTCGATAAAAGAATCAACTTCCTTCGGCGTGACCATTAAATTGTGGCCTAAAGGCGACAGCACCTCGTGAATGAGCTGCCGTTTTTCATCTTCTTGAAGGGTTCCGACGATGCCGAGGAACGATTGACGCTGCTTTTGATCAGGAAGATCTTCTTCAGTGAGCACTTTCTTTTTCCCAAACGTCATGCCAGCCGGAACAAGTGATCTTGACGGCCTGTCATCCTTCATTTCTCTGCCAAAATGTTTTAATATGTAGTCCACCGTGTCGCTGGCAATCGTCACCGCGTCAACGACCGTCGGAACTCCGATGGCGATCACCGGTACACCGAGCGTGTCTTTGCTTAAATCTTTTCGTTTATTTCCCACACCTGATCCCGGGTGAATGCCTGTATCCGATATTTGAATGGTTGTGTTGACCCTTTCCACGGCCCGCGCCGCCAGTGCATCAATGGCAATGACAAAATCAGGCTTCGATTGCTCTATCACGCCTTTAATAATGTCGCTTGTTTCGATTCCCGTAATCCCCATCACACCAGGTGCAAACGCACTGACAGGCCTATACCCTTCCTGCACGTTTTCCGGCTGAAGCTTGAACAGGTGCCTTGTTACCAATAGATTTTCTACAGCCATCGGTCCCAGCGCATCAGGTGTCACGTTCCAGTTGCCGAGCCCGACGATCAAACAGCTCGCATCTTTTGAGATATTAAGGCTTTCAAGAAAAGCCGAGAATTCCTCCGCAAAGACAGCAGAGACTTTTTCCTGCATTTCCGAATCATTCTCTCTGATTCCTTGCGCCTCAAGCGTTAAATAGCGCCCTTCTTTTTTTCCCGATAGCTCCGCGCCTTCCTTTGTAATATCAACAGTGCGGATTTTAATGCCGCCGCGATCTCGTTCTTTTTCGATAAAACCTTTAATTTCTTTTGTCGGCACAGCCTGCTGATTGGCCATTGCTTCCTTCGTTTCCACTGCCAAATCGGTTCGTATCAAATACTGATTAACATCCAGTTCACTCTTTTTCATCAGGGGCCTCCTTCACATTCAGTACCTATATTGTTGCCATTTGGTGTATGAATCATGCTAAAAAGAGATCCTTCAATGAAAAATACTTTACATTTATATTGCAATCTAAAGATGTGTTTGATAGAATACAATTTGTTCTATTGTGAAGAAGATTTAACCTTAAGACACTGTGCTACAGGTTGTATCTTAGGAGGTGAAACACATGCCAAACATTAAATCAGCGATTAAACGTACAAAAACAAACAACGAACGCCGCGTTCATAACGCGACAATCAAATCTGCTATGCGTACTGCAATCAAACAAGTTGAAGCTTCTGTTGCTAACAACGAAGCTGACAAAGCGAAAACTGCTCTTACTGAAGCAGCTAAACGTATTGATAAAGCAGTGAAAACAGGTCTTGTACACAAAAATACCGCAGCTCGATACAAATCAAGACTAGCGAAAAAAGTGAACGGACTTTCTGCATAATATAAAAACGATCCTCAATGATGGGGATCGTTTTTTTCATTTCTTTTTAACAGCTGTAAAAGGAACAGTTCGAGCAGGAGCTGCTTGTCCTTTTTCCCTGTTTTCATCTCATAGTCCATAACGGCAAGCTGTTCAATAATTGACCGGAGCTCCGCCTCTGAAAAAAGCCTTGCTTGATCCATCGCCAGCTTTACCCGAAATGGGTGAACTTTTAAATTAGAAGCGATTTGTTTTTGTCCGTATCCTTGCTCCGCGAAGTATTTTGTCTGCAGAATCAGCCGGAACTGGTTCGAAATAAGCGCCATGATTTTGATCGGTTCTTCGTTTTGTTTGAGCAAATCATAAAAAATTTGCAGGCTCTCCGTTCGTTTGCGGTTGACGATTTTATTGATCAGCTCAAAAATATTTTGCTCCAGGCTTCTCGCAACAAGCATTTTCACATCATCAAGCGTAATTTCTTCACGATCTCCAATAAACGTGCAGAGCTTTTGAATCTCCTGAAAAATCAATGACAGATGTCCATTCACAAGCAGAACCAAATGTTCCGCCGCTTCAGTGCCGATTGTTTTCTGCTCGGTTTTTGCAAGGTTAACAGTAAAGTCTGTGGTCTCCTTTGCGTTTAATTCCTTCGCCTCCATCATAAACGCGTGCTTCTTTAGCGCTTTCGTCAGTTTTTTCCGCTCATCCAGCTTTTCATACGGGGCAAGCAGGACAAAGACCGTGTAAGGCGCAGGCGATTGTATATATGTTTCAAGCGCACTGACGTTGTGCTCAATTTTTTCTTTTTTCTTCTCACCTGTTAAAAAATATGGATTTTTCACAATGACAAGACGCCGCTCCCCCATAAACGGAAACGTTTCAGCATCTGCAATCGCTTGATCCAGCGGGTCCTCTTCCAGATCAAAAACGGATAGATTGAAATCCTTTGTCTCCTGATCAACAACCGTCTGTCTGATCCTGCTGACGGTTTCTTGCAGCAGATACGTCTCTTTTCCGTATAAACAATAAACCGGATGGACATCTCCTTTTTTCAGGCTTTTCCACACATCAAATACCATTGTTGTACGACTTCCTCTCTTTCGTCATCCCCTTCTATCCTAAATTGAGTTTGCAAAATAGTAAAGAGGAAGCCTGACTGCTGCTTCCCCATTTATATTAAACGCCTGTTCGCAAGCCCCCGGGACAGCTTGTAAAAAGGCGATAATCACCAGAACAGAAAACGTTACCTTCGCTTCTAGATTTTTCAAAACGATTCCATTATACTTAAAGCAGTCAGGAGGGATAAAGTTGAATGATTTTGAAAAAAACGTTCAAAGCAAACGAAATGATGCTGTAGATTCAGCTGTTGGTTTTGTTGTGTCCTTCGGATTTTTCGCCTTCTTGTTTGTTATGGCAACGGTTATTCACCTGGTTGGTTCATAACAGCGACTGCCCGGGCTGCTGATTTCTCGGCAGTCTTTTTTAGTTCGTCTCTGTTATATCTGATGTATCATATGGAGGATAGACAGAAAAGGTTCCAACTCTGTTTTTATATCGATATTGGATCGTTCCGCTTTGATCGGTACGCAGCACGCGGATGGAATGTCTCTGTAATATTTGCAGAACCTCTTGATGGGGATGATGGTACCGATTGTTTTCTCCCGCTGAGATAATGGCCGTTTTCGGCTGAAGCTGTTTGATGAATTCTTCACCGGTAGAGCCTTTGCTTCCATGGTGCCCCACCTTTAACACGTCTGCTTTTATATTCGGAAACACGTTCATCACCTCCTGTTCCCCTTCTTTCTCCAGATCACCCGTCAAGATCCAGCTCATACCGCCCATTTTCATCCACAGAACGAGAGAAGAATTATTTTTGCTTGCCGGATCAGGTGTTTCCGGTGACAGCACTTGAAACTGCAAATCCTTTATTTGCAATACATCGCCTCGCTTCACCTCCTCTATTGTCACGCCCTCTTCTCTGGCTGCCCGCAGCACTTTCTCGTCTTTAGGTTCAGAAACGAACCCTTTCGGAATCACAAGGCGCTTCACTTTATGGTGCTTTAGCAGAGTCTCCGCCTCTCCGATATGATCTTGGTCAGCGTGCGTCAGAATCAAAGCGTCAAGCTGTTTGATTCCCTTGGCGGTTAAAAACGGAATCAGCGCCTTTTCCCCGAGTGAAAACGGGTGCTGTTTTTCCCGCCAAGACTCGGATAAGTAAGACAAAGTGCCGCCTGTATCAATTAAGACACGTCCCTGCTGATGCGGAGCACCGACATACATGCTGTCACCCTGCCCAATATCAATCATATCGACTTCTCCCTCGGAGCTAAGACTCGGATAAATGAGAAGAAGACAGAGCACCGCGCAGCAAAGACCTCCAGTAATCGCCAGTTGCGAAAAGGAACGTTTTTCAATCGTCATAAGCAATAGGATGATCGTAACCGTGAATAAAAAGAGCAGAGCAGGTGCGGGACGTGCAATGATGATCGTGAATACATCAATATCTGCAATTCTTGTGATCAGCCTGTTGGTCCAGCTCATCAAGAAATCAAACCAGCAGAAGAAAAATCGACCAGCCGAAGCGGAAAGGCTTAATAGAAAAACACCTGCTACAGCCCCCGGCAAAACACAGAATGTATAAAAAGGAACCATCAACATATTCATCGGTATGCTGATTATCGAAAACTGCTGGAAATGATACAAGAGAATAGGAAGTGAGCCCAGCTGAGCGATTATAGATACCATTGTCAGCTGGCCCAGTGAGGTTTTGAGTTGTTGAAAAATAGAAGAGGATAGAATTAAAGAAAAACTGACGGCGAATGAAAGCTGAAAACCGGCTTCAAAGAGATGGTAAGGATTGAAGAGCAAGAGGACGATGTATGAAAGGCAGATTGCACCGGCAGAATGTACCCGCCATTTAACGAGGCTCCCAGCTAAGTAAATACCCGACATCAGAGCGGCGCGAAGCACTGAAGGAGCAGCCCCTGTCAAAATCACATAGAGCGGCAAAAATAGCAGCAACAGAAGTGACGCCTTTTCTCTTGTTATACCAAGGCGAATCATGATATAAAACAACCCGGCTGTCAAAATGCCGACATGGAGTCCTGAAATCGCCAAGAGATGGACGACACCAAGCTTTTGATACGCGTTAAGCACTTCGTCTTCCACATAAAATCTGTCACCGACTGTAAGTGCTTGTACGATTCCTGCCGAATCAGGAGGCAGCAGGCCGTTTGTGAATGATACGATGTATTTTCTTAAACCGAGCAGTTTATCCTTGAAATTTGCAGGTTCGCTGCAATTATGGATAGATGTGACAGAATAGTTCCAGTGAATATGCTGCCGGTAAAGATACTCGTTATAATCAACTGTGCCCGGCACAGTTGCGTGTTTGGGCTCTTCCAGTGCACCCGTCAACTCACATGACATTCCTGGTTCTATGTATGACAGCTGATCTTTTTCATCAGCAGACTGAATGCGATATGAAGCGGCCCATTTTTCGCTATCAGGTGTCTTAATCACCATAGACATACGGTCTCCGTCAATTTTAGGAATACTGTCAATCAAAGCCTTGGATTTATAAGTGCCCTGCTGATATGAAGAGACATTCCGGGAATCTGTGACCGTATACAGTGCAAAAAACAATATAAAAGAGAAGAAACAAACAAAAATGAGAAAAGCGTGTCTCGTTTTGATGAAAATGATGAGGAGAAAGAGGAAGAAAAGAAAAACAGCGGAGAAATAAGCGGCGGCAGTAATTCCAGCTGTTGCCGAAGCTGCCGCCAAAGGCAATAACAAACGCGAATTACGCATCAATCACACGTAGCTCGTAAAAAGTGTATTCGCCTGTTCATGTATTTTCTTCAAATCTTCCTCTGCAAGACCAGCATCCGCTAGTTTCTCTAAAAGACCAGCTACAAATGAAAGCTTTTCCCTATTTTTCAGATCAACGATCATTTCATCGAGTTCAACCTGTTCAACAGTTACACCCGCCTGTTCAAATAATTCCTGTGCATACGGATTTGTTTTGTAGTCCTCAGCATAATAAACCGTTTTGATACCAGCTTGAATGATAGATTTACAGCATTGAATGCACGGATAATGCGTCACATAAATCTCCGCTCCATCAGTTGGCACCCCGAACTTAGAGCATTGAAGAATTGCATTCATTTCAGCGTGAATCGTTCTTGCGCAATGATCATCTATTATCAGGCATCCTTCGTCTGCACAATGCACGCCGCCCGCGATTGACCCGTTATAGCCGCCTGCAATCATGCGTTTGTCTCTGACTATAGTAGCGCCGACAGACAGTCTCGGGCAGGTGCTGCGCAGCGCCAGTAAATGGCTTTGAGCCATAAAGTATTGATTCCATGAAATTCGTTCCACGTTGTTCCCTCCAAATGTTGTGTTGCCTGACCTTTAGTTTACCTATCATTATGCATGACCGTCAAATCACTTTACTGTAATGGAAGACTTTATTTTCTCAAATGACTTTTCACCTATTCCTGAAACCTTAGTGATATCTTCAATTGTCTGGAAACGCCCGTTTTCCTCCCGGTATGCAATAATAGCTTCAGCTTTTGACGGTCCCACCCCTGAGATGCCTTGTAATTCCTCTAAGGTGGCTGTATTGATATTTACGAGCGCTCCCTTCCCTCCATCGCTTTGAACAGCGCCTACGGCTCCTTGCTGCACCGCCGTCTCCTCTCCCTTTTTCGGGATGTATACCACTGTCCCGTCCTGAAGCAGCTCCGCCAAGTTCACTTGCATTTCGTCTGCTTGTTCACTGGTCCCGCCCGCTTTCTCAATTGCCTGAGATACTCTGTCTCCCGTTCGCATTTCATAAACGCCAGGATGCTGAACAGCACCTTTAATGTCAATCACAATTGTTTCGTTTGACTCGTCTTTTACTGCTTCCTGCTTTACCTCCGCATTTTCTGTCTCAGTTGATACAGCCTGCTTCACCGGCTCTTTGTTTTTTCCGCTGGAAAAGATGAAAAATAACGCTATGAAAACAGCCGCAGAAGCCGCTAAAATAATTGTTTTTTTATGCTGATTCAACCAATTCATCGCGCATGTTCCCCGCTTTCGTCATATTTTAGTTCGATAACACATATGGTTTAGAGGATAATAGCTCAAAGGAGGGGAAATCATTGAAGATAGGCTTTATCGGCACAGGAAATATGGGTACGATCCTTATAGAATCATTTATTGAATCAAAAGCAGCCGATCCCTCAAACATAACAATTACAAACCGCACAATTGAAAAAGCGTTGCACATAAAAAACCGATACAACAGCATAAACGTAACAGAAAGTCTGGAAAAGCTTGTTTCTGAAAACGAGATGATTTTTATTTGTGTTAAGCCGCTTGATATATATCCTTTACTGGCAAGAGCGGTGCCTTATTTAAGAAAGGATCATATTCTCATTTCAATTACAAGCCCAGTTCAAACTGAACAGCTCGAACAGTATGTGCCGTGTCAAGTGGCGCGAGTGATCCCTAGTATTACGAACAGGGCGCTGGCAGGCGTTTCTCTCGTCACTTTCGGCACGAGCTGCGGAGAATCTGCAAAAATGAAAATCAATGAGCTGATGGAGCACATCTCTCAACCGCTAGAAATTGAAAGTGACATCACGAGGGTGGCATCAGATATTGTAAGCTGCGGTCCCGCTTTTATGAGCTATCTGATTCAGCGGTTTATAGATGCAGCCGTTTCGGAAACGTCAGTGTCTAAACAGGACGCTATTCTGATGTGTAAGGAAATGCTTGTCGGAATGGGAAAACTGTTAGAAACCGAATTGTATACCCTGCCTGCGTTACAGGAAAAGGTTTGCGTTAAAGGCGGTGTGACAGGAGAAGGCATTAAAGCGCTGGAAAGCGGTGTGCAGGATATGTTTCACCGGGTATTTCAAAATACTCATTTGAAATACGAGGAGGATATTTCCGCAGTGAAGAAGCAGTTTCATGTGTAAACGAGTATGTCATGCTTTTGTCTGTAATGCAAAAGCTTAAAAAAGCATTTTAAAAAACCATCGTTTTAGGAAACGATGGTTTTTGACTTCTGCGCCTTGAAAAATAGGCGTTCTGATTGTCCTGATGGCTCTGAATCCGTAAAATCAGCTGTCACATGGTGAAGCTGAAAGCCGCAGCTCTTCAGCATGTCTTCGTATTCATCCACTGGGAACGTTCTTTGTTCGTGCGTCTCATCAAAACGGTCATACGCTTCTCCGTTCCACACAAAAAACGACATGTCATGAATGACAGAAAGCTCCTCACTTCCAGCAAAGCTCTGCCAAATATAGCTGATATCTTCGTCCTGGTCAGCAAATGTGCTACCTGGAAAGACTTCGGCAATTTTATATGATGAATGAACATCAAACAGCAAAATGCCTTCAGGCTTCAACACCCGAAATACACTTTTAAAGGTTTCGATCACATCATTTTTCGTTTTTAAATAATTCAATGAGTCACAGCATATCGCAACAGCGTCAAACTGGCCGTCAAAACCGGCAATCTCTCTCATATCCTGCTGAAGAAAAAGAATCGGCTGGTTACTAGAGACCTTTTGCTGGGCGTAAGAAAGCATTTCCTCACTGAGATCAATGCCCGTGACCTCGAAGCCTTTTTCGGCAAGCCGGATTGAGATTTCTCCCGTACCGCATGCCAGATCAAGGATACGGCCTTTTTCCGGGAGAGATGCTTCAATCCACTTTGTCCATTGATCGTAAGGTGCGTGAGACATTAACTCGTCATACACGCTTGCAAAGCCTTGGTAAATCATTGGTTCATTCCAAGCTCAAGATCCGCGAGCGGAGCGTCTCCCCACAGCTTTTCTAGGTTGTAGTAGCTTCTTTCATCCTTGTGGAAGACATGGACAATCACATCGCCAAGGTCAACGAGCACCCATCTTGCTTCATCGAAGCCTTCCATCTTTTTGACTTGAATGCCGTTTTCTTCAGCCTGATCCTTGATTTCACGGGCAATCGCCTGCACCTGTTTATCTGAATTTCCGTGGCAGATCAGAAAATAATCAGCAACCAGAGATATGCCTTCCATATCCAATGCTAAAATATCCTCTGCCCGTTTATCATCGCAAGCCGCAGCTGCGATCTTTAAAATGGACTTTTGGTTCATTCACAAATTCCTCCTGTTCAGTTGCCAGACACAAGCCAGTTATACGTTAAAAATGTGTCTGGAAAAACCGGTTGATTTTTTTTCATAAGAAAAACCATTGTATTTTTGATGGATTGAATCAGCGCTTGATTCAAATCTGTCTCGCAAAGCTTACGCACCTCATCGACACCGGGAAATGCCCGGTTGGGCTCAATGTAATCGGCAACGTAAATGACTTTTTCTAAAAGTGTCATGCCAGGCCGTCCAGAGGTATGATACCTGATGGCGTCAAGAATGTCTTCATCTTGTATCCCCGCTTCTCTTTGGACCAAATAAGCGCCGACCGGAGCGTGCCACAGTTCCGGATTATGGTCCAATAATTGCGAAGGCATTTTTTCCCGTGCAATAATTTGTTTCATTTCTTCTTTCGGGCGGAATTTAGCGTAATCATGAAAGATAGCCGCTGTTTCCGCTTTTTTAGAGTCGGCTCCAAAACGCTCCGCAAGTTCGATCGCCGTGTTCATCACGCCAATTGTGTGGATATATCGGTGTTCGGTCAATTGCTGCTTAACGCAGGCAAGTGCCTCCTCACGATTCATACAAACCATTCTCCTCTACATACTTCTTCACTTTATCAGGGATTAAGTAGTCAGTGGGCTTCTTGCTTTTAAACCGTTCCCTTATCATAGTTGATGATACCTCAAATTCCGGAACGTCTGCAAAGAGAAGCGGATAAGGGGTTTCAACATGAAAACCGGGGCGCTTTACTCCAATAAATTGAATGAGGTTCAGCAGCTCGTCCAGCTTATACCATTTCGGCAAATATTCAATCATATCAGCACCGATAATAAAGAACAGCTGATCATTCGGATAACGCTGCTTCAGTAAAGAAACGGTATCAAAGGTATATGAAGGCCCTTCTCTTTCCATTTCAGCCAGCTCCAGCTTAAAGGACGGATTAGACTGAATTGCAAGCTTCAGCATCTCCACTCGGTGAAAGCTGTCCGTATAGTCTTCATCCTGTTTATGGGGCGGAATTTGATTAGGCATAAACCAAATTTCATCAAGCCCCGCCTGATACAGCACCTCATTCGCCATTAAGAGGTGACCGTTATGCGGAGGATCAAACGTGCCTCCAAAAATTCCGATTTTCTTCATTTCAACCACCTTTAAGGAAGCTCGATTTGTTTATTTTCCTTTGATTCCTTATATAACACAATTGTATTGCCGATTGTCTGCACCAATTGAGAGCGGCTTCCTTTTACGAGAGCTTCCGCAACATCGTTTTTATCCTCTTCACAATTCTGAAGAACACTGACTTTAATCAGCTCTCTCGCTTCAAGCGCCTCGGCAATTTGTTTAATCATGTTGTCGTTTACTCCGCCTTTACCTACTTGAAAAATCGGCGTTAAATGATGCGCTTTTGAACGCAAAAAACGTTTTTGTTTACCTGTTAACATTCTTTTCCTCCTAATTTTCCTATTACAATTGATCTCATTTTTTCAATATCAGGCTCTCGCCCAGTCCACAATTGAAAAGACAATGCCGCCTGTTCAACAAACATGCCTACTCCATCGAGTGTTTTCAGGCCTTTTTGGTTTGCTTGTTTTAAAAGGGCCGTCTGAATTGGATTATACACGATATCACAAACAACGGCACTGCTTGCAGCACGCTGTAATGAAAGCGGCACATCGTCCACGTTCGGGTACATGCCCACAGACGTTGTATGGATAATAACATCATACTGTTCAAGCCGCTCTTCTGCTTCTTTTATGCTTAACACTTCTTTATTATGGAACGAGGGAGTGGATTCTGTAAGCTGCTTTGCTTTTTCTAACGTCCGATTGCAGATGTCAAACTTTTTTGGGATATTACGGGCGATTGTTGTAAAGATGGCTCTTGCCGCTCCGCCCGCACCGATCATTAAGAATGACAGTTCAGAGATGGGCTTGTCCAATACCTTCATTAATGACTTTACAAAGCCTTCCCCGTCGGTATTGTATCCGACAAGCTTGTCTCCCTCTCTTCTGACCGTGTTTACGGCACCGATCACTTTTGCACTTTCATCAATATGATCCAGATAATCCATAATGGAAACCTTATGCGGAACAGTCACATTGATTCCTTGTATACCAAGTGCTCTTATTCCTTTTACCGCATCTTCCAAATCATCTTCTTCTACTTTGAAGGCATGGTAATGTCCGTCTAAACCGAGATCTTTCAATGATGCGTTATGAATATCAGGTGACATGGAATGGCCAATCGGATTTCCGATAACCCCGTACAGCTTTTTCATACTCCTCTCCCCTTTTCATTAAATTAATGAGCGCCGAACAAATACGTGAACGCCTTTTGGCGCGTAAGCAGTTACTTTTTTATCGGCATCATGCACTGTTACCCAGCCTAACCCAGAGAAAACGATATCTGTCTTTTTGTCTTTGATCGTAAACGTATGGGCCACTAATTCCGGAAACTCATCCATTTCGTCTTTTCCCGGAGGTGTGAGCAATTCCCCTGCATGCTTTTCATAAAGCGCGTCTGCATTTTCCAGCTTTGTTCTATGAATCATCAGCTCATTTGGCATATAGCAAATAAAAGGAGATCTTTCCCCGGACACATAATCAAACCTTGCAAGTCCGCCAAAATACAGTGTTTGCTGATCATTAAGCTGGAATGTGCGAGGCTTCAGCTCCTTTTTAGGAGATAATATTTTTAAATCCTTTTTATTAACATAATGCGCCATTTGATGGTGGTTGATAATTCCCGGCGTATCATAAAGCGCTGAGCCATCGTCCAGCGGGATCTCAATTGCATCAAGGGTTGTGCCCGGAAATTGGGATGTCGTAATAATATCTTCTTCACCTGACACTTCTTTAATAATCCGGTTAATAAAGGTTGACTTCCCTACATTGGTACACCCGACAACATAGACGTCTTTGCCGTTGCGGTAATGCTCAATTGCATCAATGACTTCTTTGATCCCCTGGCCGCGTCCAGCACTGACTAAGAATACGTCAACCGGTTTTAAGCCAAGCTCTTTCGCTTCACGCTTCATCCACTGGATCAGACGTTCTCTTTTCAGTGACTTAGGCAAAATATCGGCTTTATTGCCAACCAATAAGATAGGGTTTCCTCCCACCAAGCGCTGCAGCCCATTGATCCAGCTGCCGTTAAAATCAAAAATATCAACAATTTTAACAACGAGAGAATCTGTTTCCCCAATTCCATGAAGAATGTTTAAAAAATCATCATCCGTTAAGGAGACGTCTTGTATTTCATTATAGTTTTTCAGTCTGAAACAGCGCTGGCAAATCACATTTTCTTTCGTAAGCGATGCAGGCGGCGCGTATCCCAGACCTGTTTTGTCCTCGGTTTGGATTGCAACTCCGCAGCCGATACAAACAACCTTTTCCATTTCTTACTCCTCCCACTGAATGTGCCCTTTTCGTTTGAGAGCACTCAGTATTCTGCGTTCGACCTGGCGGTTAAAGCGCGTAATGAATCCGTCAGAGGAAGCGACAGGTACGACCAAAATCGTATGGTAGCCGTTTCGGTTTCCCCCGAGTACATCGGTCAGAAGCTGGTCTCCGATAACAACGCAGTCCTCTTTTTTCAGCTCCATATTGCGCACCGCTCTGTTAAAGGCTTTGCCCATCGGTTTTCTTGCTTTATAGATGAATGGGATTCCAAGCGGTTCTGAGAAAAGTTTTACTCTTCTTTCATTATTATTAGAGACAATCGTCACTTTAATGCCGTGCTCCTTCATTTCTTCGAACCACTCGATCAAACGCGGCGTCGCATTCGGTCTGTCCCACTCAACAAGCGTATTATCCAGGTCAGTAATAATTCCTTTTACATTTCGTTCCTTTAATTTCTCAGGTGTAATATGAAAAATATTTTTTACAAACTCGTCAGGTAAAAAAAACTTT
Source organism: Bacillus sp. G16 (assembly GCF_021282335.1). Lineage (NCBI taxonomy): Bacteria > Bacillati > Bacillota > Bacilli > Caryophanales > Bacillaceae > Bacillus > Bacillus sp. G16. Next base: position 41,273 of record NZ_JAJSOZ010000008.1, on the reverse strand, counting down.
TTTAACAAAACCCGCACCCTTCCCTTTTCTTTCTCTTTAAAATGATTGTCGAAAAAAATCGAACTTGCGCCTAAAGAAAAACTGAGCAAAAAAATTTCGACAAAAATTGGGTTTCTTCACCAGGTGTGGATAAAATTACACACACTATCCACTCTTATTACATCACTCTTTAGACAAATTATAAACACGATACTCACAAGTTATCCACTTTCTGGTGTGGATAACAGAACGATTGTTCTTATATGAAATTCATGGTAGATTAAAGATAACTTCAGCCTCAGAGGAACGCAACTTATCAATGTATGCGTTAAAATCATGAATGATTCCAACTTTTAAGGAGGTGTCTCTCCCATTAATTGGGTTCCTAGCATGAGAAAACTGTCTGATGAATTACTAATAGAGTCTTATTTCAAAGCCACCGAAATGAATTTAAACCGTGACTTTATCGAGTTAATTGAAAACGAAATAAAAAGAAGATCGCTCGGACATATTATTTCCGTATCTTCTTAATAGGAATTTGTCTATTTTTTCCGGGCGTATTTCCTTTTTTTACTCAGATGACTGATATTATATCACTTCGGTTACGCGCTTTACTACTGTTTTCAGCAAAAAACACCCCTAAAAAGAGGTGTTTTAAAGGGACGGTTACTATGGTAACCAATATATGCCGCCCACAACCAGGAGAACAACAACTAAAACAACGATAAAAGCGTATCCATATGCCCGACTGGCGTATGGCCAGCTGCCGAAAGGATACGAATAGGAATAACCGCTGCACATGTGAAGTGCCTCCTTTAATAAGGTTTTCTAACAGCCTATGTAGGTGAAATAAAACGGCTTAGGCCGTTGTCCGGCTCAGCGCTTCAGAACCTGCCCATCTAATATTCCTTCATATATAATCCTTGCCCCTTTAGGTGTCATATGATTGCCTGAAGGATCTATCAGACCGGATTGGATAAGCGCTTCATCAGTTGCTTTTCCGCCGTCTTCTTCTACAAAATGCTGCCAGTTGTCTACAAGAGGGACGTCCAGGCGCTTCGACACATCTCTTGTAATATCATTGTATGAGTTGTGCCATTTCCTCGCCCCGCCTTTCGGTTCAAAAGCAGCTGCTTTATATCTGGAATAGTAAAACAGGTGGTGCTTCCCGTTTCCTTCAATAATTGGGATACACGTCATCAAGATTGGCTTGATACCGTGTTTTCTGCTTTCTTTAATAAAATAAATCAGATTTTCTCTAAAACGCTGCTTTGACACTCTCGGTTTCCCCTCAGTCAGTATCGCTGCGTCATTCGTGCCGAACATAATAAACAAACACTTCGGTTTTTGATCCAGCACATCTGTCTGAAACCGCAAACGGGCATCCTCTGTCGTCTGTCCGCCAATTCCCGCATTGAGTATATCAAGCTTTCCGCGTTCAGCCGTTTTTAATATATTGACCCACTGCTGTGCTTTTGGATAATCGCGATAATCCCAATTTGAGCCTCGCGTGTTGCTGTCTCCAAATGCTACAACGTCTTCGTATTCCTTTCCATCGCATCCTGCTGTAACGAACAGCAGAAGGAAAAGGATGAAAAAATGCTTCATCTTTACACCCCCAAAAGCCTCATCTTAATGTTATACCTCTGTTCCCCTTCGTTCAACGAAGAGTTTTTTCGTTATCACTGTTTTTTTCCTATTGTTAACGTGTCCCCCTTAGTGAAAATCATTCTGCTTTCATTTCTGCATATCAGGTGATTCTTTTAAAATTCCCTTCTTCTCAATCGAAAAAACCCGCAAGCAATAGGAAAGAAAATAACCTGTATCCGCACTGGAAACAGGTTATCCTTACCCCTGCATTCACTTTAACTTCGATTTAAGCTTGGCCTTTGTTTTTGGTCCATAGATGCCGTCAGCAGTTAATCCGTTCATGAGCTGAAAACGCTTGACGGCATTTGCTGTTTTCGGTCCGTAAACTCCGTCTATCCCATTATTTTTGGCACCTTTATCAGGATAAAAATGAAGCGCGGCTAAAGCCTTTTGCAGCTGCAGGACTTTCGTGCCCTTACGATAAGGCGAAGTGAGTTTGATAATACCTGACGGCAGCGGATATGTTGGAGACGACTCTTTTGGAGGTGTATCGGAAGAAGAAATTCCGTTTATAAAAGAATTCCAGCGATCCAAGAGTTTGCGCGGACATTCTTTTCCGGACCAATTTTTGTGGGGAACGACATGTTTCAGCGGAATATTGTTTTCCTTCATTAGTTTCCGGATCAGCCACTGGGCATTTGCTATTGCTTTTTCAAAGTCGCCGTCAGCATTTTCGCAGATCTCAATCCCGATCGATTTGCGGTTCCCTGTCCCATTTGTGCCGTCGCCCGCATGCCAGCCATTTTCATCTATCGGAAGATGCTGATAGATGACTGAATCATCAACTGTAAAATGCCAGCTGACAGATGTGCTTGGATTTTTCACATAATTGGCGTGCATTTTCGCATTTGCGCCTTTTTCGGTATTTGCTGTATTATGCACCGTAATGTAAGCAGGACTCATCGCATAGCCAGGACGATTATCGTTCGATGTCGGTATAAAATCCTTTTTTATCGTTACCATTTCCATCCCTCCCTACTATTAAAAAATGCAGAAAACAGAAAGATGGACAGCCTATTTTACAAGATAAAAAAGAATTGTGTTCTCAACCTAAACATGGTTTTCAGTTGAACCGCTGAAATGACACCAGTTATACTAACTCTAGATGACGGAGGTTTTGGCTCCTGACATCATCTTAGTTGGGAGTGACCATAGAAATGTTAAAAAAGATACTAGGTATCATCATAATTATTACTATCATTGCAGTCGGTTTTTTTCAGAAAGAAGCTTGGCTTGATGCGATTAAAGCAGGAGGAATGTTTTCTGTTTTATTCAGTATGCTGCTGATTGCTGCCGATGTTTTTTTCCCAATTGTGCCGTTTGCTTTGGTTGCGGCTTTAAATGGCGCTGTGTTCGGAATGGCAAATGGGATCTGGATTACACTGACCGGCTCAATGCTTGGTACGATGATGCTGTTTTTTCTCGCCAGGTACAGCCTTAGAGATTGGGCCAGAAAAAAAGTTCAGGCCTATCCTGCCATCCAAAGCTACGAGGCTTCCTTTCACAAAAATGCTTTTACCGCTGTTTTATTAGGAAGGCTCATCCCGGTCATTCCTTCTCTTGTAATGAATGTGATATGCGGGCTGAGTCAGGTTCGCTGGCATGTTTTTTTCTTCGCGTCTTTCATAGGGAAAATCCCGAATATTGTCGTTGTCACCATTGCAGGTGCCAATTTTACCAGCAATAAATTACTGTCTTTCAGCATTTACGGAGCCTACATTCTGATCATTATGCTGATCATTTATAAAAAGTTCCCTCATCTGCTGAACGTGCAAAAAAAATAAGGTGGCCTGTTCGCCCCCTTACTTTTTTTCTGTCGCATGGCCTCCAAATTCATTTCGAAGCGCAGCGACAACCTTTCCTGTAAACGTATCGTCTGTTAAAGAACGGTATCTCATCAGTAACGACATGGCGATTACCGGAGTTGCGGTCTGCAGATCAAGCGCTGTTTCCACTGTCCATTTTCCTTCACCTGAGGAATGCATAATGCCTTTGATCTGATCCAGCTTCGCATCTTTAGAGAAAGCACGCTCAGTCAGCCCCATAAGCCAAGAGCGAATGACAGAGCCATGATTCCACACTCTGGCAACCTTTTCGTAGTCAAAATCAAATTGGCTGTTTTCAAGCACTTCGAATCCTTCACCGATTGCCGCCATCATTCCGTACTCAATGCCATTATGAATCATTTTCAAGAAATGTCCGCTCCCCGCTTCACCAGCGTAAAGATATCCGTTTCTGACGGCAGTGTCTCGAAACAGCGGCTCTACAATCTCCCATGCCTCGGGGTCACCTCCCACCATAAAACAGGCTCCATGGCGCGCGCCTTCCATTCCGCCCGACGTTCCGGCATCGAAATAATATATACCCGCTTCTTTCATTTGATTGTAGCGGCGAATCGATTCTTTATAATGAGAGTTTCCGGCTTCAATGATAATATCGCCTTTGCTTAATAAAGGTGTCACATCACGCAAAACAGCATCGACAACGCCATGCGGTACCATAACCCATAGTATACGCGGCGTGTCTAATGAAGAAATCAACTCATTTAGATTCGTTGTCCCCTCGGCCCCATATGCTTTCAGTTCATCGACAGCCGCTTGATTTACATCATATCCGACCGCTTGATGACTGCGGTCAATGAATTGCTTTCCTATGTTTATGCCCATTTTCCCTAAGCCGATTAATCCGATTTTCATGTCTGTTCCTCCCGGTTGTTTAAAAAGCCTTTATTCTTTATGTTCCCTGTGAACTGTATTGTGATACGTATAAAATGAGGCCGAAAGGATTTAACTGTCCCCTCTCCTTTGTGATTTGTATGTTCTTCCGCTTGTTTTTTTCGAAACAGCTCTAATTGCACGACTGTAAAATCAGGTGCGTTGCTTATCTTTTTGTTCCCCCATAACCGACTCTCCCTTTATATCAAAAACCATCATTTTATCCTTGATTTACCATCTATTTAAGTTAAAATATGGGGGAGAATTCGATTTATTCAGTAAAAGAAGGTGACATATTGCAGGATCAATCTCATACTCTCATTGGAGTTACGAAAACCGCTGCATCTCTTTTATACACTGCACTTGCAATCATCGGACTTACGATCGGGTATATTATCCCGCAGTTTGCGAAATGGGCATTATCCCTTCCGTGGATTCCTTTTGAAGGACCGCTTCGGCTGGTCACCTCTTTTCAGGGATCACCAGCTGCATTCATCACTGCGCTGCTTGGCATGTGTGCAGGGATTTGGTTCGCTCATTCTATTATTGCAATGCTGCTGTCTGTAAAAATTACAGATGACACAGTGGAATTAATCAAAGGAAAGAAAGTACAAACGATTCGTTCCGACGACATCGCTCTTGTGTTTATCGATCACAAACGGCTTGTCCTCCTAGGAACAGCCGGATATGAATTGGCACGAGAAGAAATTGATGAAAAACCTGAAAAGGTCGAGAAGGCCTTTAGAAAGCACAATTACGATTGGGCAGACAGTTGGGCATCGTTGTTCGAGACGAAGGCACACGCCAGTATTGGCGAAAAGCAGAAACCTATCCTCCGAACATTCAGCATCGCGAAGGATCGTAACAACAGAGGCTCAAGAAAGAGCCTCTTCTCGATTACTGCACAATAAACCGCACTCTGGTGCCGTCAGGATAACCACTCATTTGATTCCCTACCCACGAGCCGGCCCCGCGATTATCAGAAGGCGTCACATATCGGACGTCAGCTCCTGCGCCGCCTTCCTCGCAAACCGCCATTGGCCACTCATCCCGGTCATAGCCCGGCTTCGTCGGAATTCCTTTTAATGATTCCTCTCGCCTTTTGTCCGCTCCATCCCTGTCGATGGTACAAATATCAGAATGTCCCTCTGCTATCGCATCTCTAATATGATCCCCTGTTTCCGGATAACGAGACAGCGGAAAATACAACACTTTGTCATACAAAGAAGCGCTCTTGATCGGCTGCGGAACCACTAAACAAAGAAAAACTGCTGCAGCAAGAAGCAGGCCTGCCATCCATTTTTTCATTCCCATCCCCCCATACATCGTTCATTTCAATGTATGGGCGCATGATAAAGATTATTTTTAAAATTTGAAGTTGGCCTGCTGCTCACGAAAGCCAGGCTCCCCTGCGAGAAATTTCCCGGTACAGACACAGACAGCCTCCTGCTCACATACATTTACATATAGGCTTTTGCCTACATACTTTTGTGGAGGTGACGATGGTGACAGGTGTTTTCGCAGCGTTCGGCTTTGTTGTTAAAGAGCTTGTCTTTTTAGTATCTTACGTGAAAAACAATGCCTTTCCACAACCGCTCTCAAGCAGCGAGGAAAAAAAATACTTAGAGCTCATGGCTAAAGGAGATGAACATGCCAGAAACATGCTGATTGAGCATAATCTTCGCTTGGTCGCCCATATTGTGAAAAAGTTCGAAAATACAGGTGAGGATGCAGAGGACTTAATCTCCATCGGAACAATCGGGCTGATCAAAGGAATTGAAAGCTATTCCGCCGGAAAAGGGACAAAGCTGGCGACGTATGCTGCGCGGTGTATTGAAAATGAGATTGTAATTACAAAAGGGGGGTGCACACACCCCTCTTTAATACGTTTCAATATATACGGTGTCAGAATCCACAACGATAACTTCTTTCACGATAAAGTTAACAATTGTTTTTTTATCTTCAAGAGTTAAGTTATCTGCACCGATTGATTGAAAATAGTCGATGGCTCTCTTTAGAGCATTTTCACTTGAGCTTGTATCATCTAAGACTTTCATTTTTGATTGAATTTCGCTACACTTTTCAGTAAGCTGGTTTTGCTTTTTTTGCAGCTCAATAATTTGTGCTTTGATTTCATCAATATCTAAATCATCGTCATCGCTTAGGCTGATTAGCGTTAAAAGACGCTTGCGGCCTTTTTTTGTTTTCTCTATCTCTTTTTGAATAAGTTCTAATTCATCAGACAGGTGATTTGATTGTTCAATCTCTTTAAAAGAAGCATACTTTTGAGGATTTGTGATGAATTTAAAAATTTCACCCCATACATGCCGGTTCAATTTATTCTCAGACATTTCTTTTCCGCAGCCGCGATCCTTTGCGCCAGAATAATTTTTCCGGCAAGTATACACATAGTAGTCTTTACCATGTGATTTTCTTTTCTTCCCTGTCATGGTATTTCCGCATTTCCCGCATCTAACCAAACCCGATAACAAATAATTGTGGGGACTGATACTCAAGTGCTTTCTTTTGCTTTGGCCTAAAAGCTCTTGGGCGTAATCCCATTGTTCAGGTGGAATAATTGCTGGAATTGCCACAGTGATTTGCTCTTCTTCAGGTCTTATTTTAATTATAGATTTGTTCCCTGCCTGTTTTGAAACATAGGAACCCTCTGTATCATATTTATACTGTTTATGTTCACCCTTATAAGAAGAGTTCATTAATATCTGTCGAACAACCTGCCTGTGCCAGACTTTGGCACCTTTTTTTGTTTTAACCCCCATCTGAGTTAAATGTAGAGCAATACCATTTACTCTGCCGAAAAAAGGGCTTTTATGATCGGTGAAATAGTTGAAAATCATTCGAATAATTTTTGCTTCCTCTTCAAATATTTCAAGAGTTCTTTTCTCTTTAACAAATTTATAGCCATATAGTTTGGAATCTTTAATGATCATGCCTTTTTTCATTTTTTGAAGTCGGCCGCTTGATGTCCGTTCTTTGATTTTGGCTTTTTCGAATTCTGAGATTGCTCCGCGCATTGCGAAAAATAATTGACCTTCTGGAGAATTGGCGTATTCTCCATTTACAAATATCAATGGTATATTTCGCTTTCGGAGTTCATCATCAATGATAAGCTGATTCATTAATTTCCGAGAAAGACGGTCTGGATCATAACAAATGACTTGACTTATAAGTCCTTTGCTTGCATCCTCCCTTAAGCGATTCAAAGCAGGACGTTCTAAAAGCTCACCAGAAAATCCTTCATCGGCATACTTCAACACATCCTTAGTCCCTGCTTTCTTTATGCAGGCCTCGATCTGGCTGTCGATGCTCGATCCCTTGATCGCTTGTTCCTCGGTCGATACTCTTACATATATTGCTATCACCCTGGATCTCCTTCCTATAAAGTTTTATTAAATAATGATAGCAATCGTTAATGCATTTGTCAGCTTGCGGTCCCTCGATGATTTTCACCTTCATAAAATGCATCACCCCTTGGGTAATGCTATGTAATAACTGTTTGTCCTAATGAAAAGTTAATTCAAAAACCTCCTAGCAATTAGATGTATTATATTTACATTTATGGTTATTATTGATGATGAAACTAATTTAAAGGAGATATTGCAATGACAAATCATCAAGTTGTTTATACTTATCGTGCAGGAGAAAAAATCCCATTAAGAAAAGAGGCAGATCAGTTTGTTATACGTTCTCTTCCGGAAGAGGTCAAAGAAAAACTAGGTGTTACTGATGTAAAACAAGTTTCTTCCTCCTCTACAAAAGTTAATGTAAAGGCTACTGATCTAGAACCTTTAATGGAAGAGGCTAGAAAAGTTGCTCCAACTCATCATGCTTATTATGTTGCTGATACAGGATCTGAGTTTTTACCAACTGATCGCATACTTGTTACTTTCCGTACTACTCTTTCTCCTGAAAAGGTTAGTGAGTTTGCAGGTCGTTATGGCTTAATAATTAAAAAAGCCTATAGTAATCAAGATTATTTATTTCAACTAACAGATCATACCGGAATGAATCCTCTTAAATTAATAGTGAAATTAACAGAACAAGAACCACTTGTAGAAAATGCTGATCACGACTTAAATCGTCGAGTAATGAAATATGACCTGTCACTACCAACTGATTCCTCTTATTTACAACAATGGCATTTACACGGAAGATTCAGACATGCTGATTTTGATCCTCGCTCCTCTTCAATGTGTGAAGACGCTTGGAAACTCTTGAATAGTTTCGGAAGCCCAGAGGTTGTTATTGGGATTACAGATGATGGGTGTAGAATGAATCATAAGGATTTTAACTCACCTAACAAATTTGCTGGATGGGGATATTTTGAAGGTGAACAACTAATTAAAAAAAATGATGCAAGCGCAAAAATTGATAATATGTATACAAAGAGTAATGATCATGGCACTTCTTGTGCTGGAGTAGCTGCTGCAGAAGTAGATGCTGAACTGACAGTTGGTGCTGCACCTGGTTGCCGCCTATTACCAATCAAATGGGAATCAGAAGGCCCAAGCTTATATATAAGCGATAGCAAATTATTAACTGCGCTAGATTATATTTCAGATAAAGTAGATGTATTGTCTAATTCATGGGGAGGGGGACCTTTTAATTATTGGTCAATTCAAGTAGTTAATCGAATTACGGAATTGTCTATAAATGGAGGAAGACGCAAAAAAGGAATCATCTTTTTGTGGGCCGCTGGAAACGAAAACTGTCCAATCAATCATAGCGCCCCTCTTGAAGTTCCTTATACAAACGGGTGGAAATTTCATGCAGAATCTGGAACTTATAAATGGATTGGAGTTAAAACATCTAAACATTTTAGAAATAATCTAGTGGGTATACCAGGAGTCATGCATATTGCTGCTTTAGCAAGCACAGCTCAACGGAGCCATTATTCTAACTATGGTACTGGAATCTCGATTACTGCTCCTAGTAACAATATTCATGAATATTATCGTATGTCTGTAAAGGGACTTGGTATAACAACTGATATAGGTACTGATATTGTAACTACTACACCTGACTTTGGTGGAACATCTAGTGCAACACCACTTGTTGCTGGGATCGCAGCATTAGTTATTTCAGCAAACTCTGATTTAAAAGGTCTAGAAGTTATCACTATTTTAAATCGAACAGCCTCTAAAAACTTAAACATGAAAGGCTATCCTAAGACACCACCATCTGCTAGTTACGATCCAAACCCAACTTGGGACGTATCTCCAGTTGCACCTTTTGAGAAAGGAGATTTTTTAGACCTTAATGACCCTAATGGGACGTGGAGCCCTTGGTTTGGATTTGGAAAGGTTGATGCTAAAGCAGCAGTTACTATGGCGCTTCGTCTTAAAGGATCAGAGCCTACTTTAGATAAATCGACTCCTGCTATATCATCTCATAGTGAACATTTTAATAATCAAACAAGTTACTATATTGGACAAGTACACAATGGAAATTTCGAACATGTTCATTTGCAATCTTCGTTTGGTAATGAACGTTTTACAAAAATAAGTGTTGTAGCGGGGGAAATGCCCCGTGACTTTGATTTTTCTTCATATGAAGGAAAAACGATTGTTGTAAGTGGTAAACCATCTAGTGGTTGGATCTTCTCAACACAAGTTTTAGGTGAAACCAATGAAGCTGTAGCAGAAGCTGTAAAAAAATTAAATGGTGAATATTAGAAATGGAGAAGTTATGAGTTATCTAAAACCAATTCCATTTGAGGTTAAATCTATTTTAAAAAACACTTTTGAAATTCCGTTTGGTGTAAAGATAATTAAAGCACCTGATGTCTGGGAGGATAGCAATAAAGGGGCAGGTGTTGTTGTTGCTGTACTTGATAGTGGATGCCAAGTAGATCATCCTGATTTAAAAGGACGGATTATTGATACACATAACTTTGTAGACAAAAATAATTTAAAGGATGTTAATGATTTGACTGGACACGGTACTCATGTAGCCGGAACTATTGGTGCCGTGATTGATGGAAAAGGTGTTGTTGGAGTAGCTCCAGAGGTGAGATTACTTATTTGTAAAGTCGTAAAGAGGATTACAGAGGGTCCCGCAAAAGGGAGGCTAATTGCAGATTATTTTGATATGGTTAATGCTATTGAGTACTGTATTAAATGGAGAGGAACTAAACAGGAAAAAGTACGTATCATCTCAATGTCATTAAGTGGTGAAGAAAAGCCACCGGAACAGCTACATGAAGTTATTCAAAAAGCTGTTCAACATAATATCCTGGTCATTTGTGCTGCAGGAAATAAAGGCGATGCAAATGAAAAAACAAATGAAGTTGGTTACCCTGCTTACTATAAAGAAGTAGTATGCGTAGGATCAGTGAATCCTTTTAAGAAATTAAGTAAGTTTACAAATACAAATAATCAAATTGACTTAGTCGCTCCCGGAGAAGAAGTACTATCAACATACCCGAAAAATAGCTATGCAACACTTAGAGGAACATCAATGGCAACTCCCCACGTAGCGGGAGCTGCCGCTCTGATTATTAATCAATATGAAAAGAAACTCGGAAAAATTATTACTGAACAAGAACTCTATAATGAGTTAATAAAGCGTACCGTTCCCCTTGGATATAGCAAAGAAGCAGAAGGACATGGTTTTCTAACTTTAACAAAAGGATGACCTACATAGGTCATCCTTTTTCTTATGTTAATTCACGGTCTAAAATTAAATCATCCATACTGCTAATAGGATGTGCTTCAGGTGTTTGTATGTTTTCTCTTTTCGTTAAATTGCTTTCAAAATACAACAAAGGATTTGCCCGATACAGGCGATTCTCAAATTCAATTCCTGTCATCTCACTGATAGAATTTAAGGGAACTTGATAAGTTTCTAGTGGCTTAAACTCTCTTCCCCTGTTATCGTACCAGAAATCATCTTGTTTTATTACAAAAGCTACAGATCGTAATTTCTTTTTCAAGTCGACGAAAAACATAACTTTCCAAAAACCCGCAGGAATTTGAATACCACAGCTTAAATTTTGATTCTCACCACAATAAGGACGGTCATTCATAGTAAAAATAGGACCTGTAAAAACAGACAATTTGTTAAGCATATTATCATTATAATTCAACATCCATTCCTCTATATCGTTCCAAATTTTCGTATTTATTTCGCAATGTTGAAGAACAATATTTGCCCAGCAGAATGAATCATAATTTCCCGCTTTCGCTTCATCCCATGTACCCCAACATACATCACGTCTTCTAACCATATGACCTCGGTCCCACGGATTGTTACGATATAGTTCGTTTCCTACTTGATTTTCTTTACCTATCCGAAGATCAAAATGCCAGTCATCATTATCTCGTTCGATGTCTTTTAAAAGGTTTTTATCAACATTATTTGCACCATAAATCAGAAATCGGCGTTTTTTATTCATCACTAATGAGAAATTTGTAAAATTAAAAATTTCACCGTCATTTAGTGATTCTTCTTATGTTTTTCCAACTAATCTTGGGGGATTAATTATATAATCTTCACCTAAAAAATTGATATTATAGCCTTTACCCATACTCACTTTAATAATCGCCCTCCTAAAAAGTGTAATCAAAATATCGACCAACAATTATTGTTGTTTTAATTCAATTTCCTATTCGTTAACATTAACCTTTTTAATTTTGTGTTTTAAGTAGTGAAATGAGAAAAAGGTCAGCTGATTTTACAGTTCAACCAAAATTATTATTGCGGTCTCACCGAAAATTTAAATTGCGGTGCCCTATTGCCTTTTTCTGCGAACAAAAACTTGTTAATATTTACAGTACTAGTAGAGTTAAGGGAAGGGTGAATATCTTGATATCAATCACATCAGCTGAAGTGGGAATGAAAATTAATGAATGGCATAGGCATATACAAAAATTCAACGTTACTGATGCTGAAATGTTAAAGGCAGAAATAGAACGTGATATAGAGGTTATGGAAGAAGATCAAGACTTGCTTATTTATTATCAATTAATGGCCTTTCGCCATAAAATCATGTTGGAATACACGCTGCCATCCGATGAAAACCGAATGGAACTTTCAGAATATTTAAAGAAAATCGAAGGACATAAGAAAAAACTAGACAATATGCGGGCATATTATTATAACTTCTTCCGCGGGATGTATGAGTTTAGAAACGGTAAATACACAAAGGCCATTACATATTACAAAAAAGCTGAACGCAAAATTCCAACGATCTCCGACAAGATTGAAAAAGCTGAGTTTTATTTTAAGTTATCCGAAGTCTATTATCATATGAAAATGACTCATATCTCAATGCACTACGCTGAACTATCATACAACATCTATAAAAAACATGAACTTTATTCTGTTCGGCGTATTCAGTGCCATTTTGTCATTGCCGGTAACTACGATGACCTTGAAAACCATGAAAAAGCTCTCCCCCACCTTCAAGAAGCTTTAAAAGGTGCCGAGCTGCTTAAAAGTAAAAATATTCACATCTATGCCACTGCATTTTTCAATCTCGGCAACTGCTATCACAAAATGGACAACCTAAATAAGGCTGCACGTTACATCGAACAAGCCTTGGTTCAATACAGAAAAATAAACTCTGACGTACTTCCACAGGCCTATCATGACCTAGCGTTGATTTATTTTAAACAAGGCAAAAAAGAACAAGCAATGGATTGCTTCCGCAAAGGAATTAGAAGTGCTGTAGATTTTAAAGACGAACTTTTTATGAACTTATTTGAAGCATTAGACGTTCTTTATATAAGAAATGGTGATACACCTAAACTCCTCAACATTTTTTCTCGTTTAGAGAATGGCAAAGGATACCCTTATCTGGAAGAGCTGGCATTGTTAGGAGGCAACCTTTTCGATTATAATGGAAAAATAGAGGATAGTATCATCTGTTTCAAGAAGATGGTATATGCTCAAAAGCAAATATCGAAAGGGGAATGCATGTATGAAATCTAAATTGTTTATCAGTTTATCCGCCGTTTTAATTGGACTTGCCTTTTTCGGATCTATATCTAATGGCGAAATGAAGGAAGCATCCCGGAATGTAACTCTCGCACCTACTCATGAATTCCTTGTTTGATTCGATAAACAACGTTAGTTCTAATTCCCTTTAGCCGTTTCATAACGGCTTTTTCTTATTTTAGCCATGAAAAGCATTTCACAAAAGCTGGTCAAACCCCAAAAACTAGATCAAAAGACACAGATCGAATGATTCATTTCCACCCTTTGATCCACATAACACTTAGTTTCATCATTCTTCCATGGTAATATTTTGTTATATGATTAAATGAAAGGGTATGATTATGAAAGTCTTTGAAGCTAAAACACTTATGTCTGAAGCTACAGACCGCGCCAAAGAATATAAAGAACTAAGGACGCAAATGGTCAACTTGAGAAAAGCTTTACAAAGCGTTGCTGAACTTGACGACAGCGAATTCTCAGGTAAAGGCGCTAATAACATTAAAGCATTCTATCACGATCATGTTGGTGTAACTGATCAATGGATCGACTACATTGACATGAAGATCGCGTTTTTTAATAGCATTGCCGGGGCTGTCGAGGACAAAGGTCTCTCTGATGCTTATATTGAAGAATCTTTTTTAGAACATGAACTGGCTAACGCCCATAAAAAATCAAAGTCCATCATGTCTGAACAGAAAAAAGCCATGAAAGATATTCTAAACGATATCGACGACATCCTCCCGCTCGACTTGTTTTCAACAGAAACCTTCAAGGATGAGCTTGCAGATGCCAATGATAAACGCAAAAAAACAATTGAAAAACTAGGTGACCTTGACGAAGATTTACTGACAGAATATGCTATGTCAGAACCAAATGAACAATTCATCAAGTCAGACTTCCAAAAGCTCCAAGAAGCAACGGGCAAAGGCAAAAACGCTACACCCATTCACTACAACGCCAAGGCGTACCGTGAGAGTGATATACATAAGAAAAAAGGCGATATTGAGAAGCGAACGGAAGCTTATTTGACGATTAAGAAAGAGGAAGCGAAGGAACGCGAGATAAAAGACTTAAAGAAAAAGCTTGCGAATGGTGTCTCAGATCCGGATGAGTATTTAGAAATTGCGAAGAAGATCGGGTATGAGAACCTTGAACCTGCACAGTTACAGTATGTGGTGCAGCTAGAACAAGCAAAACAGCTGAAGTCCGTCGGTGAAAGTGTAATCAATGCGGGTAAAACGGCATTGGATATCATCGATGGGGTTAATGATGGGCTTAACGATGCGATTGATGATACGATATATGGCATCAAGGACTTGGTTGTAGGCGCATGGGAATTTTCACAGCTCCCTATGGAACTAAAACTTGCAAAAACAATCACAACAGTCTTAAGTGTCCCCTCCTACCCTAAAATAATTTGGACAAACATCGTCGATTCATGGAATGATAAAATGATAAATGGCAATGCATATACAAGAGCACATTATATCAGTTATGCGGTCGGTAATATCGTTGGTCCAAAAGGTGCAGGTGCTGCAGTGCAAACCACTACTAAGCTCTCAAAAGTGGGTAAAGTGGTTGAAGGTGGAACAGCCGCTTCTCATGTGAATAAAGGAATTACAAAAGGAAACAACCTTATTAATCCCTTTTTTAAAAACAGATATGAACCTGCACTTGTAGGAATTGCACAAGATATTGAGAATACTCATAACGTTAAAAACACACCACTGTTAAAAAGTATAATTGAAGAAGAAAAAAATAATGCTTTTCACAAAATAAATGTTACTTTTAGGCAAGGATATGATACCCATTTAGTTGAGGTAGAAGATATAGTTAGAAAGAAAAATAAAGGAATTGTCGGCGGTCACAATCTACAGAATTTTGAAAAGGCATTTATTGATAAAGGTTGGGATTTAGAGAGTTGTATAATTTCAAAAAGAGAACACCCCACAATTGATGGTATCTATGAAATTGAATATGGTTTACCTGCATTAGATAGAGAAGGAAATATCAAACCTGGAGAACTAAAAAAAGTCCGTACTCCAAAGACAGTTTATGATCCCGAGAAGATCTCAAACGAACAAATGTTGCAGTGGGGAGAAGAAGCAATGAAAAATGGAGAAGTAGTCGGGAGAAAAGTAACTGGATACGCTAAAAATGGTCTCAAGTTTGAAGGTTATATTGATGAAGCTACTGGAGAAATAACAAATTTTTTCCCTACCTTAAATGATTAAATAATTCGGAGTGAAAGTGAAATGGATAATAAAAACAAAGACTTAATCAACTATTTTTTTCAAGTTATGGGTGATGAACGTTTTTTACGCATTTTAGAGAAATTCTCCAACGGAGAGGGTTATGGAATAGAGAATGTCTGGTGTGTATTTGCTGATGACTACGAAGAGTGGGAAGAAGATTATTTTGGAGATGAGGGTATAGCTTTTTATTTCGATTACCCAGCAGTCGAGGAAGATGAAGAAGTCATATTAGATTACGAAAATTTCTATAAATATTTAAATGAATTTGTTAGGGAATATGTAGAACGACACCCAGAAAATAAACCCGAGGTAGAGAACTACATGAAAAGAATTAAGGAAAAGTATGATATTAAGGTATAAATAAAACTTCATATCCGTTATATAAATAATAATCTTTAAGGGAAATAACATATGAAATATCCATACAAATTTGAAGAAGATCCATTTGGTGATGTAGGAATAGTATTGCCAGAAGAAATCAGTATTTTCTCTGATTTCATTGAAAACATCGCTACAGAAGAACAAGCCAACGAGTATATAGATTACATTGAGAAGGTTTCAGAAGGGATATAGATTGAGTTAAATGCTACAAGTGTGCTCATCAAGAAAGATGTGACAATTGTTGAAAACTCTTTTAGGGTAGAAGAACCCTATGAAAACTCAATTGAAACCGATCAATTTAGAGAATTGCTATTAATATGGCGAGATAAGATTCCAGATATATTTAAAGGTTGAATAAAATTAAAACCCTTCTTACATAAAGAAGGGTTTTACATATCGAGGCGGAGATACCATATGGTTGAATGGGATTTCGGAGAGCATCCTGTTAGTAACGAGGAAATTATTGAAGTAGAAAACCTGTTACAAGTAAAGTTCCCAAAAGATTATTTAGAATATGTCAAAATCTATTCTGGCGCTACCCCCTCTCCTGAAACTTTTGATCTTGAAGATAGGGAAAAAATTGCATTCGGATACTTACATAGCTTCCATAAAGAAAGTGAGTCATATATAGTTAACGTTTCTAATCGTTATCGAGACGGCAGAATGCCAGATAAAGTAATACCGATTGCTGATGACGTGTTTGGCAATGAAATCTGCTTCGATTATCGTCTGAACAAAGAGAATCCGTCCGTAGTTTTCTGGGATCACGAGATTGCATATGAAGATCCTGATAAAGCTTTGAGTCATATATGTGATTCTTTTACAGAGTTGGTTAATAAACTATACGAGGAATAAACGGATAAAGCCTTTCTCCTTCTTTTTGAGGAGAAAGGATCTTTTTATGTAACACAAGGGATAACTCTCCCACCTGGTGAGAATTAGCGCTAATTGATAGACATATCGGTAAGACTGATGAAAAGTTATTACAGAGACTACAGAAAAACAAGAAGATACGTGCCTCTTCTAGTTTCATTGATAGGCCAACTGCAGAAAGAGTTGCTAATGAAAAAGAAAGACCGGGAAAAGCGAACAAGAAATACGCGAGGCTACAAAAAGCCTGATCCGCAAAGGTGCTGTTTCATGGGATAAAGAAAAGAAAATATGGATTATTTAAAAAAGCCCTTCTCATATTGAGTTGGGCTTATTGAGGATAATAATTTTATCTTTCCTCAATAGGATTGTGTTTTGTTGCTTTCAACCCTGTTATCACTTTTTTGATGATCCTTAGTAATACATAAACCATCAGAACGGCGATTAAATAATTAACAACGTTAAACTCTGTCTTTATAAATTCTGTTGGAGTAAATAACAAAAACCTATTTCCTACAAATCCATCATAACTACGATAAATCACAAATTGAATAGGGAAACCGAGAGCATACCCCAATTCTGAAACCTTCTCATAGGGTATTACAAAAATCGAAATAAGTGGAACTAGAAAGCTTATCAAACCTAACTTGTATTTTTTCAATCGGTTTTTCATGCAATCACTCCCTTCCCCTTATATGTTACCCGGCAATTATAACATATCCAAATAAATAAATTTATTGAAAAATATAAATCTTTTGGTTTTTTATGGATTTCGGGACTTTCATATGTTTTAATTGGTTTGTAAGAACTAAATTGAATGGAGGTTGAAAGTATGAAAAGGATTTTAGTCTTAGTCATTGCCCTTGGCTTGGCTTTGGTACCTTTTGCTTCAGCCAACGCAGAATCCACAACAAAAGAGATTGCTGAAACAAGGAACCAAGTGGAAGAGTTACAAAAGGACCTTGGTTTTGAATTAGTGGATGTCTCAAGTGAAGAATTTTCAAGTGTATCTAAAAAGGATTTTTTGAAGTTTGACTCAGTTCAGGATTTTGAAGAGTTTATTAAAGATGCCCAACAACCACAAGAGTTTGAAGAGACTATTAACGTTAGTGAAGATACTCCCCTAATAAAACCACAAGTGAGTGACTCACATGTTATCAATTGGTGGGCGCCTTTTACAGGTTGGGGTATGACAGGGATGGCTTGCTGGAAAAATATCGCGTTTAATTATCAATATAAATTTGTAAATAAAAAGCCTCAGTTCACCAAAGTGTCAGGTATTAACTCTTATGTTACTGGCCTTAACGTAGCTTGGTGGAAACAAACTGGGAAGAGCTATAACATTACTAAAAAGAAAACAACTAATGATACTGCAAAAATTAAGGTTGTAGGGGCTATGGTTCTCGGTATAGACATTAAAGGATTTACGATTGGAGCTAAAATCGGACAAACTTGGAACGGTAGTTTGACTTTATATTAAAAGCAAAAAGGGGTATTGATACCCCTTTTTATTTTATTCTCTTTCCGTAATTAAGTGCATAGTCAGAATGCTTTTTATTTCAATTTCTCTTCAATTTTCGCTTTTGTCTTAGGTCCATAAATGCCATCAGCAGTCAGGCCATTTACTGACTGGAACCGTTTGACCGCGTTTGCTGTTTTCGGGCCGTACACGCCGTCAATGCCGTCATTCTTCGCTCCTTTATCCGGGTAGAAATAAAGAGCAGCAAGAGCATTTTGAACTTGTCTGACGTTTGTTCCTTTCGTCATCGGACTTGTCACTTTAATAATTCCGGAAGGAAGCGGGTACGATGTCTTTTTGCCGCTTGTTTTAGTGCTGCTGGATGAACTGGATCCTTTTAATTTCAACTTTTGGCCAACTGTAATTTTATTCGGGTCTTTAATGTTATTCCAGCTCTGAAGATTTGCCACACTCACTCCGTGCTCTTTTGCTATTGCAGAAAGAGTATCACCTTTTTTCACTGTATATGTTGTTCCGGATCCTGAAGAGCCGCCTGAAGACGCTGAGCTTTTGCCTCCGATTTTTCTTAATTCATCAGCGATAGCGGCTTTTACTTCATCCCATCGACCCTCTGACAAAATCCGGTGAGGGCAATATTTCCCGTTCCAGTCTTGATGCTTGCGGACACGATCAATACCCCAGCCTCGCTCTTTGAGCAACTGCGCCACAAACTTAATAGCGAGTTTTTCTGCTGCCTTATATTTAGGACCTCCTGATTTGCTGTAGCAGATTTCAACGCCGATAGACTTACGGTTCCCGGTGCCATTTGTGCCGTCTCCTGTGTGCCAAGCGTTACGATTTATTGGAATTCCTTGAATGACTTGTTTATCGTCTACTGCAAAGTGAAAACTCGTTGAGCTAGAGTTATTCTTCATGTAGGAAATTTCATTGACTGCTGAAGCATCATTCGCAGTGTTGTGAATAGTGATATATTCAGCTTTCATTGGATTAGGACATTTCAATCCATACTTTGATTTAGAGACTAGATTCTTTACAACTTTAGTGGCCATATATCCTCTCTCCTTCTGTCTGTGTAATAAAAAAAGCCACTCGCTTAGCCAGCAACTTTGTCTGCGTTATCCTTACTCTGTTCTTTTTCGTTCTCAATTGTTTGTAATCGATCTGTTATCGTTGAAGGGATTTTAACACCGATCTGTGCTAAGTTTTCAGTTATTGACAAGCCTTCATTAGCGATATAAAAAAGAACGGTACCAAAAGTTAGGACACCGTTTAAATTGAGGACTGTATCAATAACGTTTGCTAAAATGACCGCAAAGAAATTGAGTAGCTTGCGGACATAGCCAAACCATGCGCTTCGGCTTCGCAGTTTTTTGAATTTCCATGCCTTGATTACTC
This sequence comes from Bacillus sp. G16, assembly GCF_021282335.1. NCBI lineage: Bacteria > Bacillati > Bacillota > Bacilli > Caryophanales > Bacillaceae > Bacillus > Bacillus sp. G16. Next base: position 21,588 of record NZ_JAJSOZ010000008.1, on the reverse strand, counting down.
CTGTTAAAACGTCAATTATGCTAAGTACTAGAAGTAAATCAAGGTACTTCACCCCTCCAAATAAATATACTCTTGCTAAATCTAATGTTTCAAAATTGATAAACAAACTTGTCTCCTCCATTTCTAATCACCTCCCCCGAGGCAAATAAAAAAGGACAGCCTGATCTTATGAGACGGCCGTCCCTCTAACTGAAAAGTTTCCATTTGTTAAAGCTGTAAGCTCCATAACAATTTCTTTAAAACCAGTAATGTTAAAAGACCAAGCTTCTGATTTCCCTTTTGTGCTAGTGGCAAATGTTCCGTCATCCACTTTCTGCCCTCTAAGGGCTCTTTTTGTTCCCGATAAGGATTTACCCCAGAACTTCAATTCACTTGTCTCAGCTGTCCCATAAACCTCAATGAGTAACGTTTTGAATGATCCAACGGTGAATGGGTTACCCTCACCTATTGTTTCTGTTTTATCATGAAATACAAAATCCTTTGTTTTTGCTTGAGTGTCTACTGAGCTTAGATTCAAGCCTTCAGTCTGAACTTTTAAACGACCATCATCAGTTAAGCCGCTTTTATCCAGCTGGACTGAAAACGGAGCAACTGCTGTAATCGGAACAGTGTGGTTTATGTTTATATCCTCTTCACCGGCGCCCAGTGACTGGTATAGTAAAAATTCTGACTGCTGCAAGTTACCATTTGCGTACCTGAAACGGAAATAGCGTTTAGTTAAATGAATCCATTCGGTTTCGCCAAGTGTATTTGCTTTAACAACCAACGAAGAGACTGTGGTCCATGAATTCATATCGTTACTTTCTTCAATGAATAAGGTACCTTCACGATCAGAATAAGCATGACCTTTTACTTTTGAAATTAAAATCTGACCTAATCGATCTTGGCCATATTGCGTGTACACTTCGGTCGCTTTTAAGACTGCGTTTGTCAGCAGCTCCGCATTACCTGAAATAGTAGCCACGGGTACTATAAAATCCTGGTTCCCTTCTCTGTACGGTTTAGCCGCTCCTGGCTTACCCGTTGCATCTGTGGGGAATTGAAAACTATATGATGCCATAGAAAATCCTCCTTCTATTGTTGATCATTAGTGGTGAGCATGGGTTTACAACGGAATCACCCCCTTTAAGGCAAAATTAAAAAAGCCCTAAATGGCTTCTCCTGTGATCTCTTTATACTGTTCAGCTGTAATGAGTTTTTTCTCTACCCCTTTTTGTAAATCCTCAGGCGAGCAATCTTTATAACGAATTGCCTGTTTCACCATTTCAGGAGTAGCCCAGTCATAATGTAAAGCCCAAATCCAATAATTCATGAATCTTTCCCTCCTTGTAGAGTAAGCAGTTGCAACTTTATTTTTGAGAGCTCGCTTCCCAAAGTTTGGTTTAATTCTTCAAACTGTTTACGAGCTAGTTTTTCCTTTGATAACTCTTTTGCAAGCAGATCCACTTGAACTGGTGGTTCAGATGCAGATATACTCTGAAGCTCTTCCCACCAAGATTTTAACTCTGCTTCCGTTGGTATAGGTGCCCTAATATTCCACTCTGCTATATATGAGGGAGTTCCATCACCATTATTCTGGACGATAAAATCCTTTGTGGGATCAGCTGTTGGGTATTTAAAAAGAATAGCTTCACCTATATTCATCGTTACCTCCTAAAATCTTGGATAGTTTCGGCCTCCAAGTTCTTGTATATCAAAAAAGTTAAATACGCCGTTTTTATCATCTACTGCCCTTTTCAAAGTCTCGTCTCCTCCATAATTACAATAGCACCAGATTTCAACGTAATCTCCTTTATTCATGGGTACAGTTGCATTGCCGTTTAAACCCAGATTCATCCCATTATCCTTTTCCTGAAAGTCTCCTCTTACATGATGCAGTGTTTTATACGCTTTTCCATTTAGGTAAACTTTCAAATGAAAGTTAATATAAGATGTGTAATTTAAGGTGTATATACTTGCACCGATTAAGTACATTCCATCATTCGGAGCAATAAATCGATTGTTTTTAGTATCAAAGGCATTATGGCTATCTTTGATGACCCTGTTAAATGCAATTTTGGTGTGATCAATCTTTTTCAAATACTGAACACCAGTAGTTCCAATATTCGCATGAGCAAAACCTGATATCTTTTGCCACGGAGTCCAGCCTGAACCACTCCACCAGTGTCTAATCCAGACTCCTGTACTGTCGTAGTAAGTCCCAGACTCATTCCCTGTTCCGTAAAAGTATTGAGTGAAACGGTAATTATTATATTTTTCATTTTTGACAATGCCATAACCTAAAGGGTAGCCAGTAGTATTCCCTTGTCCAATGTCCATTAAGGTCAGTCCTAACGGATATTCTTCCCCTCCTGTTCTTGCATCTTTAATAGCATTGTCTCCAGGAATTAACGTTAGATTGTTATTTTTGTAGTTGGTATCCACGTAATGTTTTGCATCCGATAAAGCCTTATCAGCTTTTTCCTGAGCTCCGGTAGTTGTTTCTTTTGCATTCCAATTCTCCCGCTCTACTGGTGTTATGTGCCGTTGTGAATCATTAAGATGCTCTTCAAATTCTTTTTTCGAAGCCTGCTGTACATTATCTACGTTCCCCAGTCCGATTTGCGCCTTTGTTGTGTTGTGAGGGTTGTTCATGTCATTTTTATGTACAGCTAAATCTTTATGCGCGTCTAGAATACCTTTCTCCCACCGGTTCACATCATCCTCATTTATCAAATCATCCGGAAGCCAATTTGTTTTTGCATCATAAGCCATTTGCTACACCACCTCGAAAGTAATCCTAAAATCTAGCGTTCTATTATTACTGACGTCTAAATCTGTTGTTCTTTCCGTAATTACGTTGTTTTGTTCATCAAGGATCTGCACACTCTTAATATGTTTGATATCTTCCTCTCGTTGAGTAAGTACCGTGACAACCGCACCGTGAATGGTGAGTTCCACAATTTCTGTTTCACTCCCATTCAGTAGCACTTTCGATATCCTATTTTTCAAATCTGCAGCTGTACGCTCTCTATAAACCTGCGTAATCATGCAAGGACCACCTCGTTATTATTGAGCGTGACGGAATAACCTACCTTTAGCTCACTTGCTTTTCGATACCTTCTGTTATTCAAAATGACAGTATCTTTTATCTTGAGTGGCTCATTCACAGCAGCTCGCAAGGTATATGCCAAATGAGCTGGCTTCATATTCTCCAATGTTTCTATGAGCTCGCTCATATGCTGCATATCATCTATATCAATATCAACATTAAAACGGTACTGTCCTTGAAGCAGCCTGACCTGAGCAGACGGATTTTTCAGGAACCGGTTCAATGCCTGTTCAATGGCCTTATATGTTGCGGGCGGTATATTGGACATTTTAGAGATTAGACGCAATCGGCGGATCTCATCGGGGTCACCTGATTCCCGCGGTACGTTCAAAATCTTTTCCCATCGTTCAAGCCCCCAGGTTGCCGTAGTAATAAACAGCTGATCTGTCAGATCAAAGATGCTGTTATTTTGCTTCTCAAATTCCGGAGCTTCCGCTTTAAGAAGTTCAGCCATTTCCTTTAACTTGGTAAGGAACGGAGGCAGGTAAGCAGTCATTTCATCGAGTTTGCTCAATGATGTTCACCTGCCCCAATTTAGGGATTTCGACGTCACTCAGAACCAAATTTTCGGCCACGCCGTTGATTTTAATATCTGCGTAATCACTTACTGAAGGTGAATTGTAGACGATATTATTAATCTGCGATAAACGGATGACGTTATCTTCAAAAGCAATCTTTTTAAAAAGATTTAAAACGCCTGATTCGATTTCTTGCTTTACCTGATCGATAGAGCTATTGACCTCGGGAAGTACCTCGGCTGAAATCTCAACCTCTTTCCATTCCGCACTCTCCACTGTGACAAAGGCACCTATTGGCGCTTGTCCCTCACCTTGTCCGGGTTCAGGATCAATATAGTTTTTCACTTTTGATATTAAAATATCAGAAGCAGGTTCCAAGTTAGCATTAGTCACGACAATTTTGACTGTGCCGTCCCCGTTCCAAAGCGGAAAGACCTTTACCTTCCCTACTCCGTCTACTTCTTCAGCCCATTGTTTATAGTGAGCTTTATTGGCACTGACAGCTTCCCGACGCACGCGGGTAAAATATCTAGCTCTTAAACTTTCATCATCCTCCTCTTCTCGGCCAGGAATTAGAATCTCTTTCACGATCGCTTTTTGGAGTCCTGGTATGGTGTCTAATGACAATAGATTCTGGCCTGAAATATTTGCGTTCCCCGCTTCTCCGGCTGTTTCACATTCCAACGTCCCGTCAACTGTGTATTGAAAATAAAGATTATCAACATAAAAGCGAGAGCCTACAGGAATGGTCACACCTTCAGTAAACTCCGCTGCCCTGACTGCTTTTGTGGCAGCCGTTCGCTCGATGCCGGCTTCAGTAGCACGACGATCTAAGAATTCTCCTTGTGCTGTGTCCGAGAAGACAAGTTCCAGCACCGTATCGAGCCAAATGTAAGACTTGGCCAATTCTGCGGCTGCAGGAGCTAAGGCATTATAAATCACGCTGCCTTCCCTTGTATCAATGTCCGCTGAAATCCTGTTCAACATACGATCCATAATCACTTCAAAGGTTTGATCTTCAAACATCTTCGCCAAGCACCTCCTCGATCTCCAATGTTCCTTCGTCAGTTTCGACTGTAAAGGAGACACGGAACGATTCGCCTTGTTTATCTATTTCAAAATCTGTAACAGCAGAAATTCGGTCGTCATAGATCAGTGCTTCCTCTATCAGCCGAGGGATCTCCATTTTCTTATATGCGTCTGTTGTTTCGTTATCTGCCAGCACGTCTTGAAGCTCATTTCCAATGTCATGACTGTAAACAGAATATGCATATCGCTCAGTATGGAGAGACAGATATACAAACTGCTTAATCGCTTCAAGGCCTGTGATAATTTCATTTGTGATACAGCCATTTTCAAAATCTATTTTGTAGGTTTGCGAGGTCTCTATGACCTCGCTGTCATCCTCTATATCCTCAAACTCGATTTCCGGAGACAAAGCCATTCCAAACACCTCCTATATTTTGTCGAGAATAAAAAATGATTGCCCGCCTTTTAAGGAGACAATCATCACACGCTCACCTGTATTCAATGCTTCTTCTTCACCGGCCCGCAGCCGCTTTGGAACAATAATCAAATCGGCAGGTATTATTAATTTGTCACTTTCATTAAGCTTTATTTCAATAGGTGAAACGGAAACCACTTCAGCCGGCATAATATCCACTGGTGACTCAGAATCAACTGCACCGACAGCCAAATGTTTGATTGCTTCACTTAATCTCATGAGGAAACACCATCAGGGATAGAATTTTTCTCAACCACATCAATGGTCATCGTGTGTGTCGATCCTTTAAATTCGTGTTTATCTGTATCAATCCAGTATGTTTTCTTAACCCCGACTTCCGGAATTGAAATATAGACGGGCAAACCGCTCTGAAGATCTGGAATCCCAATTGCTTGAATACTTTTGAGTTCTTTTTTGACGCCTTTCTTCTGTGCCTGTTTAACTTTCGCACGCTGCTGAAGCTGTGCTTGGTTAATGTTATCTGATATTGTTTCAACATACTGAAGCACGCCGTATTTGCTGATACCCGTGTTGTCACTTACGGTAGCCGTATAAGTTTTATTGTCTTTCTGACGCCGCAGCTTTACTCTTGTGGCTGTGTCATTAATGGAAGTGCTGTATTGATAACCAGTAATGTTCACACCCGATTCTAGCACCCATACTTCTGACGGATCAGGCCAAGCGCGAAGGCCGAGCTTCCCCTTCGCCGAATATAATTGATAATTCCTTCCGGTTTGGCTCTTCGTTTGTTTCAAGGCTTTCAGAATCATGTCATAAAGGCTCGTATCATCTTTAAACACTAATGATTTAATGGTGTAACCTGTATTTGCAATGGATGTCGTTGGAATTTGAAAATCTCTTGCCAGGCGCTTAATAATCTCGTCTGCACGCTTATTGGAGAACACATAAACATCTTTGTTCTTAACCAGATATTGCAGCATGTCATAAGCCGTAAAGGTCAGCCCATGTTCTTCCGGATTGCGAGAAAACACAATACCTCGAAACAGCTCTTTCCCTTTCCACTTAAACAGAACCGTATCTCCTTCTGATACGCTGTAATATGAATGGGTTCCTTGTTTCGTTATGATCTTTGCTGTGATCGATCGGGGTGCCTGATACCGTTGTCCCTCAAGAGAAACACTTTCAGTTACCAGCTCAAGCCATTCCGTTTCTTTAATGACGAAAAGTTCTATCATGTCATCACCTGCTTACTGCGGTATCTTTAATTTTTGCCCAGGAAAGATCCAGTGTCCTGGCTGTCTGATATTCCGTTTGCTTCGTTTGATCATAGCCTTTTTATTGACGTTCCAGATCTTGCGCCATTTTGTGCTGTCTCCATAAAATTTGCCGGCAAGGTCCCACAGTGTATCGCCTTTCTTAACGGTGTACGTTTTAGGAGCTGATTTAGATGGCCGTTTCTTCTTCGTCTTTTTCTTCTGCTTGATCTTCCGCGGCGAAGCAGTTTTGTATTCCTTCAGCTTTATTTCATAATCACGATCACCTATATCTTTTTGGCCCTCGCTATAAGAAAAAACCTCGATACTGCAAGTTAAATTAATTTTCGTTCCAGTAATTAAGAATTGAACCGGCTTTTTAGATTTCACCCATTTCTCGATCTTTGCAATAGCATTTTCAGGAGAAGGAAATCCTTTATACTCAGCAAGCGGGCTATGTTTCTTTGGAAAAAAAGAAGAGAACGAAATTTCTTTCGCTCCCGGTTTATCAATAAAAGTGATCTCCCCAAAACTAGCCACTTTTACTGATTCATTTTGAATTGTGTTGGATATATCAATTTGTTCAGGAAGGACCGGAAGCCGCAGCTTGTCCTTCCCTTGTGAGATCCAGAATTCATATATGGATTTAGTCAAAAGCAACGACTCCCTTCGTTCCAATGTTGATATCCTGTTCAAGCTCATCGACAAGGGCCTGCTTAATCTTAGCTACAAGACTGTTCATGTCTTGGTCATTGTGAAAATGCTGATCGCCATTAAACTGAATAATGACCTCTTTGCCGCCTGCAGCTGTAAACGTTGTTTGATTACGACCCGTTGTGGCAGCTGTTACCTGACCGGAAGATAATTCAGTTTGCCCGTTTTTAGATGGGTCTGTTACTTCCATTCCGAGTGCCTTAGCTGCTTGTGCTAACAGATAACGTCCACGGATACCTCGCTCCTCTGGAATGATCCATTCCCGTTTGTTTCCTTCACCGACACGTGCAATCTGCTCTTTGGTAATAAGTCCTCCGTTAGCGTAGCCAACATATGGACCTCCGTGCCTCATGCTTCTAATGCCTGGTACATTATTAATAGATCCATATCTGCTTTTGATATAGCCAATCGCAGCAGCAGCGTTGTGAATCGGGTTAAGAATGTTATTCATGCCCGGCAATTTGTGTGCGTTGAAGGTACTTGGGATTGTCTGCATGAGTCCCTGAGATGGATGCCCTGCTTTCGCATTACTATCCCATAAGTTGATTGCCTTCGGATTACCCCCTGACTCATGCTGAGCAATTGTCATTAGCCCTGGAAGCCAGCTCATTGGTGTCTTTGTGGCCATGATAGCGGCCATAAGCCATTGCTTCACATTTCCGCTTACTGCCCCCATTCCGGAATAAGCAGCAGCTAGTGAACCTGCTTGTTTTTCAGCAAACTTTTTCACATCAACTGAATCCAGACCTTTTACAATACCAATAGAGGCAAAACGACCGAGACTCATCATGACACGGGAAGGTGAATGAATATCAAGCTCTTCACGAAATGCCTTCTCAACTTTTTTCGCCAGTTCCTTGGCAGCTTCATGGACTTCACTTGCCTTAGAAGTCATGCCAGAAACAAAATTACCGACCATACCGCTTCCCCAGCCGTTTGATGATTCTTTAGAGCGGATAAACGGCTTGTTAATATGAGTGCTGACGTATTGATCAGTACCAGTTTGTGAACTATTTTGTCCTGAAGCAAAACCTTTGACCGTTCCACTTCCCCATGAAGAGGATTTATTTACGGTGTTCTGGAATGGTGTTTTAACCTTCGTCTGCAAGAAGCCATCTGTACCGGTTGAAGTACTGTTTTGACCTTTAGCATAACCATTGACCATTTGCTTTCCGTAATTCGGAGAATAAGAGATTAAATTGTTCATTGGCTGTCCAACGTTTTTCTGTTTCCATGCTTCCATAGAAACAACATTATCTCTAATTCCTTGATCAAAGCTCTTCGTGAACTGTTGACCAAATGATGTTGCTTGTTCATCAAGACTGGATGTGTCAATAATAGGAGATACAGAAGCAGTCACCGCCGCACTACGGACTAGCGGGGAAGTTGCTGGTTCACCTCCTGCAGATGAAGCAGATGCTATATCATCAACAACACTCATCCCTAATTTCGAAGCAGCTTGAGAAAGGAGCATTTTGCCGCGACCTTTATTATTCTCAACAGGAATAACAAACTCTTTACCTGCTTCACCAATCCAAGATATTGTTGGCTTCGTAATGTAACCACCAGTAGCATGTTTCTTTGGCTTTTCTTTTCCCGTACCAAATAAATAATTTACGCCATTCTTCACATATCCCCACGCTTTACCAGCAGTTTTTTTCGCACTTGAAGCTACTTTCCCACCGACTTCTTTTACTCCGCCCAAAATACTGCTTCCCAATTCCTTTACACTTTGCCACTTTTCAGACCACCACTTCTTACTAAAAAGGGTTTCTGAGATGGAACTCTTAACACTTTTCCATATTGATTTAGCATTGTCCCATTTATTTTTGGACCAGCTTTTTACACTTTCCCATTTTCCTGACCACCACTTCTCGCTAAATAAAGTGGATTTCAGTTTTCCTTTAACAGATTGCCAAACAGAAGATGCGCTGTCCCATTTACTTTGAGCCCAACCTTTTACGCCTTCCCACTTTCCTGACCACCACTTCTCACTAAATAAAGTGGATTTTATTTTTCCCTTTACGGACTCCCAAACAGATGATGCACTATTCCATTTGTCCTGTGCCCAGCTTTTAACACCAGACCACTTCTCAGACCACCATTCACTATTAAATAAAGTAGACTTCACCTTTTCTTTTACATGAGACCATGTATCACTTAACCCATTGAGAGAAGTCTTCGCATTACTCTTAATGCCGGACCATTTTTCAGACCACCATTTTTGATCAAATAATGTACTGTTTAGTTTCTTCTTTACTTCTGAACCATCAAACGCTTTACCTAAACTTGAACCACCCATGGTGCCTGCTATACCACCAACTATTCCACCAATGGCTGTTCCCACTCCTGGAATAACACTGCCAATAGCTGCTCCTGTAGCCGCCCCAGCAAGGCCACCGCCAGCTGATCCAATTTTTTCACCAACATTGTCTTTATTCATCCCAATTAAATCTGTTGCCGCTAACGCTGTTCCTAATACAGGGACTCCCTTTGCAAACTTGCCAACACTTTTCAGAGGACTTAAGACTTTTCCGAACTTCGATGTACCGCCTGCAGCTCTACCAGCTGAGTATAGCTCTGATCTCGTAGTGGTTATTGCTGGTCTTGATCCTCTGGTTGGATTAGTACTTACAGTTCTACTGGAACGCCTTCTCTCCAATTGTCCAGATGACACAGTAATTGATCTGTCAGAAGGGTTCATTCGGTTTGGATTACTGCGTTGACCTAAAACTCTTTTCCCTCGTCTTCTACGAGTGCGATCATTTTTACCTCCATCGCTACAACAGCAACATGTTAAGCTGCCGCTTCGAGGTAAACTCGTTGGACCTGTAGCAGTTTTGGATTCTCTGCCCCCTGTGCTGGCATTACGATTACTGTTCCTCCCTTCACTTTGCGTATTAGTGCCAGCTTTAGGAGTACGTTTTGGAATTAACTTTCGGATTACGCCTGCTGCATCACTTCCGACAGTACCTATGCCTTTTAACAGCGGACGTAGTATTTTCAAATAACCAATCAACCCAATTAAAGAAGGGATCACAACTTTAATCGCTGTTTTCAAATCATCCCAATGGTTGACGCTCCACTCAATGGCTACGTTTAACTTATCACCTATCTCCTCACCAAGATCGGCAATATCTTTTTTGATCTCTTTAAGTTTTTCCTGACCTTCTTTACTGTTAATGAACGAGCTGATTTTATCAAAGGCTGGCCCTAATCCAGTTAGCAGAGAAGTTCCCATATCCTTAGATATGCTTTCAAAATCTCTCATTGCATCATTAACCGGTGTCATCGGGTTATTATCCCGAAGTTTCGTAAAGCTTCGTTCCAATTCACCGCTTGTTTTGGCACTTGTACCAATACCTTCAGCCATATCCAAGATCGGCTGTTTAAGGTCTTCGTACTGTGTTCCAATAAGCTCAGTCGCGATAGCAGCCCGCTTTGTTTTGTCTTTCACTTTAGAAAGGGCTTTTGCCACCCTAAATAGGCTTTCCTCACCGCTTATTGAACCATCTTTGAAGCCCTTGAACATTTTCTTAGTTTCCTTGGCTCCGAACAGCATTTTAAATGCGTCCACTTGGCTATCAGACATTTCGGTTCGGCGGATGTTAAACTCACGCATACTATCGGCTAGGTTATCGAAGTTTCTGGCGCCACCCTTTGTTCCTTTTATCATGGCGTTTGCAATTTGGCCGCCTGTGAGCTTCAAGTCTTTAAAGGTGGAACTGTATTCATTCATCGTGTCCAATAAATCGTCAGCTTGGTCACCGGCATTCCGATATACATAAGCAATTAAGTCTCCGCTTTGTTTCCCAGACAATTTCAAGTTGTTATACATCGAACTAAAAGCACGATCTACCTCTGCCTGATCAGCATTCATAAGCTGGGCAATCTTACTTGACGACTCAGTCAAATCAGCCAGAGCTTTTTTAGACGCCCCTGTCTGTTGTGATAAGTTTCTCAAAGATAAACTGACTTCTTCACGAGAACTGCCCGCTTTATTGTTGAAATAGATCTGATCCGTCATTCTTGCAACATCTTTCTTATTAACGTTTGAAGTTGCTGACACGTAAGCATCCTGAGACATTGTACTCTTACCAGAACCCATAATTGAACCTGCAGAAAAACCGCCTGCAACTGCCAGAGTAATGGTAGCATCCTTCAAGCTGTCTATTTTCGCTTCAATTGCATCCAGAGCCGCTGAAGCTCTATCCTTAATAGAAACAGTTGGCTCAGCGTGCGAGCGATTCAAATCAGAGAGACCTCCACGGATCAAACGAAAACGTGGTGTAGCTTGATCATTTACGGAAACTGTCACCTCATGGCTGCCCTCGGTAAGATCCTCAGCTTGCTGGCGTATAGAATGTAAGCCATTCGAAACTCGATCATCTAAATCCACTTCAAGCAATCGAACCCGAGCCGTCAAACGGTTGGCTGATCGGTCAATTCGCTGCATAACTCTCTCAGTCCGATCTTCAGCATCAAAAATAAGAGGGCCATTAGCAGCCCTCTTAAGTCTTTCAGCATTGCCTTGTATCATCCGAAGCTTGCGAGAAATCTTATCATGTAATTCAAACGTCGCTGTTAGTTTAGCCATAGTTAATTACCTCCCTTCTTCGCTTCCTTTTCTAACAGCTCAAGCTTATAACCGATTAACCCATATAAGAGCGCCTTGAATTCTTTCGGGGCCTCATATAGTTCTCTTAATTCTGACGGGGCGTATTTGAGGTCATGCATAGCATAGTAAAGATATACAGCCTCTTTATCCCCGTCCTTTACTAGTTTTTTGCTGCTTCTTCAAGGTCTTCAAGATCATCATCAAAGCCGTTGATTTCAATTGCTTTGTTCAGCCAGTTTGCATACTCACCTCCGACAGAAAGAACACGTTTGGCGACTTCCACTGGATCTTCTGTTTTGTAAGCCTCACGTAGTTCCTTAGCTTTAAAGTTCGGGTAAACAGTCGTTTCAACCGCAATACGAGCATAAAAACGTTGGTTGTCCAACTCCTTTACGCGACCGCGGCCTTTTACATTTTTGTAAGTCGTATTCTCTTTCTCAAGTTCGTCAATGCGTTCAGTCGTAATTGCTTTGAAAATGAATGGAACAACGTTGCCTTCTTTGTCTACAAAACGTTTAGAAATCGGCACTTTTACTTCTTCCGCTTCAATTGTTTCTCCTGGCATAAAGAATGAAAGATCGTATACCTTTTCGTTTTGTTTTTCACTCATGTTTATTAGCTCCTTCATTTACAATTTAAATTTTTTGGATATAAAAAAAACACATTCAAAAACTTTTGAATGTGCTTTCCATATAATTCATGTATAATAAATTCTTGAAGCTACCTTTCCTATCTTCGATTTAAATGTAAAGGAAGGTGGTAATAATGAGTTCATGTAAATGCCTCCTGAAGGGAGGTGAAATATATTGAACACAGACCTTCTTATGGTTATTGCAACCTACGCTGGGTTGGTGCTAAAGGTTGCGGAACTATTAAAACAAAAGAAAGACACGGGAGCGTCAAAAAGAAAATCTCACGTGTCAAATGAAAAAAAGCTAGGTTAATCAGTAGCTTCAAGTAAAAGCTAGAGTGTGGCAGCACTCTGGCTTTTATATTTTATGCATTTCTCATGAAAGAAATACACGTTAACAAGTTGTAATGTGGTATTGTGGTATTGTGGTACCAACTATAAGCTTACGCCAGTAGTTGCAATACTTTTGCTTGGCACCATTATAACATGAATATATATTGATTATATAATTATTTGTATCTTTTATTTGTTACTTTTTTTATCTCTGAGTTCAAAATGACCTAATCATAGAATCCTTAACCCTTTTTCTTCCATGAAAAATCCTCGGATTTTGAAAGTGTTATGGTACAATATGGTTTGTATAAATGAATTTTGGCTTTCAACATCTCAAGGGCGGTCTGGCTCACTCCCTCATGAAAGGGGGTGATGCACGTGTCAACATTTCAAGCATTAATGCTTATGCTTGCTTTCGGGTCATTTATAATTGCCCTGTTGACTTATATAAAGAAGAAATAGACCCACCCCTTGAGCTCGGCAAAGTTAAAGGGTAAAGTCTATCCTAAATACTTTCATGAAGTTGTTAAGCCAGCCCTCTTGATGGGCCAACATTTATACTGACCCGGCGGCAACCGGGTCTTTTTGTATTTTATGCATTTCTTTTGAAAGAAATACAAGTTTCTATTTGAAACTTGTTCAGTTGAATTACTTCTAACGTAATCTTACCACATTTTTTCGTGAATATCTCGTCTGAGCTTCGTCATCTTTTACGCAAGCTTTTCGTAATCTTTTTTGCGATTTTGTAAAAGTAATTAGAATGTTGATTTTAACTGCTCAGGAACATCAAAGTCCTCAAAAGTAAACGGTACTTCTTCCTCTAATGCTTCAGAATCAACATCAAGCCCAGCGATTTTCGCAGAATCAAAGTTCACGTCGTACAAGGTGACTCGTTCAGTGCCACGACCTGAAGAGGCGTCATCCAGAACAGCTTGTAAGGTAAAGTAAGGATCGCTCCCCTTTTTCACATAGTCCATCATAATAAGAACAAATTGAGAAGTCACTTTATAAAAAGTGGCGGTTCCCGTTCCATTTGCTCCAGTCGTTTTGTGCCCCGTCATCCGACGGCCCATGATATTGACCTCGGATTTATTTTTCTCCACATTGGCCTCAAAAGTTTTGATATGGGCCATTTCTTCTCCATCAAGAAACAACCTGCCCTCTTTACCTGAAATGGTGTTTTGCGCTTTTAATGCCATTCCTATTTCACCTCAACATTAAAGTAGAATTTTTCAGCTGCATCCACCGGTTGAACTGCAAGATCAATCAGGAAGCCGTCACGATCATTATTCAGAGCAATTGTAATGTCATTCTCTGAATCAAAATCAGTAATGCCCCCGTTATCTTGAAGAACACTCAAGTATTGAGTAATTAGCGTTTTTACAAACTGCAGTCCGTCATTTGTAGCGGGAACATCACTGCCACTCGCTTTTCGAGACTTGATCAATGCTTTCAGTTGAGTTGTCAGATCGTTATTGATTGCATCAAGTACACGGACAATTTTGTTTTTCTGGAACATCTTATTTTTCTCTGCTGTTAGGCTTGTGAGTGAATTAATGTCCTTTTCAACCGATACTGATTTATCACGAGAATCATAAGTAAACAAGAATTCCCCATTTGACAATCGTTCAACGATTTCGTCGTTGTCAATTCGGTTAAGGACATCTACAGCTCCCTCGTATTCTACAAATGTAAGTGATTGATTAAATGTAGCCCCAGCACTTGCGCCTGCAACCCAAGCAGTAGCTTTTTCAGGAGTGATTTCCGTTCCATCTTCAAGTAGGACACCACCAGTTACATTGATAATACCCTCATGGTCTCCCTTATAATTTGATAGAACACCTTGAACCTTTTGCCCTTGGTTGTCTCTCAGCCGTTTGATAAACGCAACAAACGTTGCTTTTAATTGCTCGTTATCCTCTACAGGTAAAGCGATTGTGTCAAAGTATTCCGTTTCAGCCGCTTCCAAGAAAGCTGTATAATCAGCATTGGTCGGTGTTTTGTCTGTTCCACCTGACAAGCGGATTCCGGAAGTTGCCGGAAGAGCACCGCTGACGTCTTCAGGGGCCGTACCAGTTAACGGAATAGTGACTGTTAAATCCCCTTTCCCTGTAAACGTGACATAGTTATTTTGTTTAAGTTCTTCAGCTTTAGAAACTGTTTGTTTATCAACTTTTGACTGATCAAGGTAGGTAGTGACATCCACTTTTGAAGAGTCAATAACGTTTTCTGTAATGCTGATAATGATGTCATTTCCTTTAGTACCGCCATAAAGAGCAGTAGCCTTTACACCTTCGCTAATGTCTGCTGAAGCACGAAGACCTTCCGTCAGACGATAAAGCAAGACTGTACTTGCCTTTTTCATTGCTTCACGTAAAAGCAACAGCGAAGGATCATCAATGTTCAACCCCACTTTTTTATTCAGGTCCTCGATTGAAGAAATAGAAATGAATTTCTTAACCTCACCCCAGCTGGACGCTATCGGCAGCGCAACTGTTCCACGTTCTCCGGCAGAAACACGGTTCTCCGCGGTCGTTTTGAAGTTAAAGTAAATACCGGCACGCTCTTTTTCCTTGCCGGGTGTGAATGTTCCGCCGTTCATCTATTTGACCTCCTTTTGAAGAAACTGATTAATTAACTTCTTCGCTTCCGATTTTGTAATACTCGTTTTATGAACATGAAAAAGAGCACCGTCAAACACCTCGGGTTTTACCCCAAAGAGCTCTCGACTGTGCTCTCGCAAATCCTTAATATAAAAAGCATTTTCCGCTTTCTCTTTTTTAGTGGCCATCATTTCACCCCACTTTTAAATTTAAAACCATTAATTGAACTTTGTTCCTCCCGCTCATACCAATAACGACTCGTCCAGTTTAAGACAATGGTCGCGTAATCGTCTGATACCCGCGTTTCTATTCGAGATAGCCGAATAAAATCCCCCGTATCCTCGCCAGATTCCTGCATGAGCGGAATTATGCCTCTATTGCTTCTAAGTGTATCCGCAATTCTTTCCGCTTCGTTATGGGCTTTCTGTGCGTTCTCGTGAAAGAGTTTCACGTTTAAAACATAAAATTTCTGAAACGTGGATACTGTGTCCACCCCATCGACTGTGGAAGCGGGTGGAAAGTAAAGAGACGGAACAGCAAAGTCCTGCGGTATTTCTTCTTCATACACTTGAACAGGATACAGTTTGTATAGATAGCCCATAATTGAACCTACTTCTTGATTCATGGCAACACCGCCTTAAAATTCTTCATCAATCCATTGCTGCAGTTTCCGCTCAAGGCTTCTCTCAAACATCAACTGAAATATAGCCATGGCGTTATCCCAAAAGCCAGAACCGTCTACCCATTGGAACTTCAGCAGCATACCGGAATTTCTTTCGGCAGGGTCATATTCGAAACGGTTGCCTTTCCACCGCCCTGGAACCCACCGTCTATCCTGATTTTTAGACGGATCGATAGTAAAGTGCCCGTCATTGACGTATGGGGCGTATTCCAGATTTGTTCCAACATCCAACTTTAAGCTGCCTTTTGTCATTGAAAAGATATTATCCTGGTCACCTTTCTGAAAGGAATTAAGCAAGCGGCGTGTGTCTACCGTCTTCGTCCTGATAATTTCATCTTGAATAATGTCTAGGAACTCAAAACCCATAGCTTCAAGCCACTCCTCGTATTTCCCTTTCAATTCTCCACGAGAAGCACGGTTTAATGACTGAATGAACTGATCAAGACCTTTGATCTTCACAAATATTCAACCTCCCGCACTGCCGTAACTTCCCAATGATGATTCCTGACTTTGCGGGGCTTCTGTAATTTATAAGCAGTACCATCCCAAACCGCCCTGTCATTTACTCGAATATCAGTAGTAGCAGGGAAATGCACAAGGAATGATTGATAAATAGCTACATTCGGTTCTTGTTGGATAATGGACTGACTCTTTTCTGTAAAATAACACGGCTGATTTTCTATGTCCGGCTCATCAGGGTACGAAAAAACCGGTTGAACATCTTCAACCGGCACCCCGAATTTTTGCTTTCTATTTTCTTTTTTCTCCTGCAGATGGTAAATGTCACATCTGTGAGTCAATAAGGATTGATAACTCATATTGATCTCATCCGCACTTTCGCTTCAATCCCTTCTAAATCAGGGTTAGCCGGTTTCACATAATCTTTTATTAATGCATACACATCAGGTTTTTGAAGAGAACTGCCATCCCCTAGAGTATAAGAATAGTCACCAATTTTTTCAGTTGTATATCCTTTAATAATTGACTCGTCGCCATTTATAAGAGCATAAAACTGAGACAACTTTAATAGGGCCAGTCGAACCGTTTCAGGCAAAGGAATATACTCTGCATCTGAAAAATCATGTCCAACTTTAAGAATGATATCGGCAGTTGCTTCAAGTATATCCTGTTTTAACAACTCGTCAGGTCTGGTCTTTACAGACTCAAAAACCGAATAACTCTTTAATTCATCGGGAGTGATTAACAGCATGAGGTCACTCCCCTTTGTTATCTATTTGCTTAAGGATGTAGGCAATTCTTTCATCTGCGTTTTTGAAGTCAGACGGATTGCCACCAAGATTAGAAATAATGGATTCATGCTCTGCTTTATTCATACCTTTCAATTCCGATTCAGTATAATTTATCGGATCATCCTTTTGATTCTTAAGATCTTTACCCAGCACAAAATATGGATTTTCATTTAAATACTCATAGAGCTTTTTCGATACTGTTTGACTGACACCTGCTCGAAAGGTTATTCCCATAACATTGTACGTTTTGCCTTTAATAAGCTTTGCAGTATACACGCCAGACCACCTACTCCTTCACTTTCACGATCTTGGCTACGGCGTCCTCTTCTTCAAAAACACTATCCAATTTCGCTGTCAAAACAATGATAAACATACGGCGACGAATGTCCTTATCTACTTCAATTCGAATGTTACGAGAGAATCCGAGAATAATATTCTTCGGATGAGTTAGGATGATATCAGAAACATCGGCTGCAGTATCTCCCTCTCCAATCGTATAAGGCTGTAAATTTGCAATACCTTTGACCGGAACACCAAACGCAGAAGAAAGACCACCTTGAACAGCTGCATCCCCTAAGTTCGTTTGACGATCCGCTACACGATCTTTCCATTCAACCTCAATACCAGGCGATGTATAGAAACGGAACTCCTGCGGAATTCGCAAATATTTAGGAGGTACAGCTTTGTATCCTCGTTTAAATGTTTGGCGTGTCAGTTCCTCACCTGCAGCATCGACAATATGAGATGTAGCTTGTTTTCTGATGCCATCTAATTGTGCAAGATATGAGTCGGACGAAGATGTATCCCCATTTACAAGCAACTCTTCAATATCAACCGCAGCACGTTCAGCTATCATTTGCATGATTGTATTTTGAAGGCCATCTTTTTCGATGTTGTTTTCAAGTGTGTCATAAGTGATGTTAACTTCAGCAATAACTTCTTTTGTGCTTAAGTTAACTGTGCTAGTTGATGGAACTGATTTTTGATCTTTAGTTAACGCAACTCCTTCTTGGGCTGCCCTTAAAATACGCTGACCAAAACCGATCTTCTCGATTTTCTGTGTGTCATGGTCCATTTGAATAACACGCGCATCTCTTAAAATAGTTGGCGTATCTTGAACCATTCGAATAAAAGTTGAAGCTTGAGTAGGGTTCATAATCCCGCCGCTCTCTAAAGTAGAAAGCGTCATTTCTGCTTTATTAATAACCTCTTGATTTCTCATTCGTATCCTCCTTATCCATTAAAACAACCCTGACCAGATTGATTTTTGAACTTGTTCAGAACCCGATTCTTCGGTTTGCTTAGATGTTCCACGTTTTTTTTCGATTGCTTCAATTCGATCAACGAGCGGTTGAACAGCTTCTGATATTGCCTTTTTCAACTTCTCGCCCTCTTTTTCAACCTCTTCGTCTGTTTTTTCTTTATCTTTCTTTTTAGGATCTTCTTCTTTTTCTAGATCTGCCAGCCGCTTCTCAATCGGCTCTAAAGCGGCTTGAATTGATTTCGTTACTTCCTCCGAAGTCATTTCTTTTTCCTCCTCTTCTGTCTCAACCTGACTCAGCAAGTTACCGAGAGCAGTATGAGCATTTTTAATTTCCTGCAGGTTTGAAGCGGAAAACTTTCTCCCTGCCTTTTCAACTGGCTCTTCATATGATTGTTGTTGTTTACCCATAAAAAAGTTTTTGAGCAAATTAAAAAGCCCTTTCTCATCTGTTTTCTCTTGAGAAACGGGCTTTTCTTCTTGCTTTTCAATTGTCTCGGCAGTACCAGCCATTGAATAACCGGTAATTTCGCCTTTTTTGATTTGCTCCCATACTTCTTCTGAAGCCTTTGTCACAAGAACCCATGAACCCTTTTTAATGGTTTCCCCATTCATTTCAAAGTTTGCCGGTGCGACATAGGACTCAACCACCTCACCAACACCGCCCTGAAAATCATGTTGCTTGTCAATTTCTCGGGCATCTTTCAGGAATCCATGAGCGGCTTTTTCGATTTCTGCAGCTGTCATGAAATCACCGTGGGCGTCTACTGTATCCGGCTCATATACGATACCGTACACAAGTTTTTGCTCGTCCGCTTCTTTGGTAAGAACCTTGACTTCTTTTTGAAATACCGGCTTTTCTTCTGACTTCATAAAAAAGAACTGCTTTTGATTAGCAGCCTTGTCTACATACGAAACATGTGTGATTTTTGCATTTACTAATTCTCTTGGCATGTTGTTCACCTCCTTTCACGATTTAACCATTGTTTGTATTTCTCTTCATACTCCTTAATTGCTCTCTTTTCGCTATTAACTTCATTATCTCCCTCAGTAAATCTCCTTAAGAAAGGAAATCTTTGAACCAAACGTTTAGGTATTATAAATCTACAAAATTTAGTTCCCCAATTATCTTTTTCTTCTTCAGTTAAATGAATCATAAAATTTACAAATAGAACAAATACCAACAAGATAGAAATCAACTGGGTGAATAAGAAAACCCAACCATAAATACCTTCTAGCATATGTTCTTCTGAAAACCTGTCTGTTATAGTTACATACACCATAATGATATCCAAAAAGGCTGCAAAAATAACAGTGTGACTAAAATACCTATATCCCCTCAACAGCATTCGGAACCATATATTTTCTTTACTTTCAATAATTAAATACCATCGTACTTCTTTATTAACAACCTTGTGTTCCGTATAAAACACCTGCTCAATATCATTTTTCAGAATTACAAACTTGGTCATAAGTCTATCTAGATTTTCACTGGTTTTTTCTGAAAGATAGACATAATAAAGTTCCTCTAGTTCTACAAACCGTTTAATAATACGCTTATCTTTTAATTTAACAAGTGAATTGTGGTCTTTTGAGTATTTATCAAAAAACTCTTTCAGTTCTTCAGTAATATCAGTAATCTTAACTTTATTTAATATGTTTTTAATGGAGAAGAAAAGAGACCCGCTTGCTTCCATTAGACTTTCAGTTAAAATAGTTTCATTTCTTTTCAGTTTGTTCCGTTGCATTACCAAGATTGATGTTAGGATCACAGTCACAATGGACCCTAATAATGCTCCATAGTCTTTTAAACATGTTAAAATTGTTTCCATATACTCCCCTCCTATTTTACTTTACGAAATAAAATAGCCAGGGTTTCAATGGTTCTCTAAATTTCTTTTAAAGCTTCTCTTCGAATCTTTTCCTTTTCCTCAGCTGACAACCCTAAGATATCGTTATCTACCACAGGTGATAGAACACAATGGCAATGAACCCGCTCACCTGCAGATAGTTTAGGATCTCGTGGAAACATGCATGTCTCGCCACTACCTGGTATCTGAAATTCTTCATCTACGCCAATTACTGTGCCATCAAGATCAATATGATTCTCACGCGGGTTGTTTTTCTTCCCTCCGCTGTGCCGCCATTTCTTTTTCTTAACTGCCGGCGATTGTGCATATGACTCATGCTGAGCGGCAGAGGAAGCAGCAAGCACTTCAGTGATGGCCGTGGTACGCGCCCGCTCCCTATCAAATTGTGGCATGTCTTTGAGAGTCAACTCAATGTCTTGGATTGTAGAACCGTTTTCGATTGCATCCGTCAGCACGTTTTCTACTGCTTCATGAGTGTTTAACTTCATGATCTGAGCCAGTTTTTCAGACCAACCCTTAATCCAATTAATTGTACGATTGGATAAGACCTTAAAAGGCACTTCCGGATCTATAGAGTCCATGATCACTTCGGCCAGTTCTTCAATGGTCTGCTGCAAGAATCCCTCGGTCAGTTCCTGAAATTCTTCCTCGAAATCATCCTCCGCGAATAGGTTCTGTGTAAAAAACACTAGAAGCGCTTCTAAAGTCGCTTTCGAATCTTTGCTTACAAAACCATTCAGACCGTCTAAATACTTCTTACGCTGGCGTCTGAGCAATTTGGCGATTCCTTTTTCATATTCTTCAACAAATTTGGGTATCTTAGAAAGGCCGGGGAAATCAGGTACACTCTCCATTAGATTCTTCATCTCATCTTCCTCGGCTTTTTTAATAAAAGCATTTAGACTTTCCAGCAGTTTATCTGTTTTGTTCATCTCTTCAGATCCTCCAAAACATCCCGCATATCTTTTAATAATCCAATCATATCAGGAGTACCGGCCTTAGATTTAAACAGCGTAGCCGAAGGATCAGAAGCAGACGACTCGTTAGTCTTACCAAGCGGCCTATTGTATTCTTCCTCAGGCCATTCCTCAAGCGTCTTACCAAGAACTCTCCCAGCTAAATCACGTAGATCATTCGGAGAAACTGCACCAGCTGTTATAAACGGTGTTAAAACCTTAGCAATCTCAAGCGGATCTCTAAAGTCAGGCCCTTTTAACAGAAGACGAACCTTATGAATCTCAAGATCATTTAGAAATAAAGCATTCAGTTTACCTGTGATTAACTTTCGTTCAGGCTGA